>CAYUZG010000456.1:0-1532 GCA_964449605.1 uncultured Verrucomicrobiota bacterium | reverse complement strand
TGGCGGGAGCGACGGGACTCGAACCCGCAACACCCAGATCGACAGTCTGGTACTCTAACCAAATTGAGCTACGCCCCCGCAAAGGGCAAGTCCGCGTCCAGGGACGGACGCGGACGGCCAGCCGGAAGGGCCAACTGACCATCGGAACGAGTCATATAGCACTTGACGTCCGTTGCTGCAAGCACTTTTTGGGTCGGCGCAGGCGCCGGACTTGCCGAGTCGGGCGGTCACCTTGGGTCGCGGTTCGGGTCGGCAACCTCCAGGCGGACCGAAAGCCCATCGCCCCCATCCCCGCCGACCGTGACCGGCAGCGCGAGCGCGCCAGCGTCGAAGTAGCACAGGCTCTGGAGGCTGTCTTCGCAGAAGTAGATGGCGTAGCTGATTTGCACAGAGGCCGTTCCCTCGGCCGCGGCAACCGGCACCTCGATCGGGAACGTCGGCTGCGTGAGCGTCAGTTCCGTCTTGCCGTCCAGCGTGAGGACCTTCCCGTCGGCGCTACGCAGGACGATCTGTGTCGGCGCGCCGGCCGTCAGCTTGTGGCTGCCGGGCAGTTTGAGCGATATGACAAGTGTGACCTCGCCAGGCGGGACCGACTGGGCCGCGAGCTCGGTGGCCGTCACCTCTTCCGGCATGTCGGGCTCGGGCCAAAGCATCTCGCTGTCCTTGATCTCGAGCGTCTCGACCCGGCGCGTCTCGAGGTCGGCCACGCGGATGACGTGGTTGTTCGTATCGGCGACGTACAGCTTGCCGTCGGCGACGCTCAGGCCGCCGGGCTCGTCGAAGAGCGCCTCGTCGCCGTCCTTGAAGCCGCCTTTGCCCGTGCCGAGGAACGTCTCCGACGTGCGGTCGGCAATCGACACTCGCTTGATCTTGTTGTTGTACGTGTCGGCCACGTACAGGGTGCCGTCGAAGTAGGCGACGCCGAGCGGATGCTGGAGGCGCACACGGAGCCCCTTGCCGTCGACATCGCCGAACTTGAACAGCTCGCCACCGACAATTGTCGCAACGCGCCCGCTGGCATCGAGATCAGCCGAGCGGATGGCACTCACCTCGCTGTCGGCGAAGTAAAGCTTCTCGCCGTCCGTCGTCAGGCCCGACGGCTGCGCGAGCGCCGCCGACCCGAGCGGCCCGTCCGTCCGGTCCTCTCGTCCCGACCCCGCGTGCGGAGCAACCTCGCCCGACGCCAGGTCGAGCTTCCAGAGCTGGTGCGAGCCGGCCATAGCGACGTAGAGCGTTCCATCGTGCAGCACGAGGTCCCACGGCGAGTTGAGCGCCGTCGTCGTGCCGGGGCCGTCCACGTTGAACCGCCGCGCCTGCGTGCCCGTGCCGGCGATCGTCCTCACGGTCTTCGTCTCGAAGTCCACCTTGCGGATCGCGTGGTTCTCCGTGTCGGCCACGTAGAGCGTCGTGCCGTCGCCTGAGCCCCTCAGCGCCATACCCTGCGGGTGGTTGAACCGGGCGCTCTCGAAATCACCGTCGGTGAACCCGGCTCCAGGTCCGCCGATCACGGCCTCGACCGTCGAGCCGTCGAG
>CAYUZG010000455.1:0-1539 GCA_964449605.1 uncultured Verrucomicrobiota bacterium | reverse complement strand
CAAAGGCTATTTCTGTTCCGCCTTCAGCGCCGCGATCCGGGAGCGCTTCACGCTCTCCCTGAACTCCTTGCGACGACGATCAGAAGGCTTCTCGAAACGGCGAGACCGCTTGAAGTCCTTCAGAACCCCGTCCTTAGCGCACTTCTTCTTGAACGCACGAATAGCCGCGGCAATGTCCTGGCCGGGCTTCACGTCCACGCGCGTCATAAATAGATCAGCTCCAATCTGTTAGATGGTCCATCATGCGGAAGCAATATACACCGCGCCCTTGGCGCTGTCAAGCAAGATAATCGCCAACTTCCCGCCCGGCACGCCACGAGCCTGTTCAGAGCGCCTTCGCGCCTTCCGGCAAGCGCCTCAGGGCCCTCCTCATGGTCCGCCGTCACGACGGAAGGCCGGCAGATAATCGCGCAGGTACTGGCCCGTGTAGCTCTCGGCGCAGGCGGCCACCTGCTCGGGCGTGCCCTCGGCGACGATGCGGCCGCCGGCCTCGCCGCCCTCGGGCCCGAGGTCGATAATGTGGTCGGCGCACTTGACCACATCGAGGTTATGCTCGATGACCACGACCGTGTTGCCGCGTTCCGTGAGCCGCCGGAGCACCTCGAGCAGCCGGTCGATGTCGGCGAAGTGGAGGCCCGTCGTGGGCTCGTCGAGCAGGTAGATGGTCCGGCCGCTCTCGGTTTTCGACAGTTCGGACGCGAGCTTGATCCGCTGCGCCTCCCCGCCCGAGAGCGTCGTGGCCGACTGGCCGAGCGTGATGTAGCCGAGCCCGACGTCGACCATCGTCTGCAGCCGCGTCCGAAGCCTCGGCACGTGCTTGAAAAACGCAAGCGCCTCCTCGACGGTCATCTCGAGCACCTCGAAGATGTTCTTGCCGCGGTAGCGGACCTCGAGCGTCTCGCGCTTGTAGCGCTGCCCGTTGCAGACGTCGCAGGTGACGTAGACGTCCGGCAGGAAGTGCATCTCGATCCGCTTCACGCCGTCGCCCTGGCACGCCTCGCACCGCCCCCCGCGCACGTTGAAGCTGAACCGGCCGACCCCGTAGCCGCGCATGCGCGCCTCGGGCAGCCGGGCGAACAGGTCGCGAATGAGCGTGAACGCGCCCGTGTAGGTGGCCGGATTCGAGCGCGGCGTACGGCCGATCGGCTTCTGGTCGATAATCTCGACACGCTCGAGGTGTTCGGTGCCGAGCAGCGAGTCGTACTCGCCGCCGCGGTCGCGGCTGCTGTAGATCGTCCGCCGCAGCGCGTGCAGCAGCGTATCGCTCACGAGCGTGCTCTTGCCCGAGCCCGACACGCCCGTGATGCAGACAAGAAGACCGAGCGGAATCTGCACGGTGAGGTCCTTGAGGTTGTGCTCACGAGCGCCCGTGAGCATGAGCACGGCGGCGCGATTGGCCGGTTTGCGCGTCTCGGGCACGGCGATCTGGCGCTCGCGCGCAAGGAACTGGCCCGTGAGTGAGCGCGGCTCGGCCACGATATCGTCCACCGTGCCCGTGGCGACGACCTCGCCGCCGTGCACGCCGGCGCCGGGCCCGAG
>CAYUZG010000454.1:0-1569 GCA_964449605.1 uncultured Verrucomicrobiota bacterium | reverse complement strand
TTCGCCCGGCTCTCCTACTCGTCGCCATCACTCGGCACCACCGACAGCAGGCGGAGGCGGTCGATGTAGCTGCCGCGCGGGCCGTCGTAGTCGTCCGGCGCGAGCGAGACGAACTGGAGCTGGGCCCGCCGAGACGTCCCGGTCTCGATGCCGGGCGGAATCTCGACGACGACCGTGTGGAACGGCTGGCCCGGCTCGAGCGTGGCCAGGACGTGGTCGCCGATGCCGACGCGCGTACCGTGCTCGACGCCGTGCGTCGAGACGCGCAGCTCGGCGGTGTACGCGCGTGCGGGGTCATGCGGAATCCACAGCGCTGACCGTCGACCCGTTAGCCATGCGTACTCGTACGAGATCTCGTCGGCCGGCGTGTCGGGCGTCGGGTCGAGCCGCTCGCCGTCGCTCGTCTCGACGATCTTGATCTTCTTGATGTCCCCGCGCTGGAAGCCGTCGCCGGCCAGACATGAACCGGGCTCGAACTCCCAGGTGAGGTCGACGTTGGCCGTGTCGTCGGGCGCGTCGTCAAGCGGGACGAGCTCGTAGACAACGGCGTCGAGCCGAACGGGTTCCGTGGCTGTCGGCAGGCGACCCTTGCTATGCTCGAGCCGGCGCGACACGAAGCTGAACGGCGTGGCCGGCACGCAGGCGACGCCGGGGAAGATGTGTGGACGGTCCTCGTCGACGAAGTAGACGCGCCGGCCGTGCGCGATCTGCTCCTCGGCGGACTGACGTGCGAGCATCCATTTGCCGGGCGTTGGATCGCTCACGGCGTATGTCTCGAAACCGTGCTGCATCCGCAGCGGCATCGCGAGCCAGTAGTGGTTGCAGATGTAGACGCCGTCGGGGTCGAGCTGTTCGGCTACTTCGTCGACGAACTTGACGGCGCCGGCATAGTCGCGCGTCGTCAGAATTGCCCGGTGCTGCGCCATCGGCACGCCGACCAAGACGAGCGCCACCGCGCCGCACGCGACCGGCCGCCAGCGCTTGAGCGGCGCCGTCATCATCGACAGGCCGTAGCCGGCGAAGAGACACAGCATCGGGATCACGACCGGCACGAAGCGCCGCACGCGCCACATAAAGAAGTCTTCGATGAGGGCCGACTTGACGTAGACGACTGTCACGACGAGGCCGACGACGAGCAGCGCGAGCTCGCCCGACGTCCGCGCCCGGCCCACCAGCAGGCACGCGCCCGCCACGGCCAGCGCCAGCCCAACCGGGGTGAGCAACCAGCCGAACGCGACGAAGTTCTGCGTGTCGGCGCTGCCGGCGCCCAGCATCGGCCTGACGAAGTACGCGAAGAACGCGCCGACGAGGATGAGGGCGATCACCACGCCGCGGACGACGGGCCCGGTGGCGAACCGCGTCAACCGCTCGGGCCACCTTCGGAACGCGGCGAAAAGGACCACGGCGACAACAACAAGAACGGCGACCACCGCGACGACGACGGTGAGATGCTGTTTCAGCAATGGCAGCCCCGGCCGGTACAGGAACGAGATGAAGAGTGAGTGCAAGACGACGTGGGCCAGGGCGACTGCGCCGCCCACGACGAGGATCCAGTCGCGCCGCTGCCAC
>CAYUZG010000453.1:0-1584 GCA_964449605.1 uncultured Verrucomicrobiota bacterium | reverse complement strand
ACGACGGAGGCCGGCCGCTCGATCACCTCGCCGGCGGCGATCTTGTTCGCCATCGTCTCGCTGAGCACGTGAATGCGGTTCATGGCCGCCGCGGATGCCTCCTCGCAACCCTTGACCAGCGTAGCGCACACCACGGAGCGTGTCAAATCGCGCGTCGCTTTCACGCACGTGACACGAAATGCACACGTTTCGTCTGGAAGATGTCTACGCGTGGCTTGGCCGGACCGCTCATCTAAGTCCTGGCTTGGCGGTGTCTTAGCAGGACGATGCACCAACTCGGCGCGTCTTGGCACTCGAAATGCAAACCGATACGTCGCGTCGTGACGGCTCGGTCCAATGTCGGGAGGGAGGTCCCGTCATGACAGTACGCCTTTCGATTGTCCGGATCGTCGTCGTCCTCCTTGTTCTCCTCTTCTTCCTTCTTTACATCTTGCCGCTGCTTGTTGGGGTACGTGGCAACCACCGCGGCTCCTGTCTGAGCAATCTGAAGCAGCTCGGCCTTGCGATGAAGCAGTACTCGCACGATTACGGCGGCCGCTACCCGTGGCATGTCGGCGCCGAGAGCCGTTGGGACGCCTGGCGCGACTTCGGGATGACGTTTCCCAACTACTGCACCGGGTTTGGGAGCCTCATCTGCCCGAGCTCGGGCGACCGCGGGCTCAGAGCGCCGAGCACCGAGGGTGTCAACGCAGACAAGGGGCCTCTCGATCCGTTCGCAGCCGACCTGACGATCAGCTACGGCTACTGCTTCGATGCGAGAGAATCCACGCCCCGGGCGTGGACCGACCACGCGCCCGCCACCGTGCGGCTCGCCGCCGACAAGACGGCAGGCGTTGCGCTCACCGAGCGGTCGAATCACGGACTCGACGGCCGCAACGTGCTTTACCAGGACGGCCACGTCGAATGGGAGCGGGGCGTGGGTGCGCTCGACCCCGACGAAGAAGACGACGCGCTCGGCCCGCCGGGCGCGTGGGATTACCGCCGGTGGTGGTCGGATCCGCCGTACTCCCAGCGATGACGCGAAGTGGAGCAGCTCCTCAAGGCGTGTGGCTTTCACGCGAGTGACGTGAAACGCACTCGCGCATTCGGCAGATCGCGCCGTGCGGCTCTGCCGCGCTTTCGCATGTAAGTCGAGAGCGGGCGGCGTGTTAGCAGGACGATGTACGCACTCGGCACCTCTTGGCACTCAAAATGCACACTGGTGAACCGTGACGTGGCGACTCGGTCCGATGTCGGGAGAGAGGTGTCGCCATGCGAAGAACCCGCCTGATCGCAGTGCTCGTCGTTCTCGTCATTATTGTCTTTATTGTCTTTGCCGTTGCGTTGCTTCTCCCCGCGCGGAGCAGGCAGCGTGAATCTGGTCCTCGGGTTTCCTGCTTGAGCAACCTCAAGCAGCTCGGCCTTGCGACGAAGCAGTACGCTCAGGATTACGACGACCGTTACCCGTGGCGTGTGGGCGCCGAGGATCGTTGGGACGCGTGGCGCGACCTCGGGATGCTGTTTCCGAATTACTGCACCGGGTTTGCGACCCTCATCTGCCCGAGCTCGGGCGACCGCGGGCTCAGAGCGCCGAGCACCGAGGGT
>CAYUZG010000452.1:0-1585 GCA_964449605.1 uncultured Verrucomicrobiota bacterium | reverse complement strand
TCGTCTACGTGCTCACAACGTTCACGAGCCTCTACGTGCCGTGCGCGATCAACCTTGCGTGCGCTGGGGTGATTGCGCTCGAGGCCGGCCGCCGTTGGCTCGTCACCGTGCCCGTCGCGGCGGCGATCGGCGTCGCTGTGCCGAGTCTGATCACGAAGCCCGACCTCGCAACAACGCGGTGGCTGTACGAGGGCGAGGAGGTGATCGAGCGGCGTGAGTCGCGCACCGGCAGCGTCGTCGTGACGCGCGTGGCGGATCAGCTCCAGTTCTACGAGAACGGCGTGCTGCTCTTCTACACGCACAACGACATGGCGAACGAACGCGCCGTGCACTTCGCCATGGTTCAGCACGACGGGCCGAAGCGCGTGCTCCTCATCAGCGGCGGCGCCGCCGGTACGACGAACGAGATTCTCAAGTACCCGAGCGTCGAAGCGATCGATTACGTCGAGCTCGACCCGCTCATTATTCGGCTGGGCAAGGAATACACGGACAGCCTGGACGATGCGCGCGTCCACGCAATCGTGGGCGATGGCCGCCTCTACGTCCGGACGACCGAGCAGCGATACGACGTTGTGATCCTCGACCTGCCGACGCCCGACACGGCGCAGCTCAACCGCTTCTTCACACGCGAGTTCTTCCGCGACGTTAAGCAGCGCTGCATGCCGGACGCGGTGGTCTGCGTGCCGATCCGGGGCGCGGCCAACTATCTCGGTGGCGCGCTGGTCGATCTCAACGCAAGCCTGTACGTGACGCTCAAGGAGGCGTTCGACAACATCGCAATCATCCCGGGTGAGACGCACCTGTTCCTCGCTTCGGACGCGCCGCTCACGACGGACGCCGGCGAGATCGCCCGGCGACTCAAAGCGCGCGGCATCGAGAACCGGTACGTGAACGAGTATTTCCTGGACGACCTGCTTAACCCGCAGCGTGTCGAGCACGCACGCGACACGATCGAGGCGGCGGCGCGCACGGCGCCCGTCAACCGCGATTTCGCGCCCGTCTGTTATTTCTACGCGATCCGCTACTGGCTCTCGGAGCACAAGGTGCGGCTCGGCGCGTTCGCCGTTGTCGTAGCGATTGTGCTCGTCGTCTACCTTGTGCGGCTCAGGCCGGTGCCGCTGGCGATTTTCACGACGGGCTTTGCGGCGGCCGGCCTCGAGGTGGTGGTGATCATCGCGTTCCAGGTGCTCTACGGCTACGCGTACCACCAGATCGGCGTGATCGTCGCGACGTTCATGATCGGGGCGGCACTCGGCGCGGCCGTGATGAACCGGGCGCCGGGCAGCTTCAGGCGCCGGACGCTCGTGGTGCTCGAGCTGCTTGTTGCCGCGTTCTCGTGCGCGCTGCCGGGCGTGTTCGTGCTGGCGCGAAGCGCGGTGAGCGCGTCGGGACAAGCGTTTGTGGCACAGGTTGGATTCCCGATTATCATGATCATCTTAGGCGGGCTCGTCGGCGCGGAGTTCCCGGTCGCAAGCCGTCTGTGGTTTCGGGGAGTCGCGCAGACGGCGGCGGCGTTGTATAATGCGGATTTGATCGGCGCGTGCGTCGGCGCAGCCGTCGTTGGGGCCGTGCTGCTGCCCATGCT
>CAYUZG010000451.1:0-1591 GCA_964449605.1 uncultured Verrucomicrobiota bacterium | reverse complement strand
GCGGCCGGTGCGGCACCGACATCCGCACCGTGTGCCAGAACACGTACGCGCCGTACACCCCGAGCCCGACGAACGCGAGCCCGACGACGATCACGATCACCACCGCGAACACGAACCAGTAGACGATGGCCGCCGCGACGGCGCTCGCGTACAGCCCCGGCATCAAGTAGCGGAGCGCGCGCAGCCCGTAGGCCCGGCGGTCGCCGAAGATCGCCAGCACCACGTAGCCCGAGACGGCCGTGTGCACCGCCGACCACATCAGGTACAGGAACGTGACGGTCTCGTTGCCGTAGGCGAGCGCGTAGCTGATCGTCAGGACCAGACCGGCGACGGCCAGCACGGCGAACGCGACGCCCAGCACGAGGAAGTGCGTATGCAGGTTCAGGTTCCGACGCGCACACGCCGGGCACACCCAGGCGTCGTTCCTGGCGACGTGCTCGACGACGAACCCCTCGCCGCAGGCGAAGCACGTAATCCGGTCCCGTTCCTCGGGCTCGACGCGCTCGGTCCGGCTGTGGGTGTCGTTCATGCTCCGTCTCGTCCGGCGCCTCGCGGCGCCTGCCGCAGGACGCCGCCTGGTCTCGTGCGACCGCGTCGCACGTCATCAGTCCACCACTTCGTACGGCGGCACAACGGTCACCTTCGCGCCGACCTCCCGGACCATATCGAGGATCTCGACCACGTCGCCGTGCCTGGCGTCGTCCCTCATATCGACGAACACGTAGATTTCCTCGTCATAGGCCACGTACTGGATCAGCTTGTCCCGGAAGGCGGCCTTCTTCATCCGCCGCTTGTTGACCACGATGCCGTTCTTGGTCACCACCACCTTGAACTGCTTCGGCAGATCCTCGGGCTCTACCCGCCGCACGTCCTTCCGCGGCAGGTCCGTGCCGATCTGGCTCTCGGCGCTGATGAACGAGGTCGCCACCAGGAAGAAAATCAGCAGCAGGAAGACGACGTCGATCATCGGCGCCATCTGGAACTGGATGTCCTCTTCGTCTTTCGCGCGCAGGAACGCCACGTTTCGTCCTCCATTACCGGCTCACGACCGGCCCGTCGCGGTGCCGCTCGGGCCCCGCCGCATCCCCGATCGGACGTCAGTCCTCCCCGTAGATCAGCTCGCCCTCGGGCACCTCCTCCTCGTGCTTGATCACGCCCGACTCACGCCGGCGCTCGGCCATGTGCTCCTCGCGCGTCTCGGTGATGAGCGAGATGCGCGTCAGCCCCACGTTCGCCGCGGCGCGGTAGACGTTGTTGACCTCCCGCGAGCGCGCGTCACGATCGGCGCGGATGGCCACCTTCCAGCCGGTGCCGAAGGTGTCGACGAGGCCCTGCATGTAGTCCTGGAGCGCGCGCTTCGTCAGGAAAAGGTGATTCTCAATGAGGACGTTGCCGCGTTCGGTGACGTTGACGACGAGGGTGTTCTCCCCTTTCTCGTACTTCTCGGCCGTCTTGGCATACGCCAGGCGCACATCGGCCCTTTCGGCCTTGTCGAAGGTGGTCACCGTGATGAAGAAGATGAGCAACAGAAAGACGACGTCGATGAGCGGGGCCATCTGGAAATGGACCTCCCCGCTCAGGCCGAACCGGT
>CAYUZG010000450.1:0-1609 GCA_964449605.1 uncultured Verrucomicrobiota bacterium | reverse complement strand
CTCTGCGAGAGGGAGAAAAACGATCTCTCGCAGAGGCGCAGAGCTCGCAGAGGGGAGAGCTCCTATTCTGCGAGGCCGGGAGGCCTCGCAGACCCTTTGCGTCTTTGCGCCTTTGCGTGAGACATCTTCACGAACTCCCATTCGGGCTGGTGCTGCCAGCGTCGGTGGAACCACGTCCACTGGTCGGGATAGCGGCGGATGACGCGCTCGATGGCCTTGGCGGCGCGCATCGTGTTGACCAGAAGGTCTTTCTGCATGTCGCCGGTGCGGATGAGGCGCATCGGCTCGTCGACGAGCACGGTGTGCCCGCCCCGCTCGTTGCGGACGATGAACGCCGGCACGAGCGGCACGCCCGTGCGCAGCGCGAGCGCGACCGGCCCCGTCGGCGTGAGCGCGAGCCGGCCGAAGAAGTCGACGTAGACGCCGCCGACCTTGACGGCGTCGATGTCGCCCATGACGCCGAGGAAGTGGCCGTCGCGCAGCGTGCGCAGCATGGCCTTCGGGTCGTCGCGGTCGACGACGCGGACGCCGGCCGCGCGCCGTGTGCCGCGCAGCAGCTCGTCGAACTTGTAGTAGTACATACGCCGGCCGACGATGCTCATCTTGTAGCCGAGCGCGGCGATCGTCGCGCCGAAAACCTCCCAGTTGCCGAGGTGGGCGCTCAGGCCGATCACGCCCCGGCCTTCGCGCGCGAGGCGGTCGGCGAGCTCGCGGTTCTCGATGGTGACAAGCGACAGGATGTGCTCCCTCGACATAAGCGGGAAGCGGATGAACTCGACGGCGTTGCGCGCGAGGTTGCGCATCATGCGCTTGACGATGAGGCGCGCGCGCGCGTCCGTGATGTTCGGGAACGCGATGCGCAAGTGCTCGAGCGAGCGGCGGCGGTGAACGCCGACGGTCATAAAGGCAAGATCGGCGAGGAACTGGAACAGCGCGTGCGCGACGCGCTCGGGAAGCGCCTGGACAACGGCGCGCACGACGACGAGGAGATAATACGCGGCCCGGCGCCTCAGGCCGCGCAGGAACCACGTGAGCGCAGAGACACCCTCGCGACTCGACTCGAGCCGCGTCACGCGCTGAGCCGGCCGAGCAGGCGTTCGCACGCCTGAGTGACGAGTTTCACGTCGAGCATGAGCATGCACGGCCGCTTCTCCGGGCAGTCTCGTTTCGAGCACGGTGCGCACTCCACAGGCACCCGCACAACCTCGTGTCCCGGCCCGTACGGCCCGACGCGCGCCGGATCGGTCGGCCCGAACAGCGCGACGACCGGCGTGCCGGCCGCGACGGCCAGGTGCATGGGTCCCGAGTCGTTCGTGACCGCGAACAGGGCGGACTCGAGCAGGGCCGTAAGCTGTTGTAGAGACGTGCGCCCCGTCGCGTCAAGCACCGCGTCGCCGGCCGCCGCTCGCACGGCGCCCGCGACGCGGCGGAACGCGGGCGAGCCGACGCACACGCTGCGCAGGCCGGCGTGCTCGCGCAGCCACACGGCGACCGCGCCGAACCGCTCGGGCGGCCAGCGCTTCGCCGGCCAGCGCGCGGCGGGGTTGACGACGACGAAGCGCTCGTCGGCGCCGAGTCCGAGCTCGTTGAGCAGCGTGCGTGCACCCGC
>CAYUZG010000449.1:0-1612 GCA_964449605.1 uncultured Verrucomicrobiota bacterium | reverse complement strand
CAGCAGGAGGCAGAGAAAAGCAGGAGAATCATTGTCCACCATCCGTGACCGCCTCGAGGTGGAAGATGATCTCAGGAGGGGCATGCGGGCGAGGCTTCCTTCTCCGCGACGTCGTTCGCATGCTCCTCGATACCTCCTTTTGAGGAGATCCGCTCCCCTATGATCCCCCCGGAGGAAGCAACGGGGCCCGCAAGAGGGCCCCGTTCTTCTTGGTTGCACACGGCGGCCTTTGCGCTAGTATGTCGCCCCGCTCGGCTGCCCATGCGGCAGCCGGCAACCACGACCGGTGGGGACTGCAATCCGGATTGGCTTGACCGATGGGCGAGCGATTCACAGACAAGGTCATCATCGTCACCGGCGCGGCGCACGGGCTCGGCGCGGTGATTGCCGAGGCGTTCTTGGACGAAGGCGCCTTGGTGGCGCTGGCCGATACCGACGCGGTCGCGCTCGACAAGACCGTCCACCGCCTGCACGAGACTGCGCCGGCGCGCGTCATCCCCGTCCAGACGGATGTCACCAACGAGGCCAGTGTGCAGCGGATGATCCAGGCGGTCCTGGACCTCTATAAGCGCCTCGACGTGTTTGTCAGCGCCGAAGGGGCCGTGAGGCGCGGCGAGGTTACCGAGTTCCACGCCGACGACTGGCGGCGCGTCATCGAGCGCAATCTCGTCGGCACCTTCATCTGCGCCAAGCACGCGGCCCGCGCGCTCAAGGAGCACGGCGGCGGCTCCATTGTGGTGGTCAACTCGGTCGTCGGCCGATCCGAGGGCGCCGGGAACTCGGCGCTGGCTGCGGCGATGGCGGGCGGGCTTGGCCTGACGCGCTCGCTCGCGCTCGAGCTTGCGCCGTACGGCATCCGCGTTAACGCCGTTTGCCCGGCCGAGCTGCCCGACGTGCCGCCGAGCGACGACACGGCCAAGCACCAGGCCAACCTCGCCGCTGCAACGGAAGCCGTCCTCTACTTGGTGAGCGACGACGCAAGCCAGGTGACCGGCCAGGCGTTGACTGTGGGAGAATAGCGGCGGTCACACCTTTCCCGGCGCGGAGGCAAGCCATGATGGACGGTCGGCAGGCGGTTGATCTCGTGCTGGGACGGCACTCGGCGCGCGAGTTCACCGGCGAGCCGGTCGCGCCCGAGGACGTCGACGTGCTGATGGAGGCGCTGCGGTCGGCGCCGTCGGCGGGCAACATGCAGCCGTGGTTTTTCTACGTCGTGACCAACGGCAACGTGCGGACCGGCCTCGCCACCGCGGCCTATCAGCAGCAGTTCATTGCAGAGGCGGCGCTCGTCTTCGTCGTCTGCGCCGAGCCCGAGCGCTCGGCGGCCAGGTACGGCGACCGCGGCCGCGAGCTGTACTGCTATCAGGACACGGCCGCCGCCGTCGAGAATCTGCTGATCGTTGCCAACATGCTTGGCTACGGCGCGTGTTGGATCGGCGCGTTCGACGAGGACGCCGTCCGCGCCGTGCTCGACATTCCCGATCACCTGCGGCCCGTCGCCCTCGTCCCCGTCGGCCCGTGCCGCCCGATCGCGCACTCGCCCGGCCGCCGGCCTGCCGATTCGATCTTCGAGATCATCGAGTAGCGTGCCGCGCCCGAGGCGGCGCTTGCC
>CAYUZG010000448.1:0-1612 GCA_964449605.1 uncultured Verrucomicrobiota bacterium | reverse complement strand
GGCGCGGACCTTGTTGAGAGCGACGCGGGGAATGACGCCGATGCGCTGGGCCGAGAGCGGGTCGAGCGTGCTGCCGAACGCGCCGGCAATGAGAACCTCGTCGAGGTCGTCGGGTGCAATCCCCAGATGACGCAGGAGGATCTCGACGCCGGCGGCGATGGCGGCCTTGGCGTTCTGGAGCTCGCGGATATCGCGTTGGCTCAGGTAGACATCGCCCGCGAGCGTGATGCGCGTCATGCCGTCGGCTTCGTGCAGGCGGTCGCGCACCTTGGCCGGCACGGTCTTAGGGCACTCGTCGGGCGGAAGTAGCCGGCCGCTGTCGTTGATCACGCCGAGGTCGAGGAGCGTGGCGACCGTGTCGACGAGGCCGGAGCCGCACAGACCGGCCGGAGCGACGTTGCCGATCACGCCGAAGACCAGGTCGTCGTTCTCGACGCGGCACGAGTCGATCGCGCCGGCCGAGCCGATCATGCCGCACTCGATCTTGGCGCCCTCGAAGGCGGGGCCGGCTGCGGCCGACGCGGCCAGCATCCGGTCACGCCCGCCGGCGACGATCTCGGCGTTCGTGCCGATGTCGAGGAACAAGCGTTTGCCCGGCTTCGTGTGGAGGCCGAGGGCGACGGCGGCGGTCAGGACATCGCTGCCGACGAACCCGCCGAGGGCGTCGGGGATTTCCAACGGTTTGTGACCGAGCCGGGCGCCTTTGGGCCCGTCGAGCATCGTCTGCGGCGCGGTGAAGACGGGCGCGTACGGCAGCTCGCCGAGTGACGACGGATCGACGCCGGCCACCAGGTGCGCCATCGTCGTGTTGCCGACGGCGACGTACTCGCCCACGTGCCTCAGGTCGCGGCCGACGGTCACCTGCGCCGCGAGGTCGGAGAGCAAGCCGGCGATCACGCGCGCGAGCCTCTCGGCGCCGTCGGCGTGCTCGCGGCAGTAGGCGATGCGCGAGATGACGTCCTCGCCGTACGGGCGCTGCGGGTTGAGGGCGGCGGCGACGCCCAGCTCGTCGCCCGTGTTGAGATCGACGAGCAGGGCGGCGACGGTCGAGGTGCCGACGTCGAACGCGATGCCGTAGTTGCCCAAGAAAGTGTCGCCCGCCTCGACGTCGAGGATCGTGTCCTTCCAGACCGTGGCCGTCACGGTGTGCTTGCCGAGCTGCAGCGCCTCGGGCAGCTTGCGCAACGCCGACGGCCGGAAACGCAGGCGAGCGCCGTCCGGAATCCTTAGACGGATGCGGTCGGCGTCGCTCGTCGGGTCGTTGGGCGTGGCCGGGTCGAGCTTGACCAGGTGCTTGCGCACGGCCGGCTTGAGTTCGACCGCCGGCGCCTCACCGCTCGTCATGATACGGCCCGCGAGCGCGCTCGCGGGCACGGGGACGGTGACTCGGACGTCGTGCTCGACGCGCGTCTGGCACGCGAGCCGCCAGCCGCCGGCGAGCTGCTCGTCGCTGAAGTGGACGCGCTGCTCGTTGGTGATCGGCACGTCGCCGTCGATCACCTGGACGGCGCACTTGCCGCACGCGCCGTTGCCGCCGCAGAGCGATTCGATCGGGACGCCGTGCTGCCGGCACAGCTCCAGCAGATTCGCGCCGGCCTCGACCTCGACCCGG
>CAYUZG010000447.1:0-1617 GCA_964449605.1 uncultured Verrucomicrobiota bacterium | reverse complement strand
GAGCTGATGGCCGTCGGCGAGATCGCCTACTGGCCGGCGCAGAACGGCATCGCCTTGTTCTTCGGCCCGACGCCGGCGAGCACCGACGAGCAACCGCGCGCCTACAGCCCGTGCAACGTCTTCGGCACGTTCGAGGCCGACGTCGAGTTCCTGCGTTCCATCGAGGACGGCGAGACGATCCGGTTCAGCGAGTAGGGGAGGGAGACGGAGGCGCTTCGCCCCGTCGGCTGCGCTCCGCACACGCGCACAGAGACACCACACCACTGGAGGAACAACGAATGCAGCGGCTGAGCGTTCTCCTGCTCGTCGTGTGCGTTGCTGCGGCTTCGCACGCGGCCGAGGTTCGCGATCTCAGCACCTTCGCGAACGAGCTCATCGACCTCGACGGCCTGCCATTGCTCCAACCGGGCGTGACGTGCGCACAGGCTTCGAGCTACGACCGCGCATCCAAGTACGACGCCGACACGGGCGAGTACGTCAACTGGAGCGCGAACAGCGACTGGGGCCAGTACATCCGCGTCGACGAGGAGACGAAAGAAGGCGTGATGGCCGAGCTCGACGGACCCGGCTGCATCTTCCGCATCTGGTCGGCCCACCCGCGGGGCGTCATCCGGTTCTACCTCGACGGCGACACGAAGCCGACCTACGAGTTCGACTTCGACAAGCTCTTTAGCGGCGAGATCGAGCCGTTCCGCCGGCCGTTCGTGTGGCAGCGCAAGGTCGTCTTCGGGGGCGAGAACCCGGCCTCCAACTGCTACGTGCCGATCCCGTTCGCCAAGTCGTGCAAGGTCACCTCGGTCATTCTCGACGAGAACGGCGAGCCGAAAGAGACGCCGGGCCACTACTACCACATCGGCTACAAGCTCTACCCGAAGGACTGGCAGGTCAAGACGTTCAACCTGCCGATCACGCCGAGGCAGCGGGCCGCACTCCTCAATGTCGCGCGGGCCTGGGACGCCTGCGGCCAGGATCCCCAGCCGGCGCCCAACGCCGGTGTCCAGAACGCCATGTTCGAGATCGAGCCGGGTGGCACGGTCGAGATCTTCGACATGACCGGCCCGGCCACGATCCGCCAGTTCCACGCGAAGATCGAATCGAAGGATCCGTACGCGACCCGCAACGTCGTGCTCCGAGCGTTCTGGGATGGCGAGAAGTCGCCCAGCATCCTCACGCCGCTCGGCGACTTCTTCGGCCGCGCCGTCGGCGAGAAGCCGTACGCCTCCCTCCCGCTCGGCGTCACGGACGATATGGACTACTGCTACTGGCGGATGCCGTTCCGCACGCACGGCACCCTCACCGTCGAGAATCAGGGCCCGGAACCGATCACGATCAAGGCCCGGTTCGTCTACACGACCGGCTCCGTGCCCGACGCTGCCGCCTATTTCCGCGCCAAGTGGCGGCGCGAGCCGCGCAGCAACACGTTCGACTATGCCTTCCTTCGCTGCAAGGGAAGCGCCGGCATCTTCGTCGGTGACCTGCTCATCATCGACAACTTCCGCGGCGGCTGGTGGGGCGAGGGTGACGAGAAGCTCTACGTCGACGGCGAGAAGTTCCCGTCGACGTTTGGCACCGGCAGCGAGGACTACTACGGCGACGCCTGGGGCATCCGCTGGTTCG
>CAYUZG010000446.1:0-1618 GCA_964449605.1 uncultured Verrucomicrobiota bacterium | reverse complement strand
CGAGATCGGTCACCGGATCAACTCGCAGTGGGTGCATCCGTAGCCTGCAGATCGAGGCGGCCGGGCGTGGCAGCGGTTCTGCGTCCGGCCGCATCCATATCGACGAGAGACCGGCGGCAGGCGCGGCGTGTCTCCATTTCATCGGAGGAGGAGTAACGGATCGTGACACGTACTGATCAGCAGCAGAACGCCTCGTCGCAGCTCGAGCAGTTGTTTGCCGACGGCTGGGAGTTCACGCTTCGGGAGAGCCCGCTGTTCGCCACGTCGTTCGGCGACCACCGCTTCGACGACAAGCTGCGGGCGACATCCGAGGCCGACCACGAGCGGCGCGACAAGCAAGAGCGCGAGTTCCTCAAGCGGCTTGACGGCATCGAGCGCGCCGCGCTCTCGCCCGGCGAGCAGTTGAACTACGACATCTTCAAGCGGTTCGGGCAGCAGGGGATCGCCGAGCACGGGTTCCGCTCGTACCGCATGCCGATCACCAAGATGGGCGGCTTCCACTCGGGCTTCGCCGAGCTGCCGCTCCACGTGTCGCTCAGGACGACGCAGGATTACGACAACTACATCGCCCGCCTCCGCGCTTTTCCACAGCTCGTCGAGGACCATATCGACGTGATGCGGGCCGGCATGCGTGACGGCCAGGTGCCGGCCGACGTGACGCTGGCGAACGTCGAGAAGACGATCACGCCGCACATCGTCGACAACCCGGAGGACAGCCCGCTCTTCAAGCCCTTTGTGAAGTTCCCGCCGACGGTGCCCGACACGGGACGAGCCCGGCTGACCGAGGCCGGCCGCACGGCGATCGCCGAGTCGCTCCTGCCGGCCTACGCGCGGTTCCTCGAGTTCGTGACGAAGGAGTACGTCCCGGCCGCCCGCAGGGAGATCGCGGCGACAGCCTTGCCGAACGGCGAGGCGTTCTACTCACATCGTGTGCGGATGTTCACCTCGACGGACATCACGCCGCAGGAGGTGCACGAGCTCGGGCACGCCGAGATCAAGCGCATCCGCGACGAGATGGAGACGATCATCCGCGAGGTCAAGTTCAAGGGCAGCTTCAAGGAGTTCGTCGAGTTCCTGCGGACCGACGATCAGTTCTACGCGAAGACGCCCGAGGAGCTGATGAAGGAGAACGCGTACGTGCTCAAGCGGATGGACGGCGAGCTGCCGACGCTGTTCGGCCGGATGCCGCGGATGCCGTACGGGATTCGCACGGTGCCCGACTACACGGCGCCGAACACGACGACGGCTTACTACTCGTCGTGCGCGCCCGACGGCTCACGCGCCGGCTTCTACTACATCAACACGTACGACCTGAAGAGCCGGCCGCTCTACGAGATCGAGGCGCTCGCGTATCACGAGGCGGTGCCCGGCCATCACTTCCAGATCGCCTTGGCGCAAGAACTCGAGGACATTCCGAACTTCCGCCGCTTCGGCGGCTTCACGGCGTTCGTCGAGGGCTGGGCGCTCTACGCCGAGCGGCTCGGCCTCGAGGTGGGGTTCTACACTGACCCGTACCGCAACTTCGGCCGGCTCATCTACTCGGCGTGGCGGGCGTCGCGCCTCGTCGTCGATACCGGCATGCACGCGCTCGGCTGGACGCGGCAGCAGGCGATCGACT
>CAYUZG010000445.1:0-1667 GCA_964449605.1 uncultured Verrucomicrobiota bacterium | reverse complement strand
CGGGTGCCGCTCGAGCCGCTCGAGCAGCGGCGCATAACACTGCTCGTAGGCGTCCCGGAACACCCCGTCGAAGTTCCCCACCGGCTGGTGGTTGTGTATCCCAAACAGGAAGTTGATCGTGTTCATGCTGGGCCGATACCCTCGGGTCGATGATGCGCGGACGCAGCTCTCGTATAGGCGGGATGCGCGGGGGAGGTCAAGGAGGAAGTCGCGGGCGATGGGCAAGCGCCTCGCGGTCAAGCTGCAGCTATGGCGTCAGAGTGCTCGTTCCCGTATGTGTCGGCATTGCGATCCGCAAGGGCTCGTCGCGCGCGCCGTCCTCAGACACCGACAGCCAATCGAGCGCTCACGATTCCTCTGCGGGCGGAGGATTGTCGACCCCCATATCTTCCAGTCGCCTGATGAGCGGGGGCAGCTTACCGCTGATTATGCTCCAGAGGACCTCGTAGCGCACGTCGCCATACTCATGGGCCAGTACGTTTCGCAGGCCGATCATCGCCCTCCACGGGATGTCGGGATGCTTCTCGCGCGTCTCCGATGACACGCGCCGGGCTGCTTCTCCGATGATCTCCAGACTCCGCTCAACGGCGTGGCGCGTCTTCCGGTCCTTGAGTAGGTCCTCGAACCTCAGTCCGCTCGTGAACTCGACGGCTGCTTTGGCGGCGTCAAGCATGTCCCAGAGGCGGGCCATATCTTTGGTGTCAGGCGGCATAGAGCACCTCGCGCGTCCGCAGGATCTCGTACTTTCTCCAGGGGTTGCGGAGCGCTTCTTTCTCGACGACGTCGACCGCCCGGCCGAAGCGGGCTTCCAGCTCTTCTTTCATGTCCAGCAGCCGCTCGATATCCACTGGCGCGTCGGGCTCGAAGCTCACGAGGAAGTCGAGGTCGCTGTCGGGGCCGAAGTCGTCGCGGAGGGCCGAGCCGAAGACGGAGAGCTCGCGGACGCGCCACTTGCGGCAGAAGGCCGCGAGGGCCTCGCGATCCAACCGCACTTGAGGGTTCATCAACTCGCCTCCTTCAGGACTGCCGGCGTTGTGGGATCCGCCCGGATCGGCTCTACAGAATGCGGACTCCACGGCGGAGCACGTCGGCGGCGAAGCTGCCTGGTTCGGCGTTCTTCAGCAGCGCGGCCGAGAACAGATGCGGCTCGATGTCGAAGCCGACTTCCTTCTGGACCCTGACGATCGCCTCTGTCCGGCGCCACATGTCCCAGGACTCTGCACCCTCCACGAAAGCGGCCAGGTCGATGTCGCTCCAGCGGTCCGCCCGCCCGTCTGCATGCGACCCGAAGACATAGGCCGCGCGCACAGCGGCCTCGTGATTCAGGACCGCCGCTGCCGCCAGGGCACGACGCCTTACTTCAGCATCGAGAGCAACCACTGCACCGTCTCCTCGGTTTTGCGCAGGGCCGTTTGTGCCTTTTCCCGGGTGATCTGCGCTCCGAGCGACTCGATTTCTTCCGGATACCTCGTCTGGATGTAGAAGGCGGAGAGCGACGCGAAGAGGTCCTCGATTTCGCCAGTCAGCTCCAAGCCGCACGTCTGCGCCAGACGCGGCAGACTGTGGATGCGGGGCGGGAACTCGTTGGTGCGCTCGACGATGAGCGCCTTGAGCGCCTTCTCGATCGCCTGTTGGCAGCAGAACAACACGTACAGGAAACGCCCCGC
>CAYUZG010000444.1:0-1682 GCA_964449605.1 uncultured Verrucomicrobiota bacterium | reverse complement strand
CGCCACGCGGTCTGCCTGGTGACGCCGACTGAGCACACTGACCGCGACGCGCTCGACAAGGTGACGCAGTTCTGGCGGCGGCTCGGGTGCACGGTCCATTCGCTCGGACCGGATGAGCACGACGAGGCGGTGGCGCTTGTGAGCCACTTGCCGCACGTGGCGGCGGCCGCCGTCGTGAACGCGATCGGCCGCGCCGCGGACCCCGCGCAGGCGATGCGGTGCGCCGGGCCGAGCTTTCGCGACGTGACGCGCGTCGCGACGAGCTCGCCCGAGATGTGGACCGAGATCTGCATGGGCAACCGCGACGCGCTCCTCGCGGCGGCGCGCGACCTGCTCGACGAGGCGGGGCGGTTCGTCGAGTACCTTGAGTCGTGCGACGCCGACGGCCTCCGCGCGTTCTTCGCGGAGGCACGCCGGCTGAAAGAGTCGAGCGCCCCAACAGAACGACACGGGCCGGTTGCGGCGCCGCCGGACCCGATCGTCGTGCGCCGACCGAAGCAGGTGCGCGGCGGCGTCGAGGTGCCGGGCGACAAGTCGATCTCGCACCGCGCCGTCATCCTTTCGTCCATTGCCGAGGGCACGTCGACGATCGACAAGCTGCTACCGGGCGAGGACGTCCGGTGCACGGTTGACATCATGCGCGCGCTCGGCGTGCCGATCGAGTGGCTTTCGGACACGTCGGTGCGCGTCGAGGGCGTCGGCCTCCATGGCCTGAAGGCGCCCCAGAAGACGCTTTGGTGCGGCAACAGCGGCACGTCGATGCGGCTGCTCGCCGGCCTGCTCGCGGCGCAGCCGTTCAGGTCGGTTCTCGACGGGGACGATTCGCTCCGCCGCCGGCCGATGAAGCGCATCATCACGCCGCTGACGCAGATGGGCGCGGTCATCAGCGGCACGCCGCCGAACGACACGGCGCCGCTGACCGTCGACGGCGGCGCGCTCCAGGCGATCGACTACGACTCGCCCGTGGCGAGCGCGCAGGTCAAGACGGCCATTCTGCTCGCGGCCCTCTACGCCGACGGCACGACGACGGTGACCGAGCCGCGGCAATCGCGCGACCACACTGAGCGGATGCTGGCCGGCTCCGGCGTCGAGGTGGCGCGGCACGGTTTGACGGTCACGCTCAAGGGCGGCCAGCGGCTCCGCGCGCACGACCTCGTGGTTCCGGGCGACTTCTCGTCGGCGATGTTTTTCGTTGTGCTGGCGGCGTGCACGCCGGGCGCGGTGCTCACGATCCGGCGTGTCGGACTGAACCCGACGCGGATCGCTGCGTTGCACATCCTCGAGCGAATGGGCGCGGCGATCAGCGTCGACGAGGACAAGACTGCCGGCAAGGGGGGCTCGGAGCCGCGCGGCGACCTCGTCGTGCGCGGCGGCGGGCTCACCGGGACGACGATCGAGGGTGACGAGATTCCTGGTGCGATCGACGAGCTGCCGGTGCTCGCCGTTGCGGCGTCGCTGGCCTCGGGCCGCACGGTAGTCAAGGATGCCGCCGAGCTGCGTGTGAAGGAATCGGATCGCGTCGCGACGACGGTGGGCAACCTGCGGGCGATGGGCGCGCACGCCGAGGAGACCGACGACGGCATGATCATCGAGGGGCCGGCCGCGCTGCGGGGCGCCGAGCTCGACTCGTTCGGCGATCACCGGATCGCGATGGCGTTCACGATCGCCGGCCTGCTCGCCGA
>CAYUZG010000443.1:0-1682 GCA_964449605.1 uncultured Verrucomicrobiota bacterium | reverse complement strand
CTGACGCCCGTGGCTACACGATTCCGCCCGCTGCGCGGGCTCAGATAGCGTCTGAATCTGTTCGCCAGAGCAGGGCGATGCGGGTTGGGGAATCCCTCACGCCTTCGCGTCGGGCAAAGGCCCGTCGGGAACTACGGTGATTACCTCTTGCTTGCCGCCGCGCCCTGTGTTTCACTCTGGCCCCGAACACGACGAGGTTCTTTGGGCGAATGCAGGAAGATCACCGGCTCATCCAGGACCGCATCAAGAAGGTCGAAGCCCTCCGCTCCGACGGCATCGAGCCGTACCCGTACCGCTACGAGGTCACCCACCGCTGCGCCGAGGTGCGCGAGCAGTTCGACGGCGTCGCCAGCGACCCCGCCGAAGAGACTGTGGCCATCGCCGGCCGCATCATGCTTCACCGGCCGATGGGCAAGACGCTGTTCATGACGATCCAGGACGAGACCGACCGGATGCAGCTCTACTTCCGGCGCGACCACCTCGGCGACGACGCGTTCGCGCTCGCCAAGCGGCTCGCCATTGGCGACCTCGTCGGCGCGCGCGGCCGCCCGTTCACGACGAAGACCGGCGAGCTCACCGTCTACGTCGACGAGTTCGTCCTGCTTTGCGCGGCCATCCGCCCGCTGCCCGAGAAGTACCACGGCCTCCAGGAAAAGGAGCTGCGCTACCGGCAGCGCTACGTCGACCTGATCATGAACCCCGAGGTACGCAACACGTTCGTCAAGCGCGCCGCCATCATCGCGTCGATCCGCGCGACGCTCGAATCGCACGGCTTTCTCGAGGTCGAGACGCCCACGCTCCAGCCCATCTACGGCGGCGCCAACGCGCGCCCGTTCGCCACGCACCACAACACGCTCGACATGAAGCTCTACCTGCGTGTCTCGAACGAGCTCTACCTCAAGCGGCTGCTCATCGGCGGGTTCGACCGCGTCTACGAGTTCGTCAAAGACTTCCGCAACGAGGGGATGGACCGCACGCACAACCCGGAGTTCACGCAGATTGAGTTCTACATGGCGCACGGCGACTACAACGACGGCATGCGCCTCGTCGAGGAAATCGTCGAGAACGCCGCCATCGCCGCGTGCGGCACCACCAAGGTCACCTACCAGGACACCGTGCTCGACTTCTCCGCGCCGTGGGAGCGGCTCACGATGGTCGACGCGATCAAACGGCACGCCGAGCTCGACGTGACGGCGATGAGCCGCGACGAGCTCCGCGCGTACTGCGACGCGCACGAGATCGAATACGCCAAGGACGCGCCAACAGGCCTCTTGATCAACTTCATCTTCGAGCACTCGTGCGAAGGCAAGCTCGTCCAGCCGACGTTCATCACCGACTTCCCGATCGAGACCACGCCGCTGTGCAAGCCGCTGCGCGACGGGCCCGACGGCTTCGTCGAGCGGTTCGAGCCGTACGCCTACGGCTGGGAGCTCGGCAACGCCTACTCCGAGCTCAACGACCCCGTCCTCCAGCGCCAGCTCCTCGAAGAACAGGCCGAACGCGGCCGCGGCGGCGACGAGGAAGCCCACCCGATGGACGAGGACTTCGTCCGCGCCGTCGAGTACGGCATGCCGCCGGCCGCCGGCGTCGGCCTCGGCGTCGACCGCCTCGTCATGCTGCTCACCGACAGCTACTCGATCCGCGACGTCATCCTCTTCCCCATGCTCCGGCCCGAAGCACAC
>CAYUZG010000442.1:0-1693 GCA_964449605.1 uncultured Verrucomicrobiota bacterium | reverse complement strand
GGGCAGGCGAGGTGGCTGTCGGCGCGCGGCGTCTGCTCCAGCGAGGAAGGCATCGGCGAGCGGCGCGTCATCGTGTTCGTCGAGGACGTCTCCGACCTCGTTCGTCTCCAGAAGGAGCTTGCCGATTCCGAGAAGGCGGCTGCCGCGAGCGTGCTCGCCGATCTCGTGCACGAGCTCAACACCCGCCTCGGCCCCATCATCGGGCACGCGCAGATGCTCCAGCACCGCAAGATCGGCATCGGTGAGATGGCCCACGTCAACGCTATCGAGCGCTGCGCACAGGCCGTGCGGCGCACGCTCGAATCGCTGCTGGCGTTCTCAAAGACGGCGGCGCCGACGCCGCGCGTCTGCGACGTGAACGCCGTGATCCGCGACGCCTGCGCCGCCGTCGAGCACCAGTACACGGCACGCGGAATCGAGACCCGGCTTGAGCTCGATGAGCAGCTTCCCGCTACGCTTGCCGACGGCCAACAGCTCGGCCAGGTCTTCCGGGGTCTTCTTGGTAACGCCTACGAGGCGATGCAGGGCGGCGGCGGATGCGTCACGGTCACCACCGCATCAAGCGGCGCGGCGATCACGGCCACGGTCTCCGATACCGGCGAGGTAATGGCCGATGACAAGGTTGACAGCGTCTTCGAACCGTCTTACGCCTCGGAACGCACGAAGTTCAGCGCCCGCGTCGGCCTCACAGCCGCCCGCGCGATCATCCGCAACCACGGCGGGACGATCACCGCCGCGAGCGAGCCCGGTCGCGGCACGACGTTCCGCATCGAGCTCCCGATCAGAAACCCAGCCCGGGCAACGGCGGGGCGCGAACCGGTGCGCCCGCTCGGATCCGTTCGTGCGCTGCGCGTGCTGCTTGTTGAGCCGGACGACGAGATGCTCGCCATGATGCGCAAACTGCTCGTCGGCGCCGGGCACCGCGTCATCGCCTGCGGCGCGGCCGAGACCGCGTCCGACAACCTGCGCGGCGCAGCGCTCGACGTGATCGTCGCCGACCTCGATACGCCCGGCCTGAAGGGCCGCGACCTCCATGCCGGCCTGCTCGCCGACCGCCCGGAGCTTGCCGCCCGCATCGTTTTCACGACCGCCAACGTCTCCGACGCGCGCACGAGCGCCTTCGTCCACAACACCGGCTGCCGCCTTATCACCAAGCCGTTCAACGTCCGCGACCTCCTCGCCGCCGTCGCCGAAGCCGCTTCCTGAGCGCGGCTCCGGCGGTCGCTGCTAACCTCCCTGCAGCTTCTGGCGCCGGTCATCCGCGCTGTCAGCGTCAGCCCGGGAGTCGGCTTCGTCCCGACGGCTCTTGGGTGCTGTGACGACGAGGCCGATGAAGGAGATTGCCGCGCCAACCAGCATGAGAACAGCGAGAGCGATCGCGATTACTGATGCGGTCATCCCGCTCACAAGGTGCGCGACGTAGACCAGCAGGGAAGCAACGACGAATCCCCACAGGAACCACCGGAACAGACGACGAAAAACATAGAAAGCCCTTGGCTCCCACTCGCGGCGGGACAAATCGGGGCATGAGCCAGGAGTGTCAAGCTGCCCCATGTCAGGCCCTTTTCTGCTGCCAGCTTACGCGTTTCATCGATCGTCCCCTTCGCGACTCGTCGATGTCACGTGCCGCGCACGGGCCGGCTTCGCCACAGCGTGCCACGTGCGCTCGAGACGATCAAGCAGTCGCTGGTCG
>CAYUZG010000441.1:0-1704 GCA_964449605.1 uncultured Verrucomicrobiota bacterium | reverse complement strand
GGCTCACGAGCAGATTGACCAGGTACTGGATCGCCTCGAGCGTGTGGCCGTCACGGCCGATAAGCCGGCCCGTCTCGGTGGCGTGCTCAAGCGAAAGGATCGTGCCTTCCTCACGGTGGCGAATCTCGATGAATGCGTCGATGCCGAGGCCGCGCAGCATGGGGCGGAGTACGTCTTGCTCGGCGAAGCGGACGATCGTGCGCCATTCAACGTGTGCGGGTGCGTTCATGTGTCCAGTTCTTCCTCGTCAGGTCAGGCCGTCTTGTCCTTCTTCTGGATCGCGAGCTGGCCGGCGAAACTGAACACCGTGCTGCACAGCCAGTACAGGTTCAGGCCGGAGGGGAACGTATAGAAGATGAACAAGAAGATGATGGGCATCATCTGCGTCATCATCTTCTGCTGCGGCTCGGTCGCCTGGGCCTGTCCGCGCAGCCGCTGCGACAGGATTGTGAAGACCGTCATGAGGATCGGCAGGATGTGGATCTCGAACCCGCCGACGGCGAACAGCGTGTCGGGCCTGGATAGGTCGTTGATGTAGCCTGCGAACGGCGCGCGCCACAGCTCAACGGCGTTGCGCAGCGCCGTGAACATCCCGTAGAGCACGGGGAACTGCAGCAGGATGGGGAAGCAGCCGCCGAGCGGGTTGACCTTGTGCTCCTTGAACAGCTTCATCTGCTCGATCTGGAGCTGGCGCTTGTCGTCCTTGTACTTGGCCTGGAGCTGCTTGATGAGCGGCTGGATCTTCTGCATCTCGCGCATCGACTTGAAACTGCGCCGGTCGAGCGGGTACAGCAGCACCTTGACGCCCGCGGTGAGCAGGATGATGGCGACGCCGTAGTTCGGGATGAGGCCGTAGATGAAGGTGAGCACGGCCATGAGCGCGCCGGCGAGCGGGGCGAGGAACGTGGTGCCCATCACCTTGATGTAGCCGAGCGGCCTGAGGCGCGAGTACTCCTTGGGGCCGACGTAGAGCTTCAGCTCAATGACGTGGTCCTCGCCGGCCCGGAGCGAGAGGTTGGGCAGGTTGACGCTCAGGTCCGTGGCAAACACCTTCCGCTTTTTCTTCTTGTCCGCGTAGCGGAGGAACGCGATGTCCGAGACGATGCGACGGGCCTTGATCTCGCCGGTGCCCTCGGCGCCGCGCGCGTCGAGTATGGCGGCGAAGTACTTGTTGCTGACGGCCGCCCAGCGCAGCATGCTGACGGACTCGTCGCGCGGCGCTTTTTTCTCGACGGCCGGCTTGAGCTTGCGCGCCGCGCCGGTGTCGATCGTGATCCGCGTCTCCCCGCGCCGGTCCTTTTCGTCGATCGGATGGACGCTGCCGACCTCGATGGCGTACTCGGGCAGCTCGAGCCGTGCGTCGGTCTTGTTGCGGATCGAGAGCGTCACGTCGAGGCGGTAGCCCTCCTCGGGCAGCGTGAACGTTTTCGTCACGGCCAGGCGCGCGGTCTCGTAGCGCAGCACGAGGGTCCCGTCGCCGCTTTCGTCCTCAACCTTTTTGAACTCGACCTCGGCGAGGTTGAGGCCCCCCGGCCCGGTCGAGTGGAGGGCGAGCGGATACATGCGCTGCGGGATGTCGTCGGGGCAGAAGAGGTACTTCTCGGCGCCGTGGATGACGATGTCGTCGCCCTTGCTCGTCTGCTTGGTTTCCATCGTGACCTGGCGCACGACGCCGCCCCGGGTCGAGATCTCGAACGTGGCGTA
>CAYUZG010000440.1:0-1711 GCA_964449605.1 uncultured Verrucomicrobiota bacterium | reverse complement strand
TCGTGATCGCCGAGATGGGCCTGCGCGGCGTCAAGCGCTGCTACACGGGCGGCGCACGAGGCTGGCCCAGCGACGTACCGCAGGTGCGCTTCGACGTCTCGAAGCTCACCAAGCTCGGCTGGCGCACCAGCCACACGAGCGACGAAGCGGTCCGCGTCGCGGCTCGAACCGTCATCGCGTCTGTGCGGGGCCGATCGGCCAAGCCCAGGCCGGCACGCCCACGCCGGCCCGGCAAGAGAACTCGACGGCCGTGACGCGGCAGGCGGTCATCCTCGCGGGCGGACTGGGCACCAGGCTCCGCCCGGTCACCGAGACGATCCCGAAGCCGCTCATGCCGGCCGGCCGGCGGTTTTTCCTGCACTACTTGCTGCGCCTGCTCGTCGAGAACGGCGTCGAGGACGTGCTCTTGCTCGTCGGCCACCTGCACGAGCGGGTCGTCGACGCGGTCGGCGACGGCGCGGGATACGGCTGCCGGATCGACTACTCGGTCGAGCCCGAGCTGCTCGGGACCGGCGGCGCGATCAAGAACGCCGAGGCGAAGGTGCACGACGAGTTTTTCGTGCTCAACGGTGACACGTATCTGCCGATTGACTACCGGGCGCTCGAGGCGCGGTGGGACGAGCGGCGCAATGAACTCGACGGCCTGCTCGTCGTCTATGATAACAGTGAGCCCGTCGCGCCCGGCAACGTGCGGCTGGCCGATGGAGACTTCGTAGTCGGATACGAAAAGCATGCCGACCGCGAGGGTGGGTACGTGGACGCCGGCGTCCAGATTTTCAACAAGGCGATTCTCGACATGATGCCTGCCGGACAGGTTGTGTCGCTCGAGCGTGAGGTGTTCCAGACGCTCATCGCCGCACGGCGGCTCGGCGCGTACGCGATATCGACGCGCTACTACGACATCGGCACGCCGGAACGCCTCGCCGCGTTCGAGCGTTACATCGACGAGAGCGGACTCGACGAGCCGGAGACACGGTCATGACACGCCCCGCGCGATTCAAGGACCATGAAGGCGACCGGGTCGTCATGATGGATCGCGACGGCGTGATCAACTACGAGCGCCGCGACTACGTCCGCCGCGTCGAGCAGTTCCGGCTCATCCACGGCGCGCAGCGCGCCATCCGGCTGCTTACGCAGCACGGCTACCAGGTGCACATCGTGTCGAATCAGTCGGCCGTCGGGCGCGGCCTGATGACACAGGACGACCTGAACGAGATCACGGGCCACATGCTGATGCGGATCGAAAAGGCCGGCGGTCACATCGAGAGCGTCACCTACTGCACGCATACGCCCGACGACAACTGCGATTGCCGCAAGCCGAAAACCGGCATGATCGACAAGGTGGTTTCGCGATATGGCTTCGAGCCGCAGCGTGCCTGGTTCGTGGGCGACAGCCTCACAGACATGGCCGCCGGCAACGCAGCCGGGTGCCGCACGATCCTGATCGCCCGTGACTTGCCGCCGACCAAGTTCGCCACAAACGAGCACGCGATCCCCGACTTCATCACGACGGACCTGCACACGGCCGTCGCGTCGATCATCCTCAGGATCTGAGCAGGAGACAGTCCATGACGTTTCTCGACACGTACCTCGCTGAGACCGCGAAGCTCGTCACCGAGCTCGACCGCGACGCGATTGCGGTTGCGCTCGACACGATCAAGACGGCGCACGCGAACGACCGGCGCGTTTTCCTCTGCGGCAACGGCGGCAG
>CAYUZG010000439.1:0-1719 GCA_964449605.1 uncultured Verrucomicrobiota bacterium | reverse complement strand
CCCGCAGCCCCTTTCGGTTGAACGCGAAAAAGCGGCCGTCGAGCGAGTACGTGCCCCAAAACGCCTCGCCGATGGGGAGCAGCTCGCGCATGCCACCCGCAACAGGCACTGTGCAAAGCCACGACTCCCACGCGTTGGCAACCGGTTTTCGGTAGACGATCTTCGTCCCGTCGCGCGTCCACGTGACCGGCCACTCGCGCGCGCTGCTCCAGCTCAGTTGCCTCGCCTCGCCGCCCGCGGTCGGGATGACGTAGACGTTCCACACCCCGGTCCTGTCGCTCCCGAACGCGATCATCGTCCCATCGGGCGACAACACCGGATACATGTCGCTCCCAGGATCATCGGTGATCCGTTTCAGCTCCGTCCCGTCACGACGCACGGTCCAGATGTCCCCAAAGCACGAGAACGCGATCGTCTCGCCGCAGACGCTCGGGTGGTACAGCAACCGTGGTGGCGTGTCGGCCACCTCGTCAGCCGCCTGAACGGCAACGACCACCCAGAAGACGGCGGCCAGCACACACGTCGCCTGAAAGCTCCAACGTCTCATCTCAACTCACCTCGTATTCCCCGTTGTTGCCCGAGTGTACCGTATGCGGCCGCGGCACCCGTCGGCTCCCCGAGAACCACAAATGCGCCAGACCGCCTACTTGTCTGCCGCCTCGATCTCCGACATCACGTGCTCGATGGCCGCGTCGAGCTGGCGGTCGGTCCCGTTCAGGTCGTCCTCCGGCCGCTTCTCGACGAAGATGTCAGGCGGCACTCCGTAGTTCTCGAGGTCCGTCCCGTCAAGCCTCCAGATGCCGAAGAGCGGCATCCGGATCGAGCTGCCATCAACAAACCGGAAACTCCCCGTCCCGATCACGCCGCCGCCCGTCGGCTCCCCAATGAGCTTGCCCAGACCCAGCGTGCGGAACCCGTCGGGGAACATCTCGGCATTGCTGAACGAAAACGAGTCGATGAGCACCGCCTTGACGCCGTAGAACGCTTCTTCGGGTCGCTTGTGCTTCGATGCGCCCCTGTACTGCGTGACGTGGTATTGCCGGCGGCTCAAGATCTCGAGCAACTGGCTGTCGATGCCGCCGCCGCCGTTGTGCCGCACGTCGATGATCAGGCCATCGCGCTGACGCAGACCCCACAACTCCTTGCGGAACTTCGCCAGCGACCGGCTGTCCATCCCCCAGATGTGCAGATAGCCGACCCGGCCGCCGGTCTTCTCGTCAACGATGCGCGCGTTCTCCCGCACTCGTTCCTCGTACCAGAGCCGCCGCTGGTCATACGCAATGATATGGCGAATGCGCACCTCGCGCGCGGCATCGGGATCCGGCTCGCGCCCAACGCGCAATTGCACCTTCGGGTTGAGCGGGTTCACGAGCAGCGGCTCGTAATTGTCGCCCACGCGAACCTCGTGCCCTTCGATCTCGAAAACGTAGTCGCCGATCGCGAGGCCGAGCCAGCTCTCGTCGGCCGGACCATCCTTGTAGATGTGTGAAATCCGGTAGAACCCACTCTCGGCATCCGGCTCGAGCTCGAGCCCGAGCTGGCGCGAGTCCTCGAACGTGCCCCACGTGTTGTCCGACGACGGGTAGGCGCCGCAGTGCGACGCGTTCAGCTCGCCGATCATCTCGCTGACGAGGTCCATCACCTCCTGTGAGTCCACGACGGAGCCCAGGAACGGCGCGTACTTATCGCGTGCAGCCGCCCAGTCCACGCCGTGCATCG
>CAYUZG010000438.1:0-1730 GCA_964449605.1 uncultured Verrucomicrobiota bacterium | reverse complement strand
TCTCGCTGCGCGTTGGGTGGAGCACCCGGCGCAGACCATTGAGAACGTTCGCTGCACCATCAACAAAGAGGGCCTGCATCTTGCCCGACATGTGTTGTGGCCTTCTCCTTCGGCCTTTTTTCGCTTTCCTGGTCGTCGAACGGCAGGTAGATGGAAAACGTAGTGCCCTCTCCAGGGATGCTCTCGACGGTGATTAGCCCGCCGTGGTCCCTCACGATCCGGTGCACCACCGAGAACCCGGGACGCCTACCACGCTCTCCCTTCGTCGTGCTGGACGGCTGGTCGAAGAGCCGCGCTCGTGACGCTTCGTCCATACCCTCGCCGGTATCCGAGACGTTGAGCCTCACGTACCATCCCGGATTGAGTTGGCGGTCGGCTGCGAGCCCATCGCGGTCGAGCTTGGCCTCGGTGAGTGAGATCGCGAGCGAGCCGCCGGCCTCCATCGCGTAGCAGGCGCTCAGGCACAGGCTCATCACAACCTGGCTCACCTGCATCGGGTCGGCTTCGACGAACCATGTCGTCTGAGGGCTGTCCCACGCGATGCTGATGCCGGGCGGAATCGCGGGCCGCAGCAGCACCAGGCATTCCTCAACGATCTGCCCGAGGTCGCACTGCTCGCGCGCCCCTGTGGCCTCCTCGCTCAGTCTCAGGATCTGTTCGACAAGGTCTTTCGCACGCTTGCCGGCAGACCCGATCCGCGCGATATGTTCTTGGGCACCGGCGCCGTCCTTCACGGTCTGACGGAGCAGTTGGCCGTGCTTGACGATGGCGGAGAGGGTGCCGCTCAGATTGGGCCCCGCGCCGGTGGCCAGCTTGCCGACCCGTTCCATCTTCTGGGCACGAGAAAGCTGCGCGGCCAGCAGTTGGTTCTGCGCTTCCAGTTTGTCGCGGAAGGATCTGACACGCAGGGCGCTGTTGAGCCGCGCAATCAGGTCCTGCTTATTGGCGGGCTTGGTGAGCAGGTCTGAAGCACCCAGATCGAGGGCACGGCGCTTGAGGTCCTCGTCCTTCAACCCTGTAAGCATCAACACCTCGACGTTCCTCGTCTCGGCTGACGACTTGATCTTCGCCAACAGATTGAGCCCGCCCTTGCCCGGCATGTTCACGTCGAGCACAGCCACGTCGTGCGGCTCCTGCAGCAGGATGCTCATCGCCTCCGGGGTGCTCGTGACAAATGTCATATCCCACGCGCCCACATGGTCACGAAGCAACCTCTGGAGACCCTCGAGGATGTGTGGCTCGTCGTCGACGAATAGGATCTTCTTCTTCACCGCTTATCCCGACACATTCGGTTTCATCCCAAAGCAGCGGACGGACAAGGCACGCGGCCTGCTCTCATTCGGCCGGCCGCGACCAGCTCTGGGCACGCTCTCCTCCCAGTGCCCGGCGCAATTCTGACCCGGCCCAGAAGGGGCAGTTGCTCATGCTCGAGGAGTTCGGCGTCGGGTTCCGCCACACCGGCACAGGGAATGGACCGGCAGAACGCGCCTCTTGCGTCTGTTCGCAAGGCGCCAGGTGCCGCGTGAACTCCCGTGACCGCGTGAGTACCACATCTCGCCCAGTCTCACTGGGTTGCCAGCAAAGGGGGGGGATGCCGTCACAGGTGTAGAGGCGAATGCTGGACAACGTCTTCCCCACTGGCAAACACCATTCGTGCCAATTGCCGCGCCGCGTTCACCTTCATGAGGGCACTCGGTGGCCGGGCCCTCGTCGGTCACACGGGAGACGGC
>CAYUZG010000437.1:0-1733 GCA_964449605.1 uncultured Verrucomicrobiota bacterium | reverse complement strand
ATGACGGCCGAGGCGACGACGAAGATCCAGGGCGACGCGCCGGTCGGTGCCGCTCGATATCGAGTGGACGCGGACTCACCGCAGTGGTGGTGGGCGCCGTCTAGTTCTCGCTCTCGATACTGACACCGAATGCGGGGTCGTCATCGCCGAAGCGGTCGGAGCCTTCGGTGTCGTCGGATGTCTCCTCTTCGGGCCCCCAAGAGCAGTGATTGCCGGTATCGGTGAGCTTCAGCAGCTTGCCCGTCTCGGCGTCGACATAGAACTCCAGCTCGTGCCACGCGGATTCCTCCGTGAACTCTTCATCAGGTTCCCGCGCATAGGGCGCAACGGCAACCCAGATCGCATGAGGCGCGAACCCGTCATTCTCTTCGACATAGCCGATTATCGGCCTGCCTTCCTTGATGTAAGGTGGAAGGCGAAGCATGAAACCGACGTTCGAGCCCGGCCTCTTCAACGCCCGTTCAATCCACTCCTGGTGCACCTCCAGGCCCTGCTCGGCTATCGCCAGGGCCTTCTCGGGGTTGACTGACACCTTTCCATCCCAGGCGTCCAGGTAACGATTCACGTATTGCCACACACCATGCCGCTCGGAGAACACGATCTCTAATCCTTGGCAATCGTCGTGCCAGGCATATGGCATTCTGCCCGCATAGCGCATGAACGTCACTGACCAAAGGGCCAAGTCTGCAGAGGGATTAGCCGGCATCTGCTCAGGGTTCTCGAAACGACGGGGAGAAGCAAGATACGTGACGACGAGGTCTTCTGGGAACTCACCCATCATGGCCTTCACGTACGCTTTCGCCTCTTCGATGGCTTCCTGGGGCGTGAGCTCAGGGTTGGGCAGGCGACCGGCCTCCATCTCAACCTCGATCGCGCTCACGACGCCGTTGTTGCTGTAGTATCTGATGGTGCCGTCGTCGAGATCTGCGTGAATCCAACCAGCGCCGAGCCCCGGCCAGGCCTGATAGTGGAGGCAGATCTGCTGTCTTCCGGCCATACTGCCGGCGTCCTGGTCAAGCCGGATCACCAGGATGTCATCTGACGTCCACGCCTCCCATTCCGGGTGCAGGTCGTTCTTCCGTATGGGACGCGTGCTAGTCAGCATCCTGTCAACGATGGGCCTTTCCTCAGGGGTAACGGGATCGCCGAGCGGAACGGGGGACTCCAGCCCATGTGCGCTTGGCTCGCCAGGAGGCTGACCGAAGCAACGTGACGTGACCAAGATCGCGGCAGTCGCGAACATCACCGCGACGAGGGCGAGCACGAGGCCCGGTGAAGGATGTGCAGGGCGAGCTGGCGCGCAGACGGATATCGGCGGCGTCATCTCATTCTCTCCTGTTCGCCGTTGTTCTCGGGAAGCCAGATGATTCTAGCAGATGTGACTTCGCTCGCACAGGCAGGACTTGCCTTTCTGCTAGGAAGTCAAGTGCTTTGCCGTGAGGTCGCCCCGCTCGGGGTCCGGCTCACGCTTTGTCGACCGCGTTGCGGACTGAGGCGCCTTGTTGCGGCGCGTCGGCCGTCTTACCGCGGCCGCCTGGCCTTGCCGGAGCCGACGTACTCGGCTACCATTGCTCCACCATGAAGATCTCAACGGCGATACGGGCGCTGGAGAAGGCGTACGGGGAGAAGGTGCGGCGGCGGCTTGACGATCCGCTCGAGTCGCTGGTGCGCACGGTGCTGTCGCAGAACACGAACGACGTGAACCGCGACCGCGCGTACGAGACGATGCGCGA
>CAYUZG010000436.1:0-1746 GCA_964449605.1 uncultured Verrucomicrobiota bacterium | reverse complement strand
ATGACGCGGACCGGGATGCTCATCTTCGGTGTCGGCTGCGGCCTGCTCACCGGCGTGATCCGTGTCTTCGGCGGCTATCCCGAGGGCGTGTCCTACGCGATTTTACTCATGAATATGACCGTGCCGCTCATCGACCGTGCGACCATGCCGCGGCTGTTCGGCGCGAAGGCGCTCAAATGAACGACACACTGAAAGACAAACCCGTCACCCTCGTCGTCATGTTGGGCCTCGTCTGTCTGCTCGCGGGCGCGGCACTCGGCCTCGTTTACCTGGTGACCGAGAGCGGCATCAACGCACGCGAAGCCGAGGCCAAACGCGACGCGCTGCTCCGCGTTCACCCGAGCGCATCGCCCGACGGCTTCAAGCTCGTCGAGGTCAAGCCCGACGAAGACGGCGAGCCGTATACGTATTACGAAGTGTACGACAAGCCGCTCGACGACAAGATGAAGAAGCGCATCGGCTACGCGTGCGAAGGCCGCGCGCACGGCTACAGCAGCACGATCGTCGTCACTGTCGGGCTCAAAGACGACGGCAACACGATCACCGGCATCAGCATCACGGCGCAGCAGGAAACACCCGGCCTCGGCGCGAACTGCCAAAAAACCGAGTCGACCGAATACATCTGGCACATGCTCGCGCCAAGCGGCGCCAAGCCGGAAACCGAACCGTGGTTCCAGAAGCAGTTCAGAGAGCGGACCGTCGACAGTCTCGTGCGCGAAGGGAAGACGTACAAAGGCGTCAACGCGATCAGCGGCGCGACGATCACGACGAACGCCGTCGTGCGCGCCGTCCTCGATGCTGTGAGCACCTTCCGTGAGGCGACCGGCATGGGCGACGTCGACGCTGCAACCTCCGCCACGGCGACCGAGTGGACCGACGAATCGGAGCGCGAAAGCGAGTGAGCACGCCCGCATCACAGGAATTCAGCAAAGGGCTCGCGAAGACCAACCCCGTCTTCGTCCTGCTCCTCGGCCTGTGCCCGACGCTCGCCGTGACGACCACCGTCCGCGACGCCGTCGGCATGGCCGTCGCCGCCACGTTCGTCCTCGTCTGCTCCAACGTCATCATCTCGCTCACGCGCAACTTCATTCCGCCGCGCGTGCGCATCCCGTGCTTCATCGTCGTGATCGCCACGTTCGTTACCATCGTCGAGCTCGTGATGCAGGCCTACGTCCCCATGCTCTACAAGAGCCTCGGCATCTTCGTCCCGCTGATCGTCGTCAACTGCATCATCCTTGGCCGGGCCGAAGCGTTCGCCTCGAAGAACCCGCCCGGCGCGTCGCTTCTCGACGGGCTCGGCATGGGTGTCGGCTTCGGCTGGGCCCTGGTGATTCTGGCGACCGTGCGCGAGGTGCTCGGCAACGGCACGTTCCTTGGCTATAAGCTTATTCCGGGCTTCCAGCCCGCATTGATCATGATCCTGCCGCCGGGCGCGTTCCTGAGTCTTGGAATCATCCTCGGGATCATCAACTGGCGGCGTGTGCGCCGAGCGCGGCGCCGAACCACCGCGTAACGACACAACGAGAACAGAAAAGAGAACGGCCGAATGGGAGTAGGCGAGGCATTTGCAATCCTGATTAGCACGATGCTCGTCTATAACTTCGTGCTCGCGCGTTTCCTCGGCCTCTGCCCGTACATGGGCGTGTCGAAGGACACGAGCTCCGCCATCGGCATGGGCATGGCCGTCATCTTCGTCATGACGCTCGCCTCCGCCGTCACCTGGCCCGTCTACCGGTTCCTGCTCGC
>CAYUZG010000435.1:0-1747 GCA_964449605.1 uncultured Verrucomicrobiota bacterium | reverse complement strand
ATGCGTTCGCGGCCGAACCGGGCGGTGCCAGACGGGCGCAGCTTCGAGATCGCGATGCCGCGCTGGCCGACCATCTCCCGGAACCGGCTCGACGCCGACGTGTAGCCGTCCTCGGCGCGTTGTTCGCCCGAGAGAACCATGAACTTGCCGAGCCACGACTTCGGGTTCCTCAGACTCCTCAAGAAAACCACCCACAGCCCGACGACGCCCAACACGAACACGACGGCCGCCAGGACGAGCGCGACGCGGAACTGCTCCGGCGTCAGGACCCCGTGCAGCACAACGAGGACGACGAGGATAACCAGCAGCAGGACGAGCTTGCCGCCGAGGATAACCGGGTGTGCCATCGACCGTCTCCCATTCTGCGCGCCCGCCGGCAATCATCACCCAGCCCGCACAAGACCGCAAGAGCAGCCTTCGAACCCAGCCAAGAGACCACCCCCACTCCAGGAAATACTAATTCTTTCAAAAAAGGCCTTGACGGCCGAACCGTCGTCTACTAATAGGTTAGCAGCTCGATTGTGGCACTACTGGGAGAGATTGAGATGACGCGACCCGCTTCACGCTACCCTACGGAGCTCGAGCTGGAGATACTCAAGGTCCTCTGGCGCGACGGTTCCTCGACGGTCCGCCAGGCGCGCGACGCCCTGGCCGAAGTGCGCGATCTGGCCTACACGTCGGTCATGACGGTGATGAACATCATGACGCGAAAGGGCTACCTCAAGCGCAAGAAGAACGGCCGCAGCTTCGTCTACTCGCCGCGCATCGCCGAGGCCGAAACCAAGCATGGCCTTCTGGGCGACGTGGTGGAGCGCGCCTTCGACGGCTCGGCCCGCGCCGTCATGCTGAGCCTGCTCGAGCTGGGCGACGTTGACGAAGCCGAGCTTGACGAGCTGCGCGATCTGATCGACAAGACTATCAAGGACAAGGGAGCCGAGCAATGAACGTACGCGAAGCCCTCAGCTCGCCGGTCTGCATGCGGGTTGCCTTGACGTTCCTTCATTTCCTGTGGCAGGGCCTCACGATCGCCCTGCTGGCGACGGCGGCCGCAAAGGTGTTTGGCGCGCGCTCGGCGCGGCTCCGCTACGCCGTGCACGTCGCCGCGCTCGGCGCCATGGTTCTGGCCGTGGTAGTGACGTACGCCGTTGTCCAGCCACCGGCGGCCCACCGTGCGCCACGACCGACTGCGTCAACTGACGCATCGTTGCCGGGGGAAACGGCACGTACGCTCGAGGTTGATCTGGTTGCAGCAGCGCCCATCGAGACAACGGTTGCCGACGCGCCGGCTCACAAGAGCGCAACCCCCGCGCGTTTCTCGCTCGGTTGGCTGCAGGCGACGCCCTATGCGCTGGGCGCGTATTTCGCAGGCGTTCTTCTGATGCTGGCACGTTTGCTCGTCGGCCTGCACGGCGGCGGGCGGCTTCGGAGGCGGTCGCAGCCGCTCGATGATCTGGCCATCCTGCGCGCGCTGGCTCGACAGGCCAGGGCGCTCGGGCTGTCGATGACGCCGGCGATCGCCTACTGCTCTCGGGTCGTCGTGCCCACCGTGGTCGGCGTGCTCCGGCCGGTCATCTTGCTGCCGTTCTCGTTCGCCAGCGGCCTGGCGCGCGAGCAGGTCGAGGCGCTGCTCGCGCACGAGCTGGCGCACATCCGCCGTCTCGATCCGCTCGTCAACGTGATGCAGCGCGTCGTCGAGGCGTTCCTGTTCTTCCATCCGGCCGTGTGGTTCGTCTCGCACAGGATCCGC
>CAYUZG010000434.1:0-1770 GCA_964449605.1 uncultured Verrucomicrobiota bacterium | reverse complement strand
CGGCTCGGCGCGCTGAGCCGCTACGCGGCCCGCAAGGGCAAGTACGTGGCCGACACGCTCGACCGGCTCGCGCAGGCGAGCTTCGAGAAGCTCCGGCACGACATCCGCGAGCTCGGCATCGTCGCCTACGACAAGCTGAGCGGGCACGAGATCTTCTTCTGCACCGGCTTGCCGAACATCGGCTTCACGCTGCGCGACGCGGTCGGCGTGTCGTGTCGCGTGCCGCTGTTCTACCCGGCGCGCAAGCGGCCGGCCGACCGGCACCTGCTCGTCGACGGCGGGGTGATTCATCCCGTGCCCATCGACCGGGCGTTCGGCCACCCGATCAACGCAACCAAGGTCATCGCCGTCGACGTTCGCCCGAAGGATAACCGCAAGAACTGGAGCTGGAACGCGCTGATGCGGACGTTCTATCCGTACACGTCCCGCAAGGCGATCGAAGTCGAGGCCACCGTCGCGCAGCGGCCCGACGACGTGGTCGTCATCCGCCCGATCGACAAGCACTACTCGATGTGGCGGCTCACCGGCGGCTGCGTCGACGAGCTCGTGCAGCTCGGGTACGACTCGCTCACCGACGAGCATCTGAGCACGATGCGCGCCTGGGCCGCCCAGCCAACCTGAGGCCGGCTCGACCGGTCATTCGAGCGAACCGATCACGAGGCGACCGATGAAAAAAGCAACGCGCAGGAACCTGATCGAGTGGACGTTGACGGTCGTTCTCGTGATTCTGCTCGTCGTGGTCGTCTGGCACCGGTACCTCCGCCCGGGTAGCCAAGCGCGGCGTGGGCCCGCCGGCGGGCACGAGTGGCTGGAGCTGTCGGTGACGGCGACCGTCGAGGTCGCCGACGACCCGGAGGAGCGCACGCGCGGCCTGATGGGGCGCGAATCGCTCGCGCCGGACAGCGGCATGTACTTCGTCTACGAGCAGACCCACCGGCAGGGCTTCTATATGAGGAACACGCGCATCCCGCTGTCGATCGCCTTCATCCGGGCCGACGGGGTGATCGTCGATATCAAGGACATGCAGCCGTACGATGAGTCGCTCGTCGAGCCCGACCAGGACTACAAAGACGCCCTCGAGATGAGCCAGGGCTGGTTCGCCGACAACGACATCCGCGTCGGCAACCGGGCACAGCTCGAGGACGGCACGGTCCACTTCTGGAGGTAGTCGCGCTAGGCGGCGTGCCGCGGTTCACTCGCGCCCGTACTGATCGAGCAGCGGGATCGCCTTGCCGGCGAGCGGTGTGCCCGCGTACTCGTCGCGGATGGACTCGAGCAGGTCGAGGGCTTCGGCGAGCTGGTAGTCGTCGATCAGTCGCTGGGCCCGGTGGAAGGCGTCCCAGCCGCGCGTGATCCATTCCCATTCGGCAAGCTGCTCGTTCGCTCTCTCGACGTGCTTCTCGAGGAAGCCGTTCTCCTCGTCGACGATCAGCTCGAGGAGCTCGCGGGCCGACCGGGAATACGCCGGGTTCTCCTCAGGCCGGTGCATCCGGTAGTGGGCTTTCTCGATCATCTCATCGACCATGGCGTTCTTGGCGAGCGCGACGAGAAGCTCGACCCGCTTGTCCGCCTCGATCGCCTTGGCCCAGGCGTCGACCGCGTCCTTGTAGCGACCCGCATACTGAAACCGCTTGCCCTCCTCATAGAAAGACCGGGCCGTCGCCTTGATTTTCTCCTCGTGCCGGGTCCGCTGCTGCTGCTGGGCAGGCCCCTGACTCTCGCCCTGCTCTCGTTCCGCGGCGCGCTTGCGGCAGCCGGCACCACACAGCA
>CAYUZG010000433.1:0-1783 GCA_964449605.1 uncultured Verrucomicrobiota bacterium | reverse complement strand
CCATCGTCGGCTCGGGGATCGTGCCGTGGATGATCAGGTCGATGATGCCGACCACGGTGGCGAAAACAAAGATGCCGATGACGGCCTGCATCTTGTGGGGCTCGGAGATCTTGTCGGTCAGCAGGCCCGCCCCGACGGCGACCACGACGACGGTGAGCGCCAGCCAGGCTGTACGGCGTCCCCAGAACGTGCCGTGTTCGTTCTGCGGGATGATGTCGGCCAGCCACGAGAGCCATGGCGGCGAGGCCATCGTGCCGAACAGGTTGGCCAGCCAGACCGCGCCGATCAAGACGACGCCGGCGTGTGACCAGCCGGATCGCCACAGGGCGTACGCAGCAAGAATGCCGACCAGACGCAGGCCGCGGTCGGCCGTCGCGAACGAGAACCAGAGGACCTTGCGCTTGCCCGTTCGCTGCGTGAGCAGTGCCGAGAAAACCTGCGTCGCGATCAGCCACGACGCGACCGCAGCCATGATGCCCCATTGGAATCGCGTCACGCCGATCGAGGTGCCGAAGTAGACGAAAAACAGCCCGCTGATGAGCGTGTCCCAGATACTGCCCATCGCGCCCGTGTAGATATGCTTGCGCATGATGCTTGGGCGTTCCCAGGCATACACGATGCGCCGGGCGAAATAACGGCCTCGCAGGGGCCCCGGCGGGACAGGTGGGCCGTGCTCTTCGGGCTGCGTTGTTGATGTAGTTGCGTTCATTGCTCGAGCTGCGCGATTGCCGCTTTGCCCATCGGTTGCTGTGTCGTGCTCACGGCGGCACCGGCCGCCGCATCCCCTTTGCGCCTTTGCGTGAGGTCCTATTCCCTCGGCAGGCGCGCCTCGGGCGGCGGCAGCTTGGGGAACGGCGCGTGCGGCAGCGTCTGGTACCAGTACGCCGTCGACGAGTAATCGTACGACAGGTTGTTCGCGTGGCCGTGCTCGATGGTGACCCGGATCGACTTGTCGAACATGATCGGGTCGGCGATGTGGTAGCGGTACACGGAATTCTTGCCGCCCCAGCGCCAGAACGGGCCGCCGCTGTTGAGCGCGATGCCGTGGAACGGCGTCGAGAACTCCGTGCTCGGGCAATAGGCCGTGTTGAAGTAGTCCTCCGTGCCGGTGCCGCTCAGCGTCGGGAGCTCGTCGCCGTCGATGAAGATCATGTCGTCGCCCTCGCCGTACCACTTGTTGTTGTCCGGCTCGAAGCAGTCGATGTCGAGGTGGCAGCCGACGTAGTGGCCCTTGCCCTCGGCCTCGAGGATGACGTAGTTGCCCTTGCCGTCGAGGTTCGGCATGCGCCACAGCTCGCGCAGCTTCTCGCGCTCGAGCGGCACCTTGTCGCCGAAGCCGTCCGTCGGGTTCTCGCGCCGCCACTGGGCGTGGAAGTGGGCGAGGCCGGACTCAAGCTCGTCGTGCGCCTCGTAGTCGATGTAGAAGTACAGGTACTGCGGCCCCTCGCACTGGTTCTCGACCTCGATCCGCGCGCGCGTGTAGAACGGCATCGCCCAGAACGAGTTGAAGCCGCGGCCGCGGTCGGGGCTCATTGTGAGCGGCAGCGACCAGAAATCCTTGCAGATCGCGTGGCCCATGCCGAAGAAGTCGCCGATCGGCACCTCGACGCACGGCGTCGGCTCGTCGTCCCAGAACATGCGCAGGACCGAGCGCCGGAGCAGGTGCTGCTCCTTCGGGACCTTCGGTCCGACGTCCATCGTCATCCAGATGTGCGTGATCACGCCGGGGCCGTCGATCTCGGCGAGCGTCTTGCTCTCGCCCGGCTCGATCGTCCAGCAGTCG
>CAYUZG010000432.1:0-1785 GCA_964449605.1 uncultured Verrucomicrobiota bacterium | reverse complement strand
CGCCCGGATCGACGGCGAGCGATCGCAGCTCGGCCAGGTCGCGCCAATCGACGTGGAGCGCGACGGTGCCGAGCACGCGGCCGTTCTGCTCCCACACGGTGAAATCGCGCAGGAAGTCGTAGATCTCCGAGAGCGGCCGCAGCAGCATCTCGTCCTGCTTGGCCCAGTAGTTGATCAGCTCCCGGATTCGCTCGGCATCGCCGACGCGCGCCTTGCGCACGTATTCGGCCTGTTTGCTCATCTCAGTGTCAGTCCCGTTCGATCTGCGAACACGCCATGCCCAGTGCGAGGATACACGGCTCGCGGCCGCTGCACAACGGGTGGCATGCTAGGCCGTCCGCAGCTCTTCCCACCGGGCGCGGAGCGCCTCGACCCGCTCGTACGGCAGCCGCACACGGCCCATCAGGAGATCGCCGGCCGATTGGTGGCAGTCCGAGCCTCCGGTCACGAGCAGGCCGGCCTCGTCGGCCATCTGCACGTAGCGCGCGGTCGTGCCGGCGGGGCAGTAGGAGTAGTACGCCTCGAGGCCCATGACGCCGTCGTCCACAATCGATGCGACGAGCGCGTCGTCCCTGAGCAGCATCGGGTGCGCGAGCACGGGGACGCCGCCGATCCGCCGGATCAGGGCGCACGCCTCCGACGGGGTCATCTTCCACTTGGGCGCGTAGCCGGGCCGGCCCGGCGTCAGGTACCTGGCGAACGCCTCCTCGACGCTGCCGACGCGGCCGGTCTCGACGAGAGCCCGCGCCAGGTGGGGTCGGCCGATCGCGCCGTCGCCGGCAAGCTCCTGCACGCGCTCGACGTCGACGGGCACGCCGACCTCGGCAAGCTTCTCGACCATAGTGCGCATGCGGTGCTGGCGGTAGGTGCGACACGCCTCGAGCACCTCGTGCAGGGCCGGCGCATCACAGTCGATGTAGTAGCCGAGGACGTGCACCTCGCGCTCGCCGACCGCGGCGCGACCCGAGCGTCGCCTAAGCTGTTCCTCTGGAACAGCCGTGCTGAGCTCGACGGCGGGCACAACTTCGACACCACATGCGCGCCCGGCCTCCTGCGCCTCGGGGATGCCGCTCACCTCGTCGTGATCGGTGATGGCGACTGCGGCGAACCCGAGGTCGGCCATCGCCCGAACCACCTTGCCGGGCGGCCAGCAGCCGTCGGAGGCCGTCGTGTGCAGATGCAGATCGGCGACTGGGCCCGAGCCGTGGGTGTGCTTCGGCATGGTGTGGCGAGCCATTGGGCTGCGCTATTGGGCAAGGATGCGCCTGGCCTCGTCGAGGAAGATCCCCTGCATGTTCATCTTGAGTGCTTCGGGGTTCGACGAGTACTCGAGCGCCGCCTCGCGCGTAATCAGCTTCTGGTTGAACAGCTTCAGGAGCGCCTGGTTGAACGTCTGCATCCCCTCATCGATGCCCGTCTCGATCGCCGCCGGCAGCCGGTCGAGCTTGTTCTCGTAGATCATCTTCTGCACGGTGAGCGTGCCGATCATGACCTCGACCGCCGGGATCACGCCCGTGCCCGAGGCCCGAGGCACCAGCCGCTGGCAGACGACCGAACGCAGGTTGGTCGAGAGCTGCAGGCGCACCTGCTCGCGCTCGTGCTCCTGGAAGAAATCGAGGATCCGCCCGATCGCCTGTGAGGCGTTCGTCGTGTGAAGCGTCGAGAACACCAGGTGGCCGGTGTCGGACGCGGCAAGTGCGGCCATGAAGCTCTGTGCGTCGCGCATCTCACCGATGACGATCACGTCCGGGTCCTGGCGCATCACGTGCTTGAGCGCCCGGTGGA
>CAYUZG010000431.1:0-1788 GCA_964449605.1 uncultured Verrucomicrobiota bacterium | reverse complement strand
ACGCGCGCCCGGGCGAGCACTTCGAGCGCGGCGAACGAGAACGTCTCGTGCAGGTTGTGCGCATGCGCCACGTCGGGCCGCTCGGCCGCCACAACGCGCGCGAACTGACCCAGCGCGCGGCCGTTGCGCACACTGCGCCAACCGCGAAGCCGGGCACTGACGGGCGCATTGACCCAGTGCGCTCGAAGCCCGTCGATCGCGCCGTCGTGCGGCGGCCCGGGTAGTGGATCGCCGTGCACCACGACGACCTCGTGGCCGGCGCGCGCATACTCCGAGGCGAGCGCGCCGGCCACGCGTGCCGCCCCGCCCGCGTGCCACGGCGGGAAACGATCTGTCACGACGAGGATCTTCACGGCGTCGCCTTGGGCTCGGTCGCCGCGAGCGTGCGGAACACGCGGAACGACTCGACGAGCTGGACGGCCGACAACGCGATCCACCACGCCGCGTAGCTGGCCGCCGCGCCAAGGGCGGCGCCCACGAGCGGATCCGACCAGTGCGATTGGCCGAGCAGCGCCCCGCCGAGCACGGCCCCGGCGCCGAGCGGCAACGAGATCAGCTTGAGCCGTGCCGCCCACCAGACACGGCCCGCTACAAGGATAAAGGCGCCAAGGCCGATCGAAAACCCGTCGACGACAAACTTGGCCAGGAGCACGTAAGCGACCGACGTGAGTGCCACTTGGCCGCCGCGGAACAGCCGCAGGACCGTCGGCAGCAGCACGACGCAGACAACGGCGACGCCGCAGGCGCCTAGCCCGCTGGTGACCACGGCACGACCGTAGTCGCGCCGGAGGCGCGCGAACTGCTGCTTGCCCTTGAGCTCGCTGAAAAACGGCAGCAGGTTTTTCGCCAGGCCGCTGAAGGCGAGACCGAGGCTGCGCATGATGTTGCGGGCAAGATGGAAGTAGCCGGCCGGCACCTCTGAGGCGGCGATCCGCCCAAGAACAACCATGGGGACCACCTCGATCAGCTTCACGAGCTGGCGGTCGGCCGTGATGAGCGCGCCGAGCGTGAACATGCCCCGCCACGGCGCGCGGACCGCCTCGCGCGCCAGCCGCCCGAGTCGCGGCAGCTCGTCGACCTCGCGGGCCACACGTTCGTAGACGAACACGGCGCCGAGCGACACCAGAAGGCTTGCCGCGACGTGCGCGCCGACCACCCCCCACAGCCCAGCCCCCACGGCGAACGCCACGCCGATGGCGGCGAGCCGAACGACGGCGAACGCCGTATCGAGCACGGCCAGCGTCCTCATCCGGCGGAGCCCAGCCAGCAGCGTCGAGACGAACCCGCGCCCAATGCCCACCAGGCTCGTGAGAAACAGCAGCCGGGCGAACGCACCGATGTCGGGCTTGCGGTAGATCACGCGCGCCAGCACGGGCGAGAGGATGCCGCCTACGAGCGCTACCCCGACACCCAGCAGCACCGTCATCTTCAACAGGTAGCCGATCTGCGCGGCAATTGCCTGCCGGTCGCCGGCCCCTTGCGCCTCCCCGAGCTGGCTGATCGACGCGCGCCCGACGCCGAGGTCGCCCAGGATGTTGACGAGCGCGTAGAGCGCGAACACCAGCCCGTAGCGGCCGTACAGCTCCTTGCCCAACCCGTTCCAGAGAAGGTATGCGGTCACCAGGCCGCACGCGGCCGACACGACCAGCCCGAGCTGCGTGACGGCCGTGTCGCGCCCGAAGCGCCCAGTGGCCAGCCGTCGGATGCGCTCCCTCATTGCCCGACGACCTCCTCGTAGAGGGTCGCGTACTGCTCGGCCGTCCGCTCCCACGTGAGCGACTCGGCGCG
>CAYUZG010000430.1:0-1796 GCA_964449605.1 uncultured Verrucomicrobiota bacterium | reverse complement strand
TCCCCGCTGCAGATGACGAAGTAGTCGGTGATCGTCGACAGCCCGCGCAGGTCGAGGATAACGACGTCGGTCGCCAGCTTCTCGCCCAACAGCTCGCGGCTTCGGCGCGCGATCTCCTCACCGCTCGGCAGCGGGCCTGCTTCTCTTTGTGCCATAGAGCCCTTTCGCTCGGATGGTGCGCTCGACCGCCTCGGGCAGCCGGTAGCGGACCGACCTCCCTTCGGCGAGCCGGGCGCGCAGGTCGGTCGACGAGATATCGACGAGCACGGCGTCGATGTAGTGGCGGAAGACGCGCTGCCGCGTCTCGGGCGCCAGGCCGATCGCCTCGCTCAGCATGTCCTCGATCCGATGACCGGGCCGCGCCGCGACGACGAACGTGCACAGGTGCACGAGGTGGTCGATGTCCTTCCACGTCGGCAGCTCGGCCACGGTGTCGGCCCCGATGATGAAGAACAGCGCCGTCTCGTCGCCGTACGAGCGGCGCAGCGCCTCGACCGTCTCGATCGTGTACGAGACGCCGCCGCGCTCGATCTCGATGTCGCTCGGCTCGAACGCGGGGTTTCCCTCGACGGCGAGCCGCACCAGTTCGAGCCGGTCGGCCGCGGCCGTGATCGGCAGGTGCTGCTTGTGCGGCGGCCCGGCGGCGGGAATGAACAGTACCTTGTCGAGCGCCATCTCGTCGCGCACCGTCTCGGCGATGATGAGGTGGCCGACGTGGATCGGATCGAATGTGCCTCCCAGAACGCCGATTCTCATTGCGCTGCCGGTTTCTCGTCGTCAGGAGTGTCGTGCCCAGGTGAGGCCTGAGCCACGCGGCGGGCCTCGACCGCGAACCGCACCAGCGCCTCCGCGATCGCTTCCAGCCCCGCCCTTGTATGGCACGAGATCGGGAAGATCAACTCCTTTCTGGCCGGCGCGGCGTCGCAGAATCGCTCGTAGTGGGCCGCAGCCTCGTCGAGGTCCATCTTGTTGCACGCGACAAGGTACGGCTTGGCGGCGAGCGCGGCATCGTGCGCGGCCAGCTCGGCGCGCAGCGCGGCGAAGTCGCCGAGCGGGTCGCGTCCGTCGAGACCGGCCGCGTCGACGATAATGAGCAGCACGTGCGTCCGCTCGATGTGGCGCAGGAATCGGTGGCCGAGGCCGCGGCCCTCGTGCGCGCCCTCGATGAGGCCCGGAATATCGGCCACCTTGATCAGCGTGTCGCCCGGGCTCGCGCGCAGCACGCCGAGATTGGGCGCCAGCGTCGTGAACGGGTAGGCGGCGATCTTCGGGCGCGCGTCGCACGTCGCGGCCAGGAAGCTCGACTTGCCCGCGTTCGGAAAGCCGACGAGGCCGATGTCTGCGATCACCTTGAGCTCAAGCGCGACCGTTCGCTGTTCGCCTGGCCGGCCGTCCTCGTGCTCGCGCGGCGCGCGGTTCGTCGACGACTTGAACGCCGCGTTGCCGCGTCCACCGCGGCCGCCCTTGGCGATGACGCACCGCTGGCCGGGCTTGACGAGGTCGGCCATCAGCTCGCCCGTCTGGGCCTCGCGCACGATCGTCCCCAGTGGTACTGCGGCGGTTGCGTGCTTGCCTCGGGCGCCGGCCATCAGCTTGCCCTTGCCGTGCTGACCGCGCTTGGCGGTGAGGTGCGGCTTGAACTTGAATGCGGTGAGGTCATCCACGTTCTCGTCGGCGACGAGGACAACGTCACCGCCGTCGCCGCCGTTGCCGCCGTTCGGCCCGCCGCGCGGCACGAACTTCTCGCGCCGGAAGCTCATGCAGCCGTTGCCGCCGTCACCGGCCTTCGCCTCGAT
>CAYUZG010000429.1:0-1801 GCA_964449605.1 uncultured Verrucomicrobiota bacterium | reverse complement strand
GCACGGCGCCTACAACGCGCACGCCGCGCGCACGGCGCACAGAGTGCGCGTACGAGCGCACCCTGGTGCGCTTACGACCGCAGAAAGGACGCTCCATGCTTCGTGGCTGGCTCTTAGGCAGGTTTTCCAGCGACATGGGGATCGACCTCGGCACGGCCAACACCCTCGTCTACGTCAAGGGCCGCGGCATCGTCTTGACCGAGCCGTCCGTCGTCGCCATCAAAAAGGGCACGAACAAGGTCCTGGCCGTCGGCGAAGAGGCCAAGCGCATGCTCGGCCGCACCCCGGGCGACATCGTCGCCATCCGCCCGCTCAAGGACGGCGTCATCGCCGACTTCGAAGTCACCGAGCACATGCTCCGCTACTTCATCAAGCGGGTGCACAACCGCCGCACGCTGATCAGCCCGCGCATCGTCATCGCCGTCCCGTCGGGCATCACGGCCGTCGAGCGCCGCGCCGTCGAGGACAGCGCCATGCACGCCGGCGCCCGCGAGGTCTATCTCATCGAAGAGCCGATGGCGGCCGCCATCGGGCTCGACATGCCCGTGCACGAGCCGGCCGGCAACATGATCGTCGACATCGGCGGCGGCACGACCGAGGTGGCCATCATCTCACTCGCCGGCATCGTCTTCTGCCGCAGCGTCCGCGTCGCCGGCGACGAGATGGACGAGGCGATCGTCCAGTTCCTGCGCCGCAACTACAACCTGATGATCGGCGAGCGCACCGCCGAGATGATCAAGATCACGATCGGCGCAGCCGTCCCGCTCAAGGAACCGCTCACGATGGAAGTGAAGGGCCGCGACATGGTCGCCGGCTTGCCGAAGACGCTCACGATCAACTCCGAGGAGATCCGCGAGGCGCTCAGCGAGCCGATCAGCACCATCGTCGAGGCCGTCCGCATCTCGCTCGAGCGCTGCCCGCCGGAACTGAGCGCCGACCTGGTCGATCGCGGTATCATGATGGCCGGCGGCGGCGCGCTGCTGCGCGGCCTCAACAAGCTGATCTCCAAAGAAACCGGCCTGCCCGTGCACATCGCCGAGGACCCGCTCAGCGCCGTCGCCATCGGCACCGGCAAGGCGCTCGACCAGATCCGCTTCCTGCGCGAGGTCGCCAAGATCCGCAGCTAGCCCCGCCCCGCACGGGCGCAGCGGATTCCCCCGTCCTCGAGCCGCGGCACGAGATCAAACAGATCGACCTGCGCGCAGTACGCCACGTCGCGACCCATCCCGATGCTCGCCAGGTAGCGGCCGTGCTCGCACCCCGCCAGCATCGCCCCAACATCGCCTGCATGCCGCGCGTACGCTCGGCGCGCCCGCTCCGCCCCGGGGCCGAACCCCTCCGGCGACGCGGCCTCAACACGCGCCAGCTTCTCGACGATCAGCCCGGCACAGACAAAGTCCTCCAGTGACGGCGCGCCGAGCTTGCCTGAGCACAGGACCGTCGCGTCTCGGCCGCACTCCCCCATCGACGCCGCCGACGCCGACGCGTTGAGCACGCAGGCCACGATCGCCCCGGCGCCCACCCGGCTCGCCACAAGCGCCTTCGTGCCGTTCGTCGAGCACGTGACCAGCGTCCGCCCGCCGACCGCCTCGCGCGTCATCTCGAACGGCGAGTTGCCCAGATCGAACCCCTCGATCATGTACCCGTCTCGTTCGCCCGCCAGCAGCAGCTCGGGCCGCCCCCGGCGAAGGGCAAACGCCTCCGACGGCTCGGCGACCGGGATCACCGCGTCGCACCCATTCGCAAACGCCGTCACCATCGTCGAGCACAGCCGAAGCACATCGACGACCACGAACAGGTG
>CAYUZG010000428.1:0-1806 GCA_964449605.1 uncultured Verrucomicrobiota bacterium | reverse complement strand
TCAAGACGGCGCACGCGAACGACCGGCGCGTTTTCCTCTGCGGCAACGGCGGCAGCTCGGCCACGGCGTCGCACATGGTCAACGACCTCGTGAAGATGCCGACGACGCTGGGCAAGAAATCCGTCCGGGCGATCAACCTGAGCGACAACGTCCCGCTGCTGATGGCGGTCGCGAACGACATCGACTACGCCGACATCTTCGTCGTGCCGCTCAAGGCGCAGTTCCAGCCGGGCGACGTCGTGATCGGCCTGAGCGCAAGCGGCAACTCGGAGAACGTGCTGCGCGCCATCCGCCACGCGAACGACAACGGCGGCGTCACGATCGGCCTGTGCGGCTTTACGGGCGGCAAGCTGCGCGAGCTGGCGCAGATGCCGATCTACGTGGCCAACGACGACTACGGGCCCGTCGAGGACGCGCACTGCGTGATCTGCCACGCGCTCGCCTACTGGTTCCTCGACACGCTCCGCCAGGAGGGCTGAGGTGCCTGCCGCGTCGCAGCGCTTGCGTATCGTCATGCTCGGCATCCGGGGCTTCCCCGGCTCGCTCGGCGGCGCCGAGAACTTCTCCGAGCAGACGGCAACGCGCCTCGCCGCGCGCGGCCACGACGTCACGGTCTACTGCCGCCGCTACGTGCTCGAAGAATGGGCCAAGCCCGAGGTCGAGACGCCCGGCCGGCTCGGCCACCTGCGCACGTACCGCGGCGTCACGCTCAAGCTGCTGCCGACGGTGCGCTCGAAGCACCTCGACAACATCCTGCATACGATCCAGGCCACGGTCGACTCGTTCGGCCGCCGCTACGACGTGATCCACTACCACAGCATGGGGCCGTGCTTGCTCCTGCCGGTGGCGTACTGGACGCGGCGCGCGCGCGTCGTAGCCACCGCGCACGGGCTCGACTGGACGCGGGCCAAGTGGGGCGGATTCGCCAAGGGCGTCATCCACGCCGGCGAGTATTGCTCGGCGCACTTCGCGCACGTCACGACGACGGTGTCGAAGGCGCTCGAGCAGTACTACAAGGACAAGTACGGCAAGCGGCACGTCTACTACCTGCCGACGGGCGTCGAGATGAACCCGTCCAGGAAACTCGACAAAGCGCGCCGCTGGGGCATCGAGCCGGAGCGCTACATCTTGTTCCTAAGCCGGATCACGCCCGAGAAAGGCGCCCACTACCTCGTCGAGGCCTACCGGCGCATCCGGCCGCCGATGAAGCTCGTCGTCGCCGGCGGGACGATGTTCGAGCAGAGCTACACGGACACCCTTCGGCGCAGCGTCAAGGAGGCCGGCCTCGACGATCAGATCATCTTCACCGGCTTCGTGACCGACGAGGAGATGGAGGAGCTGTTCAGCAACGCGTACCTGTACGTCTTGCCGTCGGAGATCGAGGGCCTCCCCCACTCGCTCTTGCAGGCGCTCTCGTACGGCCGGTGCGTGCTCGCGAGCGACATCGAGGCCTGCCGCGAGGCGCTCGGCGAGTGCGGGTACACGTTTCGCTCGACCGACGTGGACGACCTCACCAAGCAGCTCGCCCGCCTCGTCGAGAACCCGGACCTTGTCCGCGCCGAGCACGACAAAGGCATCGCCCGCGTCAAGCGCGAGTACGACTGGGAGAAGGTCACCGACCGCCTCGAACAGCTCTACACCATGCCGCTGGCGTAGTGGCTTTCTGTCGCACCTTCGGCGCTCGGAAGCCTTTGCTGGCTGCTCCGCCGTCCTGGGGCTCACGCCCCAGGCTAGGTTCTGTCGCCGCTTCGCGGCTCGCAGCCTGTGTGCATTCAACCACGACAGCACCAGGCCTTGGCCGCAACG
>CAYUZG010000427.1:0-1808 GCA_964449605.1 uncultured Verrucomicrobiota bacterium | reverse complement strand
ACGTGCGCGTAGTCGCGCGTGATGTCCGGGTAATCGGCCTCGCCCACCTCGTTGAAGGTGCGCCACCACAGGTCGTGCCCGTACGTGAGCACGTTCGTCTTGGCGCACAGCGTCAGCTTCTTGTCCCGGTTGCGCTGCCGCGTCAGCTCGAACGCGTACCGCACGCACCGCTCGACGCCCTTCCGGGTGTTGACGCTCGTCTGGATCGCCACCTCATCCGGCGTGCCTTGCTTGAAGAACCCGCCGATCCCGACGTAGAGGTCCTCGGTGTTCTCGCGCACCACGACGAAGTCGATCTCGTCCGGGCCCTTGTCCTTGATCGGCGTCCAGACGCCCGGGTAGAGCTTGACGGGACGGAGGTTGATGTACTGATCGAAATGAAACCGCAGCTTGAGCAGGATTCCCTTTTCGAGAATCCCCGGCGCCACGTCCGGGTGGCCGATCGCGCCGAGGTAGATGGCCCGAAACTGCGCAAGCTCATCGAGGGACTCGTCGGGCAGCACCTCGCCCGTGCGCTTGTAGCGCTCGCCGCCGAAGTCGTACGTCTCGGTCTCGATCGAGAAGCCGAACCGCGCGCCCGCGGCTTCGAGCACCTTCAGCCCTTCGGCCACCACCTCCGGCCCAGTCCCGTCACCGGGAATCACTGCGACCCTGTGCGTCCGTCCCATAGTCTGCGTGCCTCACGGTTGAAGCGCGCCCGGTGGACCGGCCGCCGCAACACGCATCCCGCATGCGGCGGAGTGCCAAAGATCAGGGGAACGTGACCCTTGGCGCAAGAACCGTGCCACTCGGCACGCGCTCGTGTGGGAATCGTCTCTAAATCAACTACTTGCGGGTCTTGGCAAGGTATGCCAACAACCCGCCCGCCGACACCAGCTCGCGCATGAACGGCGGCAGCGGCGTCGACCGATAGCTCCTGCCCTTCGTGTGGTTCGTGATCGCCCCGGTCGAGGCGTCGATTTCCACCACATCGCCCGCGTCGATGTCGGCGCTCGCCTCGGCCGACTCCAGCACCGGCAGGCCGATGTTGAACGCGTTCCGGTAGAAGATCCGGGCGAAGCTCGCCGCGATCACGCAGGCGATCCCCGCCGCCTTGAGCGCGATCGGCGCGTGCTCGCGGCTCGAGCCGCACCCGAAGTTGTTGCCCGCGACCAGGATGTCGCCCTCAGCCACCGTCTCGGGCCACCCGGCCTGCACATCCTCGAACGCGTGCGCCGCTATCTCCGCCGGGTCTGTCGTCACCAGCCACCGTGCCGGAATGATCATGTCCGTGTCGACGTTGTCGCCGAACTTGTGCGCCTTGCCCTTCATGATCACATGACCTCGTCCGGCCCGCAGACCTTGCCCGCGAGCGCGCTCGCCGCGGCCGTCGCGGGGCTCGCCAGGTAGACCTCGCTCTTCGGGTGGCCCATCCGCCCGACGAAGTTGCGGTTCGTCGTGCTGACGCACCGCTCGCCCTCGGCCAGCACGCCCATGTGCCCGCCGATGCACGGCCCGCACGTCGGCGCCGAGATCGTTGCGCCCGCGTCGAGAAACACCCCCAAAAGACCTTCGTTGAGCGCCTGCCGGTAGACGTGATGGCTGCCCGGCAGGATGATGCACCGCGTCCACTTCGCGATATGCTTGCCCTTCATCACCTCGGCCGCCGTGCGCAGATCCTCGATCCGCCCGTTCGTGCACGAGCCGATCACCGTCTGGTCGATCGGGATGTCATCCTTGATCTCGCTCACGCCGCGCGCGTTGCCCGGCGAGAACGGCAGCGCCACCTGCGGCTCGATCTCGCCGACGTCGAACTCGACCGTCCGCGC
>CAYUZG010000426.1:0-1811 GCA_964449605.1 uncultured Verrucomicrobiota bacterium | reverse complement strand
CAAGCGACAGGACCATATGGAGATCGCCCCAGTCGTGCCGGTGCAGGCCCCACAGCAGCTTGGCCTCGTAGCCGGCGCGGTCGCCTTTCGGGATTACGAACCCAGGAAGGACGCCGATAAAGGCGATGTTGATCATGAGGGCGGCCAACACTGCGTTGATGATGTAGTTGACAGTGCTCTTGCTCATGACACATCTCCTTTGCCAGCCTTGTCTAGCTTTGCGGACGAGCGCACCTGCAACGCGGCTCGGATCTGCTCGTGGCGGCGCTTGGTGATCGGGTAGAAGACGGCGGCCACCATCCCGGCGATCACCACGCACGCCGGGATCGGGCCGAACAGGAGCCGAATGGCCCAGATGACCGTCCGGCTCGGGTGCACGTCGGGGCTGAACTCGGTCAGGCCCAGCACGGTGCCGGCGATGAAGATGCCGAGCGCAGCCGCGAGCTTCTGGGCAAACGTGACGAAGCCGTAGAAGATCCCCTCGCGCCGCATGCCGGTCTTGAGCTCGTCATAGTCGACGCAGTCGGGGATGATGGCCCACGGAATCACGTAGATGGCCGATATCCCGATCCCGCCGGCCACTGCGAAGATCCACACGTAGTGCGTGGTCCCGGGCGCGAGGGCGAATGTTCCGAAGCCGACGGCCGCGTACACGCACATGCCGGCCACGTACGCGATCCGCTTGCCGAACCGCCCGCTCACCAGCACCCAGACCGGCAGCGTGGCCGCCGCTATGAGGAAGGTTGCGCCGAGCACGTACAGGAGCTGGCTGCCGTAGTGAAGCCAGTAGCCGAAGAAGAAGATGAACATGCCGGTCGTCATCGACAGCGCCACCCACGCCGCCAGGTACATCGAGAGCGCAAGGAAGAACGGGCGGTTGTGCAGCACGAGGCGGAAGCCCTCGAGCATCGAAATGCGCCGCACGACGCGCTCGGGATGGCGCTCGCGGCACCCGAAGAAGACGACGAGCGGCCCGCTGATCATCAGCACGCCGCAGATGGCGCCCACACGAACGAAGCTCGCCTGCGTCCACTGCTCGTGGTCGGCGCCGGCGATCAGCAACGGCAACGTAGAGCCGACCAGCACCCCGAAGATCGAGAACACCATGCGATACGACGTCAGGCCCGTGCGCGCATCGTAGTCGCGCGTCAGCTCGGGCGTCAGCGACGCGTGCGGCACGGCCACGCACGTGTAGGCGGTCGCATGCAGCAAGTAGACGACGGCGACGTAGGCAAAGCCGTCCCACTTGCCGAACTCGGGCGGCAGCAGCCAGATGGCGACAAACGTCACGCCGAACGGCACCGCGCACAGCAGCAGCCACGGCCGGCGCCGGCCCCAGCGGGTGTCGGTGCGGTCGCTCAGTGAGCCGACGAGCGGGTCGGTGATCGCGTCCCACACCTTGCCGACCAGGATCACCGTCGCGGCCAGGCCGACGCCGACGACCGTCTTTGTTGCCAGGTACGGGAACAGGTAGAGACCGATGACCGAGAACGCGATCCCGTAGCCGAAATCGGCGTACCCGTACGCGAGCTTCTCACGCAGCCGTAGCTCTTCCTGGGCCATGCGCCCCCCCGTCGAGGAACCCCGTACACGCAGCGCCAGTATAACCCGGCCCGCCGCCCGCCGCAATCACCCCGCCGAGGACATCGTCTCGTAGAGGCGCAGAGCCCGCAGAGAGAACGCTCTTCTCTGCGGGCTCTGCGGCTCTGCGAGATGTCTCCTCCCTCCGTGGCGGCCTTGCGTGGTATCGTCGGCGCGTACAGGCCTGAAGCAGCACAGTGGCTGGCGGAGGCGACCCGGATGAAGATCGG
>CAYUZG010000425.1:0-1819 GCA_964449605.1 uncultured Verrucomicrobiota bacterium | reverse complement strand
TCATCAGGTCAGCGCCAACACGCTTCGACGCTGGCGGGATGAGTTCCTGGCCGGTGGCAAAGACCGGCTGACCGGCAACGGCGATGCGGTCGCCGCCCAGGCCGAGACAAAGCGGCTTCAACGTGACCTGGCGGAGTGGGAGATGATCATCGGCGAGCTGACGGTCGCGAATCGCTTCCTTCAAAAAAAACGGTAGTCCCTCACGACGTTGGTAAGAGTTTCAGGCGTTTTCGGCTGTCCAGAGCGGACGTTAGCCATGATTCGCGTTCCTCGGCCCATACCTGACATTGCAGGTCGCTGACGTGCACCGGATGAGCGACATAGCGCGGCACTGTCCACACCACCTCGACCAGGTTCAGGGCCATCGCCGGCGTGCGGCCATCCAGCGAGCCGTGCGGACGCGTCCAGTTGTACAGGTCGCGCCACAACGACAGCGACCACGCCAGCGCCTCGGCCAGACGCGAACCGTTTCGCGTCCGCCGGGCCAGCCGGCTCTGTTGGCCACGCAGCGTACCGTTGAGACGCTCGATATGCGCGGTGTTGATCTGCTCGCCGATGTCCAGTCGCTTGATCTGCTTGACGATGTCGCGCTTGCGGCCGAACAACGCTCGCGTCCGGACCCGCAACAGGTTCCCCGTCATATCGCGAACCTTCTCCACCACCCCGGCCATCAGGCCGGGCGGCGGCTTGAGATCGGGATGCTTGCGTCGTCCGCGACCCCGCTTGCGGCGTCGATGTCGGATGAGCCCGAAGACTTGCAGAATCGCCGCCGGATACGGCAAGTGATTGTCGATCAACAGCAACGGAGGCGAACGATGGTTGCAGGCCATCCCCACCGAGGAGATCAGGGCTGCCGCCGACTCCAGGGTGCGCGGGCCGAGACGAAGATCGATCAGAAACCGCGACGGAACCGCCAGGGCGGCGTGAACCCAGTGTCGGCCCATGCGCCGATGGCGTCGAGGATGCCGCCGCCCATGCGCGACCTTGCGGGGCTCCCCTTTTTTCGCGGCGGCTTGCAGATGCGACCGTGCAACTCGTCCAATTCGACCACGTCCAGTCCGTCACCGGCAGCCCGGAGACGATCCAGTTGCTGGCGGTGGAAGTCCTCCGCACGCTTGCCCGCACGTTCCAGCAGCCGCTCCACCGTGCGCGGATCCACCTCACAGATGTCGGCGGTGGCCTCCATCGAGCAGCCGTGCCCGAGACACTTGATGATGCGGACGACGGTGTCCTTGGGCAGCTTCGTGCCTTGCATGAGCGAGCCCTGGCGTTCACTGAAACGCTGCTGGCAGTGGTTGCAGTATAATCGCCGGATGGCCTTGTCCTTGCCCATCCGTTCGCAGACGGAGAGGTTGCCGGCGTTGAACTGGTTGAAGCGGTCGCAGTCGGAATTCGGACAGGCGTACAGCGCCAGGTCGTCGCCGTCCGTGGCGTGGCGCTTCGTGGGCATGAGGATCCTCCCTGCCAATCAGGCATGTGGTTTACCCGATTCATCGGCAAGGCGCTCCCAAGAAGCTCAAAACCGTCGGCCGAATTTGCCAATATCATGAGGGACTACCCTAATTTCGAGAGCAGTGGCACACGCCCCGAAACGGCCGGTACGGAGCCCGGCCGCTACGAACAACCGGCGACCTTGCGTTGTAGGGCTACTTCTCGGTAAGTTCCAGGCTACCGGTCCAGTCGTCGGGTGGGGGGGTCTTTCGGTAGATGCTCAGCACGTCGAGATAGCGCAGGGCGCTCAGATCGCGGGGCCTCAGCTCGAGACAGCGCTCAAACGCGGTAGTCGACGCTGTCCAATCGCGGCTGGCGAAGGCCTCGA
>CAYUZG010000424.1:0-1821 GCA_964449605.1 uncultured Verrucomicrobiota bacterium | reverse complement strand
GCCAGCCCGACGAGGATCCCGGCCTCGGCGGGCCGATCCAGACGCTGGCCGAGCTCGGCCCGTGGGCGACCACCCAGTGGAGTGACCCGGTCACGCAGGAGCTCAACGCGCCCGACGGCGGCTCCGGTGCGCGGCTCGAGTTCTACACCGCCGGCAGCTTCACCGAGACCGCCACCGGCGATGGCGTGCTTGCTTGGCTCGTCTTCGAAGCCACCGCCATTGGCGAGACCACGCTCGACCTGCAGATGCCCGGCGGCACCTGGTTCCTCGAGGACGTCACCGAGCAGCCCACGCCCACCAACCTAACCGTCACCGTCATCCCCGAACCATCCCTCATCGGTATCTTCGCTCTTGCTTTGGGTCTCCTCGCAAGGAAGGTTACCAGCCGCAAGTGACAACTCCGGCGCGGCTCAGTCGTAGATGGCGAACTGGAGGAAGGCGGTGACGGGAGAAGCGCCGTACTCGCTTTGCGGGATGCCGGCTTCGTCGATGTCATCGCCGTACGGGACGTAGAGGCTGGCGACGATGGTGACTTTGTCGGAAAGCGTCAGGTTGATGCTGGGCGTCAGGACGCCGGAGCCGTCGTCGGGATTCGCGATCCAGACGAAGTTGAGACTCCAGAGATCGTTGACGAGGTAGCTCGCCTGAATGGCCGTGGCGTGTCGGCCGACGATCTGCGTATCGCCTCGGAGGAAACGCTCGACGTAGTCCGGATCCTGCAGCCGCTGCTGCGCCTCGGCTATGTCGCCGGAGCCGAAGCCGGAGAAGTGATACTCGGCCCAGACGGTCAACCCGTTCCCGACGTTGAACGTGTACGACGCGCCGAGCACGGCCTTGGTGACCAGGTCGTCGCCGCCGAAGAGCGCGCCGTCGACAAACGCCTCGGGCGTGTCGAAAAAGGCGAGCTCGCCGTGCACTTCGGCCTCGCCGAGCGCGGCCGAGAACGAGCCGCCATACATCGTGTCTTCGGCCCGCTTGCCGACAACCACCTCGCCGTCAAACAGGCCCGACGCGCTGCGCCCACGGATCCGCCCGAGCAGCGCCGAGTCGTCCCACGACGCGGCGAAGGCGCCGACGAGACCAACCGACGCGGTGTCCGTGAGCCGCACGTCGCCTTGAATCGCGTCGACGCCTCGGCGCCATTCGCGGTCGATCTCGAGCGGCGAGAACGGCGAAAACACGTCGATGGCACTGAACAGCACGCCCCGCCCCAAGCCGACCGCCTGGCGTCCGATCGTCACGTCGGCGCGGTCGTAGTGAAAAGCGACGAGTGCGCGATCGATCTCGTGCCGGTAGCTGTACGCGTCGCTCGTGCTGATCGCGTTGTCCAGTTGCACGATGCGATACGGCGCGTCGACCCGCGGCGGCAGCACGACGAGACCCTGCGACGCTACTTCCTGGACCGTGCGCAGACGCTGCTCGTAGGCGAACTCCATGGTGGATCGATCGCTGAGCCGGGCATCGAGCCCGAACCGCAGCCGCCAGAGGCCGGTTGCCGAGTCGTCCTCGGAGAAAAGGATGCTTTCCTTGAGCGAGCTGACCAGGTCGAGCGTCTGCTCGCCGTCATCGCTTGACCAGACTTCACGCGCGCACGCGGCCGGTGCGACAAGCAGCAGGACCGCGGCCAACCATGCTTGTGTACGTGTTCTCATCACAGCCTCACGAAGCGTCCTGCGTGTCGGGGTTCCCGGGGGTTCTTATCTCGTCGTTGTTCCGCCGCTTGTCGGCGGACACACGTCCGTCGGTGAGCGTGACGACGCGAGACGCGTAGGCGACGACGCGCGGGTCGTGCGTCGAGAAGATGAACGTCATGCCCTGCTC
>CAYUZG010000423.1:0-1825 GCA_964449605.1 uncultured Verrucomicrobiota bacterium | reverse complement strand
AGAAGATTGGAGGTCGAACTGAATGTCGAACGAAACGGGCGAGAACGCCCAAAACCCACAACCTAACCAAGCAAGCCCGACCGCGGCGGCGGAAGCCGCGGCCGCGCCGGAGCCGGCGTCTTCGGCTCCACAGGAGCAGGCGGCCGCTCCCGATGCCGGGCCGACGCGGATCGAAATCCTACCCGAGATGTCGCGCGAGGAGTTGAGCAGCCTCTACGACGGCGCGGTCGAGAAAGTCAAAGAGGGCTCGCTCCAGAAGGGCCGGATCGCCAAGATCGGCCGCGACTTCGTGATTGTCGACATCGGCTACAAGTCCGAAGGCGTGCTCCCGGTCGGCGAGTTCGGCTCGTCGATCGACGAGCACAAGGTCGGCGACGAGATCGACGTCTACCTCGAGAAGCTCGAGGATGCCGACGGCCTGGTCGTGCTGAGCAAGATCAAGGCGGACCGGCAAATCCGCTGGCAAGAGACGATGCAGCGCTGCAAGGAGGGCCAGAAAGTCAGCGGCCGCGTCATGCGCAAGGTGCGCGGCGGGCTCATCGTCGACATCGGCATGGACGCGTTCCTGCCGGCGAGCCAGGTCGACATCAAGCACGTGGCCCACGTCGAGGACTACATCGGCCAGACGCTCGAGTTCAAGCTGATCAAGATCAACCCCGAGCGGCGCAACGTGGTGGTGAGCCGCCGCGAGCTGCTCGAGGAGGAACGCGCGCGCAACCGCCAGAAACTCATCGAGGAGCTCGAGGAAGGCCAGGTGCGCACCGGCATGGTGAAGAACCTGACCGACTTCGGCGCGTTCATCGACCTGTTCGGCCTCGACGGGCTGCTGCACATTACCGACATGTCGTGGGGCCGCGTCGGGCACCCGAGCGAGCTGCTCGAGATCGGCCAGATGGTGCGCGTCAAGGTGCTGCACTTCGACCGCGAGCGCCAGCGCATCGCCCTGGGCCTCAAGCAGCTCGAGCCGAATCCCTGGGATGACATCGAGACGAAGTACCCGGTCGGCTCGATCGTGCGAGGCCGAATCGTGAGCCTGCAGCCGTACGGCGCATTCATCGAGCTGGCCAAGGGCGTCGAGGGGTTGATCCACATCAGCGAGATGAGCTGGACGCGGCGCATCAGCCACCCGAGCGAGGTGCTGAGCGAGGGCGACATCGTCGAGGCGATGGTGTTGTCGATCCGGCCCGACGAGCAGAAGATCTCGCTCGGCATCAAGCAGTGCGAGTTCAACCCCTGGAGCGTGGCGGCCGAGAAGTACCCGGTCGGCGCGCGCGTCACCGGCCGGGTGCGCAACCTGACCAGCTACGGCGCGTTCGTCGAGCTCGAGGAGGGCATTGACGGGCTGATCCACATCTCGGACATGTCGTGGACGCGCAAGCTGAACCATCCGAGCGAAGTGCTCACCAAGGGCTCGAGCGTCGAGTGCGTCGTGCTGTCGGTCGCGCCCGAGGACAAGAAGATCACGCTGGGGCTCAAGCAGCTCTCGGCCGATCCGTGGGAGACGGTGGCCGACGAGTTGCGGGTGGCCGACGTGGTCGAGGGCGTGGTGACCAAGCTGGCCGACTTCGGCGCGTTCGTCACACTCTCGAACGGTATCGAATGCCTCGTGCACAAGAGCCAGGTGGCCGACACGCCGACCGAGAGCGTCGAGGCGGCGCTGCGCGTCGGCCAGACGGTCCGCGCCAAGGTCGTGCGCGTCGACCCGCAGGAGCGCAAGATCGCCCTGAGCATTCGCGAGTACCTGCACGACGAGGCGCGCGCAGATAAGGGCGAGCCGACCGAGCTCACCCAGCGCCAGCTCAGGCCCGAAGACCTCCCGAAGCCC
>CAYUZG010000422.1:0-1845 GCA_964449605.1 uncultured Verrucomicrobiota bacterium | reverse complement strand
CGCCGAGCGCGACCCGATCACGCTGTTCAAGCGGTATCTTCTCGACGAGAAGGTCGCGTCGGCCGGCGAGATCGAGGCGGTCGAGAAGGCCGTGGCCGACGCGATTGAAGAAGCGACCACCTACGCGCTCGACAGCCCGTACCCCGACGAATCCGAGTTGTACGATTTCCTGTACGTGGAGTAGCTGATGCCGGAACGGTTCTTCTGGGAGGCGGTTCGCGACGCGATTTCTGGGGAGATGCGGCGCGATCCGGCCGTCTTCGTCATGGGCGAGGACGTGGCCATCTACGGCGGCGCGTACGGCGCCACGCGCGGGCTCTACGAGGAGTTCGGCGAGGAACGCGTGCGCGACACCCCGATCAGCGAGAACACGATCGCCGGCGCCGCCGCCGGCGCCGCGATGATGGGCATGCGCCCGGTCGCCGAGATCATGTACGCCGATTTCCTCACGCTCGCGATGGACCAGCTCGTCAACACGGCGGCCAAGAACCGCTACATGTTCGGCGGCCGGACGACGGTGCCGATGGTGCTGCGGACCGAGGGCGGCACGGGCCGCGGCATTGCCGCCCAGCACTCGCAGTCGACCGAGGCCTGGTTCAACCACGCGCCCGGCATCTTCCTGGTGATGCCGGCGACGCCGTACGACGCGAAGGGCCTGCTGAAGACCTGCATCCGCGACGACAACCCGATCCTGTTCATCGAGCACAAGATGCTCTACGGCACCAAGGGCGAGGTGCCCGATGACGAGTATACGATCCCGCTCGGCGTGGCCGACGTGAAGCGCTCGGGCGATGATGTGACGATCATCGCCTACTCGAAGGTGGTGCTCGATACGCTCGAGGCGGCCGACATCCTGGCCGAGGAGGGGATCGAGGCGGACGTGATCGACCTGCGCACGATCAAGCCGCTCGACATGCACACGATCGTCAAGTCGGTGCGCAAGACGGGCCGCGTCGTGTGCGTCTCCGAGGCGTGCCGGACAAACGGCGTGCCGAGCGAGATCATCGCGCGCATCCAGGAGGAAGCGTTCGACTGGCTCGACGCGCCCGTGGCGCGCGTGTGCGGGGAGGACGTGCCGATCCCGATGAGCCCGCCGCTCGAGGCCGCGGCCGTGCCGTCGCCCGAGCGGATCGCCGCCGCCGCGATGCGGCTGATGGAGTAGAAGGACGGATGAACCACTGATCTTCACGGGTTGACACGGACTTGGCCGGCGGCCGAAGCCGCCGGTCGCAACCAGTGTCGATCCGCGTGAATCCGTGGTCCATTTCTCTTGATCGCATTCCACTGCGGACCGGGAGAAGCCGATGGCGACCGAGATCATCCTGCCGAAGCTTGGCCAGACGATGGAGTTCGCGACCGTCGTGCGCTGGCTCGTTGCCGAGGGCGACCGGGTCGAGAAGGGCCAGGTGCTGCTCGAGATCGAGACCGATAAGGCCGTGCTCGAGGTCGAGAGCTTCGTCGCCGGCACGCTGCTCAAGATCGTCGCGCAGCCGGGCGAAACCTACGACGTGCTCGACGTGCTCGGCTACGTCGGCGAGCCGGGCGAGGCCATTCCCGAAACGGCGCCCAAGAAGGCGGCCAAGATGGCGGCCAAAGAGGCTGCAGCGGAGCCGGCGAAACCGCGCCGTGCTGGGCCCGCGAGGGCTCGTCGCGAAGTGAGACCGGTTTCGCCAGTGGCTCGCGCGGAGGTCGTCGAAGCCGCACCGCCCGTGCTGCGCATCTCGCCGCGCGCGCGGAAGCTGGCTGGCGAGTGGCTCATCGATCCCGCCCAGGTGACCGGCACGGGGCCCGAGGGCCGGATCGTCGCGCGCGACGTGCAGGCCTACCTCGACGAGCACGGCGTCG
>CAYUZG010000421.1:0-1846 GCA_964449605.1 uncultured Verrucomicrobiota bacterium | reverse complement strand
ATCGCCACCGCCGCATTTGACAGCCGGCGCGAGCGTGCTATGGTATGGGTCCCTTCTCGCGAGGAGGAGAAGGCTCAGGAACCCGGCCATGCGCGGGACCGATGTCCCTCAGGAGGAGAACGATGCACACCCGTTTCTTCGCAGCCATTGTCATTCTTACCGCCATCGCGCTGCTCGCCGGTTGCGGCGAACTCAGTAAGACAACGCCCACGCCGAAACCGGGAACGGTTGAGGCCGTTCCAGCGGGATCGGACGCGGACGGCTCGACGTGGGGCGAGGAACTTCTGTACCTGCGGCCCGCCGCGGCGTCGATCCCGTGGCACGAGTGGACGCTGCCGCTCAACGAATGGGGTAACATCCAGGAGCGCCGCGTCATGACCGGAGCCGCCCTGGACGAGTACGACGAGCTCGTCGTGCTCGAGCGGCTCGCCGACACGAACCCCAACGAGGCAAACCTCTGGCCGACGGTCTTTACGCTCTCGACGGCGACCGACATGGTGCACGTCGAGGTCGACGGCACGCGCACGATCGAGGCCGGGGAGATGAGCCCCGCGCAGATACGGTATTCCGAGGACGCCTACGACACCTACATGCGCCAGGCCTACGCCTACAGCCGCGGCAACCTCAAGCCCGGCCTCATCCGCCGAGACCCGCCCGAGCCGTTCACGGGCGAGTACGACGTCGATATCTTCTACTGGCCCGCCCAGGATCTCGACCTCGGCCGCGACCTCGAGCGGATGTCGTTCGACAGCATGAACGCGATCTGGTTCCCCGAGCCGGTGCGGCCGCACTCGCGCGGCGCCACGACAGGCGGCTGGAACTGGGGCTACTTCTCCGGCCAGACGAGCACGCAGCTCGCGCCGGGCCGCGAGGCCGGCAAGCGCATCAGCGACGTGGCCCACATCACGCTGCATGAGTGGCTCCACCAGATCGCCCACATGCGCCTGCAACTGGGCTACTTCGGCCTGCCCAGCCAGTACTGCCCCGGCAACTACAACGCCGGCAGCCACCTCTACTACCAGCACTACATCATCACCCCGCGCATGTGGCGCGTCATGCACCGGCGCGACGCGCACCAGGCCGCGCCGAATAAGCCGAAGCTCCGCTCCGCCGGCTACCTGCTCGACTGGCTCATCTGCGGCGAGTTCGAGGGCAACGACCGCGACGCGATCGCGCGCGACGTCGTCCACCAGGTCTGGACCAACATCCAGATCCAAGGCCGCGCACTGACGCCCGAGGAAAAGAGCTTCCCCGAGAGCGAGGCCGTCCTGCTGCCCGACGAGGGCGACGAGCTGATGGGCAACACGTGGGTGCGCCACACGCCGACGCGCGACCTGTTCAAGCAGGACGCCTACGACGAGGAGCTCGACATGGTCTTCCTGCGGCGTGACGGCAACCGGGGCGCGTTCCCGGTCCCGCGCAAGAACGTCTTCGCCTATGCGTCCACGTACGTGTGGTCGCCCGAGGACCAGGACGCCGTCGTCTGGGCCGGCTGCATGACGCCGTTCAAGCTCTACCTGAACGCCGAGGAGTGCCTCCACTGCGGCCGCGGCACGGCCCAGGACGAGGCGGTCCGCAATGTCCGGCTGCGCGAAGGCTGGAACCGCGTCCTGGTCCTGACGACGGACCAGGCCGAGGAACACTGGTACTTCAGCGTCAAGTTCACCGACCGCGACCGGAACGACCTGCCCGGCCTCGAGGTCTCGGCGACGCGGCCTCCGGAGCTCGATCCCGACGCAATCCTAAGCGCCGACGAGAATGAGCCGAGCGTCCCGCCGATCGAGACGCCGCTCACCTACTACTCGTGGGAAGGCGACGTGGCCGACGACTGGTGGGGCGCGCTGCC
>CAYUZG010000420.1:0-1865 GCA_964449605.1 uncultured Verrucomicrobiota bacterium | reverse complement strand
TCCGTGTGTCTCTGATGTTGCTCCAGTCGGTCACGTCGTCGCCGGTGAGGTCGATGGTCTTCCAGGCGTCGCCGCTGTGGACGCGGCCGATGTGGCCGACCGAGCCGATCGGGCCGTTGTAGACGAGGAACAACTCATCCAAGCTTGTTCCCTCGGTGCTGTCGGGCGCCCAATTGTCGTTCGTGTCCTTCGGAGTCCCGACGTGCTCTTCCCACTCGTCCACGCGCGGGTCGTTCTTCTGCATGGTCGTGTCAGTCTCCACCTCGGTGGCAGGGTACCATGCTTTCTCGATCACGGGGGTGTCGCCACCGCCAAGGACAAGGGCTAACCGCTCCTCGGTCTTCGTCACGCCAATCAGCAGCCCAAGGTCCGCTCCCATGTCGGCGGTGGGCGGTCGCGTCGGGAGGTCCGTGCGGTACCCGGTGGCGCCGGTCTCGGTGTCCTCCCAGTCGCCGCTCGTATCCCCGATGAGGCAGTATCCCGGGGTTTCACCGACCGCCCAGGGCACGATCACCGTGATGTCCTGTTCGCCGCCGAGGTGCTGGGGCACGTCCAGGATGGTGACTCTGACGCCCTGACTGCTGCCCGTGCCGGGGTAATGATACGGGTTGATCAGCTCGATGAACTCGCCGTAGTCGGTGTAGACGCGCGTCGAGCCAGGCCACGGGTACGGCGTCGGGCTCGCCTCGATCTCGTTGAGGTAGGGCGTCCTCTCGATGCCGTACGGCGGTCCCTCCTTATTGCCAATGCCTTGCGTCGGGGTTGGCTCGTTGTCTTCGTCGATGAAGTCTTTGATATTGCGGGCGACCTGCTGGATGTCGAAGTCGCTGGGCAAGCGGTCCAAGCCTACATAAAGGGACGTCTGAACGTCTTCGGTTTCGTTGAGGTTCTCCAGGGTGAGCCAGAACTGGTTGCCGCCGAAGATCCAGCAGGTGCGGGGCCAGGTTTCGGAGTTCAGGCTCACGTAGCCGCGGATGGCGTTGACGGCCTCCCGCCTTTGCTCGTCGGTGAGCGACGCGACGTCCTTCATGGCGGTCGAGAGGTCGAGGAACTTGATGTCGTCGCCGGCGATGTTCTCCAGGTGGTGCTCGTCGGGCTCGTCGGTGCCTTCGCCGGGGCTGGGGCTGTCGATATTGCCGTCAACGTCGTCGTCGCAGAAACGATACCCGGGCCTCTGCAGGCTCGATGCGGAGTCGTCACTGTCATCGTCGGTGTTCGCGTTGCCGGGCTCAAGATCGTCGCCGTGGCGGGTGTCGATGATGGCGTCGGCCCAGTCGGGATCAACCAGCGAGTTCTTGCTCGCGAGTGCGTCGAGGATCTTGCGGAGGTTGATCTCGGCGGGCGAGATGCCGTCGGCCTGGCCGTGGTCGGTGGTGGGGTCGTCCTGCATCGTGTTGCCGGCGACGTTCAGGTTCACCCTGGCGTTCTCGCACGTGACGATGGCGGCCCAGCGGCCGATGATGCGATCGCCGTCGTGGACGACGTGCCAGCGCGCGTCGTTTCGGTTGTGGTCCGTCGGGTCGCCGGGATCGAAATCGTCGAAGTCAGACAGGTTGACGTCGTTGTGGTTCGGCTCCGCCAGCAGCAGGTCCCTCAGGTGGGCGTCCGAGCTGAACTTCTCCCACGCCCGCGGGCCCCAGATGTCGTACTCCGTGTCGTAGATGAGGCTTCCGCCGAAGCCATCGACGTCGCTCTCGAGCAGGGCCATGGCCCATTCGAGGCCGCCCTGGGCGATTGACTCGGCGCTGCGCGCGTAGCGGGCGGACTCAGCGCCGTGCTGCTCGATCTCCTCGCTCGTGTAGAACGACAGCGCCAGGATCGCCATCAGGACGAGGACGGCGAGCGCGATCAGGAGCGCGATGCCC
>CAYUZG010000419.1:0-1873 GCA_964449605.1 uncultured Verrucomicrobiota bacterium | reverse complement strand
TGCGAGCCCGACTACTACAAGTGGACCCAGTGGCTGTTCCTCGAGTTCTACAAGCACAGGCTCGCCTACCGCAAGGAGGCGCCCGTCAACTGGTGCCCCGAGTGCCAGAGCGTGCTGGCCAACGAGCAGGTCATCGACGGGCGCTGCTGGCGGCACTCGAACGCCGTCGTTGAGACCAAGCAGCTCGAGCAGTGGTTCTTCGCCATCACCAAGTACGCCGACCGGCTGCTCGACGATCTCGAGAAACTGAGTGGCTGGCCCGAGCGCGTCCGGACCATGCAGGCAAACTGGATCGGCCGCTCGCCGGGCGTCGAGATGGACTTCGTCGAGACGCGCACGAAGGAAGTCATCCGGTGCTGGACGACGCGCGTCGACACGCTCTTCGGCGCCACGTACATGGTCATGGCGCCCGAGCACCCGCTCGTGCCCGAGCTCGTCAGGGGCACGCCGAAGGAAGGCGAGACGCTCGCGTTCGTCGAGCGGATGCGCACGACCGACCTGAGCTCGCGCACCGACGAGGCGGCCGAGAAGATCGGCTTCGACACGGGCCTCAAGGCGATCAACCCGATCAACGGCGAGGCGATCCCCATCCTGCTGGGCAACTACGTGCTCGTCGGCTACGGCACGGGCGCGATCATGGCCGTGCCCGCCCACGACCAGCGCGACTTCGAGTTCGCCAAGAAGTACGGCTTGACCATCCGCGTCGTGATCAACCCGCCCGACGAAGAGCTTGATGGTGCCTCGATCACTGAGGCGTACATCGAGGACGGCGTGATGACGAACTCGGGCGAGTTCGACGGCCTGCCCAACCGCGAGGCGTGGGAGAAGATGGCCGACTGGCTTGCCGCGCGCGGCACGGGCCGGCGCGTCGTGCAGTACCGGCTGCGCGACTGGCTCATCAGTCGCCAACGGTATTGGGGCGCGCCGATCCCGATCGTCTATTGCGACGCGTGCGGCCTCGTGCCGGTGCCGGAGAACCAGTTGCCGGTGTTGTTGCCCGACGAGGTTACGTTCGGCACGGGCAACCCACTTGTGAACGTGCCCGAGTTTGTCAACACGACGTGCCCGGCGTGCGGCAAACCCGCCCGGCGTGAGACGGACACGATCGACACGTTCGTCGACTCGAGCTGGTACTACCTGCGCTACATCAGCGCGCACGATGACACCCAGGCGTGGGACACAGCGACCGTGAACCGGTGGCTGCCCGTGGACCAGTACATCGGCGGCATCGAGCACGCGATCCTGCACCTGCTCTACTCGCGCTTCTTCACGAAGGCGCTCTGCGACATGGGGCACGTTGATTTCGATGAGCCGTTTGAGCACCTCTTCACGCAGGGGATGGTGTGCAAGCAGGCGTACCACTCGACGCGCGGCTTCATCCCAGCGGACGAGGTCGAGGAGCGCGATGGGAAGCTCGTGGACAAGCAGACCGGCCTGCTCGTCGAGACGTCGCTCGAGAAGATGAGCAAGTCGAAGTACAACGTCGTGGCACCCGACGCGTTGATTGAGCAGTACGGCGCCGACACCGTGCGGCTCTGCACGCTGTTCATCGGGCCGCCCGAGAAGGACAGCGAGTGGAGCGACGCCGGTGCCGAGGGCGCGTTCCGCTACCTCAAGCGGCTGTGGGCCGTCGTCATTCGCAACATCGACCTGCTCAAGGCGTTCAACGCGGCGCCCCCGGTCGCGACCGACGGCCTCGAGGGCGCCGCGCGCGACCTGCGTCTCCCGACGCGCGAGATGCACCGTGCGACGCACGAGACGATCCACAAGTTCACGGGCGATATGGAGGGCGACTTCCACTTCAACACGGCGATCGCTGCCTCGATGGAGCTCGTCAACGAGATCTACAAGCACGAGGCGGCCCTGCGCGAAG
>CAYUZG010000418.1:0-1876 GCA_964449605.1 uncultured Verrucomicrobiota bacterium | reverse complement strand
ACGAGCGACAAGCTGCACGTGACGACCGACGACGGCTCGTACGGCGTCAAGGGCTTCGTCACCGACGAGCTCCAGCGTTTGATCGACGGGGGCTGCCACATCGACATGGTGACCGCCATCGGGCCGGTGCCCATGATGCGCGCGGTGTGTACGACGACGCGGCCGCACAAGATCGCGACGGTCGTCAGCCTCAACCCGATCATGATCGACGGGACCGGCATGTGCGGCGGCTGCCGCGTGACCGTGGGCGGCGAGACGAAGTTCACGTGCGTCGACGGGCCGGAGTTCGACGGCCACCTGGTCGATTTCGACGAGCTCGTCCAGCGCCAGTCGTACTACAGGGAGATGGAGCAGGCGGTCGCCGAGGAGTGCCGCCTCGCCCAGCAGCATCCGGAGGCCGGCCCCAAGAAGCGGACACCATCAGCAGGTTGAACGTGACCGAGAACACCGAGAAGCAGATCGAGAGCGACCCGCCCGTGGCGAAAGAGAAGAAGCCGCGCCGCGAGATCAAGCCGACCAAGGAGCCGATGCCGCGGCAGGACGCGCAGGCGCGCGGAAGAAACTTCAACGAGGTCGCGCTCGGCTACACCGAGGAGCAGGCGGTCGGCGAGTCCGAGCGCTGCCTGAGCTGCAAGAAGAAGCCGTGCGTCGCCGGCTGCCCCGTCGAGATCGACATCCCGGCGTTCATCGGCCTGATCGCCAAACGCGACTTCCGCGGCGCGGCCCGCAGGCTGAAGGACAAGAACAGCCTGCCCGCCATTTGCGGACGCGTCTGCCCGCAGGAGGAGCAGTGCGAGAAGGTCTGCGTCCTGGGCAAGAAGTACGAGCCGGTCGCCATCGGCCGGCTCGAGCGGTTCATCGCCGACTGGGAGCTCGAGCACGGCGTCGAGGTGCCCGAGGTCGCGCCGCCGACGGGCAAGAGCGTGGCCGTCGTCGGCTCGGGGCCGGGCGGGCTGACCGTTGCCGGCGACCTGGCGAAGCTCGGCCATCGCGTTGTCATCTTCGAGGCGTTGCACAAGGCGGGCGGCGTGCTCGTTTACGGCATCCCCGAGTTCCGGCTGCCGAAGGCCATCGTCGCGCGCGAGGTCGAGTACGTGCAGAAACTCGGCGTCGAGATCCGGCTCGATCACGTCATCGGCCGCATCTACACGATCGAGGAGCTGATGAGCGAGGAGGGCTTCGACGCCGTGTTCGTCTGCACGGGCGCGGGCCTGCCGTACTTCATGAACATCCCGGGCGAGAACCTCGCCGGCGTCTACTCGGCCAACGAGTTCCTGACCCGGTCGAACCTGATGAAGGCGTACGACTACGCGCGGCACCGGGGGACGCCGATCAAGGTCGGCCGGCGCGTCGTCGTGGTCGGCGGCGGCAACGTGGCGATGGATTCCTCGCGCACGGCGCTGCGGCTCGGCGCCGAGGAAGTGCACAACGTCTACCGCCGCTCGCGCGTCGAGATGCCCGCGCGCGACGAGGAGATCGAGAACGCCGAGGAGGAAGGCATCATCTTTCAACTGCTCACGAACCCGGTCGAGATCCTCGGCGATGAGAAGGGCCGCGTCCGAGGCGTCCGCTGCATCCGGATGGAGCTGGGCGAGCCCGACGACTCCGGCCGACGCCGTCCAGTGCCGATCAAAGGGAGCGAGTTCGAGATTGAATGCGAGACGCTCGTGATGGCGATCGGCAACGGCGCGAACCCGCTCATCAGCCAGACGACGCCGAACCTCGAGGTGAACCGCTGGGGCTACATCGTCGTCGACGAGGCAACTGGGAAAACGAACATCCCCGGCGTCTACGCCGGCGGCGACATCGTGCGCGGCGCCGCGACCGTCATCCTCGCCATGGGCGATGGCCGCGTCTCGGCCCGCGCCATCCACGA
>CAYUZG010000417.1:0-1881 GCA_964449605.1 uncultured Verrucomicrobiota bacterium | reverse complement strand
ACGCGCTGCCTTGCGCGATCGGCGACCACGCCCTCCGGCATCCCCGTGACCGCAAGCACGAGCTCGCCGATGTCGGCGCCCTTCGCCTCGAGCCCCGCCACCGCGATCTCGCGCCGCACCTCGAACCACACGCCCTCGTCGGGAAGCCGGCGTGCCGTCTCTTCGTCCTCACGCTTCAGGACAATGGTGGTGCCGTAGGCATCCTCGATCACCGTGCCGTCGTCGAGCAGGTGCCTCGTGCTCGTCGAGTCCTTGTCCTTGAGCTCAACAACGAACACCCGGCGTACCTCTCCGAGCCATTCCTTCTCGACAACCTCCACGACACGGGCCGTCGTCGCCTCGTCCACAAGCGTGTCGGGATCGAAGTCAAGATAGGTCACCGTGTCGCCCGGCGCCGGACCGCTCTCGACGAACCGCGCGAGCCGCTGCGTGTCGACCAGCGTATGCTGAGGCGCCGGCACCCGCTTGCTCGTGATGCGGCCGTGACGCAGGCGCGTCACCGCAAGCTCGTCGCCGTCCCGGACCGCCCGCAGCCGGCTCGTCGTCTCCGCCGTCCGCTCCTCGGTCTCGACGCCGATGAGCCGGTACGGCGGCGCGGCCTCATACACCAAACGCAGCTCGAACCGTACGGTGAGCGTCTCGGCCGCCACCTTCATCACGAAGCGGCCTTCAGCTCGATTGACAAAGACCGCCGTGCCGTCGCGCTCGGCCCGTTCCCCCACCAGCACCACGTACCCGGCCTTCTTGCCGAGCACGTACGCGCCATACCACTCCGTGCGAACGAGCTCGTCGAGATCAAGCGCTCCCGGCTGCTCAGCCGCCGGCACTGGAGCGCATGCCAGAACGGCGATCACGAGCACCACGACTGGCGCACACCTGCGCATCATCGCTCGCTTTTCTCCACTGGATCGTCCTTCGCCTCGCCGTCAAACAGCGCGATGATCCGGTCGATGAACGCCTCGAACTCCTCGCGCGTGATCTTGCGCGTCGACGCCTCGATGTAGAAGTCGTGCAGCACGTCGGCGATCTGCTCTCGAAGCTCCATCGCATCCTCCCGGAACCTGCGCCGTCATCTCTCGACACAATGATACGCCGAACAGGTGGTGGAACCAAGGTGGGTCTCGGAGCTCAGCCGTCGTCCTCGCTCCGGGCGTGCTTGAGAACTTTCTCGACGAGCTCCTCCATTGGGAAGGGCTTCTTGATGAAGTCGACCACGTCGGGGAAATCGGCCATCTCGTCGGCCGACAGATCGTTCATCTGCCCCATGACGATCACGGGCACCGCGATCCCCTCGGCGCCCATCAGGATCAGCAGCTCGGCCCCGTTGATCCGCGGCACCTTGAGCGACAACAGCATGAGCCTGCAGCGCGGGTTGCGAAGATGGTCGAACGCCTCGACACCGTCGCTCGCCGACTCGACGCTGAAGCCGAGCCGTTCCAGGTTGCCCGCGATCGACTCGACGAGCGCACCGCTGTCATCCACAACAAGAATCATAATCCCTCGACATCCCGCGTGCCACGGCCCCCAACCACACCGTGCACTACTTGAGCGGGGAAGTCAAGCAAAGCGCTTCGGCCTCACTCCGCACCGGCCGAATCGCCGCCCGGCGCCGTCGCAATCTCGATGCGGTGGATGCCCACGGCCCGGGCATCATCCAGGACGCGGTTGACCTCCACCGTCGGCACCGTCTCGTCGGGGAGCACACTCAACGTCATCGCCGGGTTCGCCGCCAGCACCTTCTTCAGCTCGGCCTGAAGTTGCTCGCGCGCCACGGCTCGCCCGTCGAGCGTGCACGCACCGTGCCGCCCGATCTCGAGCACGACGTTCACCGGCTCGACGTTCACCTCGCCCGCATCAAGCCCGACCGCCTCCGAATCGACC
>CAYUZG010000416.1:0-1884 GCA_964449605.1 uncultured Verrucomicrobiota bacterium | reverse complement strand
TAGGCGATCACGTCCTCATCGATGTTGGGCGCGACGACGAACTTGACGCCGGCCTCGACGACGGCCCGCACGCGCTCCATGTCGGTGACGGTGCCGGCGCCGGCGACAGCGCCTGTGTGCTCCTTGATCCGCTCGATGACCGTGACGTAGTCGGGCACCGTGCACGTGATCTCGATGAGCTTCATGCCGCCGGCTGCCATCGCGTCGACGACGTGGAGCGCCTGCTCGGTCGTCTCGGTGCGGATAATGCCGAGAATGCGTTCCTGCTCGATCAGCGTGAGCGTCTCGTTCATGTCGTGGCTCCGTGATCGTTCTTGCTGCGTGACGCGGGCCGATTCGGCGCTAGTTGACGGCGCGCCATTTGCGGATTGGATACCAAACGCAGAGCACCTTGCCCTTGATGTTCTCGAACGGGACGAAGCCCCAGGCCCGGCTGTCGGCGCTCTGCGGGCTGTTGTCGCCCATCATGAAGTAGTGGCCTTCGGGGACGATGAACGGCTTGCCTTCGAGGCCGTACTTCCACGGCCCGATCGCCACCCTCTCGGTGAGTTCCGGGTTCGGCGGGAACGGGCGCAGGCCGAAGAGGTTGATCGGGTAGTGGTACTTCAGGTAGCCGTGGGTTCGCTCGGGCGCCGGCTCGTAGGGCGCGTCGAGGTACCTGGCCAGGCCGGGACGCTTGTTGTTTATCAGCCGCTGTTCGACGTCCTTGGGCATCTCGACCTTCTCGCCGTTGACGTACAGCCAGCCCTCACGGATCTCGAGCGTCTCGCCCGGCAGGCCGACGATGCGTTTGACGAAGTTGCGCGCCGGATCGGAGGCGGCGGGCCGGCCGTCGTCGGTGTTGATCCCCCTGGTGCTGAACACGACGATGTCCCATCGCTTCGGCTTGGTGTTCCAGAGCCGCCGGCTTGTGAACGGGATCTTCGGGCCATAAGCGAACTTGCTGACCATGATGAAGTCGCCGATCCGTGGGGCCGGCTCATAGACCGAGCCGTGCAGCGTCGGCTCCATCGAGCCGGTCGGGATCTTGAACGGCTCGATGAAGAAGTGCCGGATGGCGAGCGCGACGACGATGGCGATGGCGAACGACTCGACTGTCTCGATCGTGTGGTGCCAGGCCGTCTTGGGCGTGTGGGTCCGGATCTTCTTGACGAGGGACTTGGCGATCTTGCGCGCCTGATCCTTCTGGCCCTCGCGGCGCGCCTCGGCGAGCTTGTCGATCTCGGACTCCATGCCGCGCCTGATCTCGTCGCTCAGCCGGGAGCGGTAGCGGCGCAGCTGGACGCGCGCCTCGCGCAGAACGTGCTTGGTGTTCATTCGCTTATGCTGTCCCTCGTCGTGTTGCCGATTGCGGGCTCACCCGGAACGCGCGCGAGCAGTTCAGCCGCCTACTTGTACCAGTTGTACGGGTGCGCGAGCGCGAGCAAGCAGTAGGTGGTCACGAGCGTCTTGTCGTCCTCGAACCAGCGCTTCTCCGTGCTGACCCAGTACCCGTCGGCGTGCTGCCGCTGGGACAAGCTCTCGACGAGCTCGGCGTACCAGTCGTGCTCGTTGCCGTCGGCGTCGGCGATGATCTTGTCGCCATAGGCGGTCAGCGTGCGCGCGGCCGTGTGGTAGCTGTAGAAGAGCCCCTGGAGGCCGATCGGGTAGTTCTCGTCGAAGCTCCAGTGCTGCGTGATCCACCCGACGGCCTTCTGCACGCGCTCGTCGTCGCGGTCGATGTTGCAGTAGATCATGCTGAGCAGGCCGACGTACGTCATCGACGCGTACGAGCGGTAGCGGGTCTCGCCCTCGGGGGCGTCCGGGTCTTCGCCCGCCTTGCTCTCGTTGGGCCGGTAGATGAAGCCGCCGTCGGTCTTGATGTTCTGGCACTTCTCGACGAAC
>CAYUZG010000415.1:0-1890 GCA_964449605.1 uncultured Verrucomicrobiota bacterium | reverse complement strand
GACTTGCGGAGGTGGGACGGCAGGATGCCGAGCTCCTTGCGGTACTTGGCCACCGTGCGGCGCGCGATCTTGTAGCCCTCATCGTTGAGCATCTTCACCAGCGCCTCGTCGCTCAGCGGCTTCTTCGTCTCCTCCTTGGCCACGAGCTCCCTGAGCGCCCGTTTGACCCGGTGCGCCGAGACCTCCCCGCCCCCGGACATCTCAATGCCCGTGGTGAAAAAGAACTTGAGCGGGAAAATCCCGTGCGGCGTGTCGATGTACTTGCCGCTGATCGCCCGGCTTACCGTCGACTCGTGCAGCCCGACCGCCTCGGCGATCCGGTGCATCGTGAGCGGCTTGAGCGCGCCCCCGCCGGTGCGGAAGAAGCTCTCCTGGACGCGCACGATCTCGCTGGCGATGTTGTAGAGCGTCTCCTGCCGTTGGTGGATGTTCTTGATGAGCCACCGGCCGGCGTGCACCTTGTCCTTGATGTAGTCGCGGACCTCTTTCGTCACATTATCGTCGCCGAGCATCCGGCGGTAGAAGTTGCTGATCCGCAGGTGCGGGATCCGCTCGTCGTTGATCGTGATCTCGAACTTGCCGTCGTCCTTGCGCAGCGTGATGTCCGGCGTGATGTACTGCGCCTGCGTCCGGCCGAAACCGCCACCCGGCCGAAGGCTCAATCGCATGATCTCCTTGACCGCGTCCTGGATGTCGGTCACCTTGACGCGCTCGGCCCGCGCGATCTCCTGGTACTTCTTCTTGCCAAGCGACTCGTAGTGCCGCTCCAGGATCCGATACGACAGGCTGCCCTCCTTGTCCATGTTGCGGAGCTGGATCAGGAGCGACTCCTTCAGGTCGCGCGCGCCGACGCCGCTCGGGTCGAACGTCTGGATGATCTTCAGCACGTGCTCGATCTCCTGCGGCGTCTTGCCCGCGAGCAGCGCGAGCTCGTCAAGACTGATCCGCAGGAACCCATGCTCGTCGATGTTGCCGATGATCAGGTCGCCCAGCTCGCGCTCGTCGTCGTCCGAGGCCGCCAGCGCCATCTGCGCCGACAGGTGCTCGGACAGCGTCTCGCTCTGGGTGATCGACGCCTCGAGGAACGCCCGCCGCTCCTCCTCGTCCTCCGACGGCCGGAAATGCGGGCCCGATTCGCGAAAGTAGTCGCGCCACTCGTCGTCGATCTTGCGCAGGACGTCGAACTCCTCCTTGAACTTGAGATCCTTCTCGGCCTCCTTCCCCTCGTCCCGAGGCGTTTGCTCCGGCGACTCTTCGCGAAGCTGTTCCTCGACCGGCTCCTCGCGCGAGATCTCCTCCAGGACCGGGTTCTGCGCCAGCTCCTGCTCGATCTTCTGCGTCAGCTCCAGAATCGGCAGTTGCAGCAGTTGGATCGCCTGCTGCATCTGCGGCGACATCATGATGGTGATGATCGGCTTCTGGACCTGCGATTGAAGATGTTCGAGCCGTATCTGCATCAGTCGCTCCGCGTGACCGCTAGAGCTGGCATGTATTCGTTCCGTGCGGCGCGTCCTCGTCGAGAACCGCCGCTGTCGGCGGCTTCTGAGCCTACTACAACACGCACCAAGAAGTCAATCCGAATCCCCCGAAACCTGTGGCGTCCGCCCCGCCGTGGAGCGCAAGCGCTTACGCCGAACCGGACACGCACCCGGCGACAAAGTCGCCCACGTCGCTCGTGCCACAGCCCATCCGACCGGCCGCGAGGCTTTCCATCTTCTCGTTGACCGCCCGGATGACGGCCTGCTCGACGGCTGCCGCCGCCTCGGTCTCACCGAGGAACTCGAGCATCATCTGCCCGGCGCAAATCGCCGCGATCGGGTTGATCACGTTCTTGCCCGTGTACTTCGGGGCCGAGCCGCCGATCGGCTCGAACATGCTCACCCCGTCCGG
>CAYUZG010000414.1:0-1898 GCA_964449605.1 uncultured Verrucomicrobiota bacterium | reverse complement strand
CGTAGTGGCCCTCGCGCACGAGGATTTCCTTCCAGGCGGTGTAGGCACGGCCGTACGCGTCGTAGTGGGTCACCCGGACCCGCTTGTACTCGGGCGCGATCCAGACCTTTTCCCACCAGCCTTCGATCCAGATCCGCTCGGCGCGGATCTCGTAGTGGCCGGGCACCCAGGTCCGCTGCGGCGAGCGAACGTAGCGCACGCGGCGCACGGGCTGGCTGGAGGTGTGGCGCACGTAGACGACGCGATTGCTGTCGCCCGAGGTGGCGATCTTGTGGATGATGACCGCGCCGACGACGCCGGTCAGGATCTTGCCGGCGGTGGCCCACTCCTTGTCGCCCGCGTAGGCCGCAGGCTTCGGCAGGGCGACGACGGCCATCGCCGCGATCAGTGTGACTGCAATTGCTTTGGTCAACATCTTAATCACCTCTTTCTGCCGGCCCGGTCGGCCGGGCGTCCTGAGGGTTGCGTTTCTGCTTTCACCGGGTTGGACGCTGAAAGGGGTCTGATATTCAATGGGCTTAAGTATTCTGACTGTCTGGGCAGTCGCGGTGGGCGAGAGGTTGGCGTAGTCGTAATATGTTGATTGTGAGGCGGTTACCTCTGGCCCGGCTTCTGTCGCACCTTCGGCGCTCGGGGTCCGCTTTCGTTCGATGTACCCGGCCCTGACGGGCCGGGCTATGGTCTGTCGCCGCTTCGCGGCTGGGTCGCAAGCCTCAGTGGCCGTGTCCACGTCCTGAGTCTGAGCCGACTGCTGATGCACCAGATCGCGAGTCCAGGGGCGTATTCGCGAAAGGATGTCAGCCGCTGGGTGGCATGGGCATCTTGCCCATGGTCCACGGGCGGGACGCCCGTGGCACCGCAGCCTCACGGGCATGGAGGCTCAGTCGGGTGGTGTGGGAATACGCGGTGAGGCTTGAGGGGTGCCCGTCAGCTGACTTTGATGATGAGGATGTAGCCGGGGTTGCCGTTGACGACAACGACGGCCTTGCCGCCGCGCGGGATGCTGTAGTTGACGAACGTTTGGCGCGCCGAGCCCTTGAGGACGGCGCAACTGAAGGCGATTCGTCCGTTGATCTCGGACTTGTAGTTCAGGACAGCTTTGAGGCTGCCGGCAATCGAGACCGTTTTGCTGTCGCCCTTCTTGAGGGTGAAGGTCTTGTCGTGCAGCTTGGTGAAGTTGGTATAGCCCTTTCCCTTGAGGAGATGCGCGTACTTCTGCAGCTTGGGGTCCATCGCGTTGCCGTCCTTGGTGGCCTTGACCACGATGACCGTGAAGGTGACCTCGTCGTCAGCCCACGCGGGACTGGGGGCGAGCAGGGCGGTCCCGGCGGCGATCAGTGCCACGACAGCGGCATATCGAATGAGGCTGCGCATCGTCAGTTCACCTCGCTTGTATCGATCCCGTCAATCCAGACGACGGCGGTCTGTGTCTCGGCGTCCTCGTTGACGACGACGACGATGTCGGGGTTGTCGTATTCGATGTCGGTGATCATCGGCTCGGTGGCGACGGCCTGCCCGGGCCCGATGAGGTTGGCCGTCAGGATGTAGAGGCCGATCAGGACCACGGCGGCGACGGCGGCGACGGCCACCTTCGGCTGGAGAAAGACCCGGAGCCCGGTGACGAACGTCTCGAACGGCGAGGGCCTCGCGCTGATCCGCTCCGAGACGCGGCGCCAGATGCGCTCGCCGTCGATCGAGCCGGCGGCCGAGCTGACGGCTTCGGCCACGTGCGGGCGCAGGGCGGCGAGCTCGTCGGCGACGCGGCGCAGCTCGGGCTCGGCGGCCAGTCGCTGCTCGATGGCGGCGCGTTCGGCCTGGGTCATTTCGCCGTCGACGTATCGGGCGATCTCGATTTCGAGCCGGGTTCTCTCGTCCATCATGCACCTTGTCCGGCGGCC
>CAYUZG010000413.1:0-1908 GCA_964449605.1 uncultured Verrucomicrobiota bacterium | reverse complement strand
GTCGTCGGCGGCGGGCACGCCGGGTGCGAGGCGGCGCTCGCGGCGGCGCGGATGGGCGCGCGCACTGCCTTGCTCACGGGCAGCGTTGAAGCAATCGCGCAGATGTCGTGCAACCCGGCGATCGGTGGCCTGGCGAAGGGACACCTTGTGTGCGAGGTCGATGCGCTCGGCGGCGAGATGGCGCGCGTGACCGACCGCACGACGATCCAGTTCCGGATGCTCAACACGAGCAAGGGCCCCGCCGTCCGGGCGCCGCGCGCGCAGTGCGACCGCAAAGCGTACCGCGAGGCGATGCGCGGCGTCGTCGAGAACCAGCCCGGCCTCGATGTCGTTGGGGAGATGGCCGTCGAGCTGCTCGTCGAGGGCGCGCGTGTGCGCGGCGTCTTCGGGGCGAACGGGAACACGTGGCGTGCCGGCGCCGTGGTTGTCGCGACCGGCACGTTCCTCAACGGCCTCATCCACGTCGGCGAGCGCTCGTGGCCGGCGGGCCGCTACGGCGAGGAGCCGGCGCTCGGCCTCTCGGAGAGCCTCGCGGCGCTTGGCTTCCGTCTCGGCCGGCTCAAGACCGGCACGCCGCCGCGTCTCGACGGGAACACGATCGACTGGGCCGCCTGCGAGCTCCAGCCCGGCGACGAGCCGCCCGGCCGCTTCGCCCGCGCCGACCCGCCCCAGCGGCTGCGGCAGGTGGCGTGCCACATCACGTACACGAACGCGCGCACGGCCGAGATCATCCGAAAGAACCTCGACCGGTCGCCGCTGTACGCCGGGCGCATCGTCGGGGTCGGCCCGCGCTACTGCCCGTCGATCGAGGACAAGGTCGTCCGTTTCCCGCACCACGAGCGGCACCAGCTCTTCCTCGAGCCGGAGGGGCTCGACACCGACGAGATCTACGCGAACGGCATCGCCACGAGCTTGCCCGAGGACGTCCAGGTCGCCTTTGTCCGCTCGATCCGGGGCCTCGAACGCGCCGAGCTGACGCGCACCGGCTACGCGATCGAATACGACTTCGTGCCGCCGGACCAAGTGAAGCGGTCGCTCGAGTCGAAGCTCGTCGAGAACCTCTACCTCGCCGGCCAGATCAACGGCACGTCGGGCTACGAGGAAGCTGCCGGCCAGGGCATCATGGCCGGCATCAACGCCGTGCTCAAGCTGCGCGGCGAGGCGCCCGTCGTGCTCGGCCGCGACGAGGCGTACATCGGCGTGCTTATCGACGACCTGTGCACGAAGGAGATCGGCGAGCCGTACCGCATGTTCACGTCGAGGGCCGAGTACCGGCTGCTGCTGCGCGCCGACAACGCCGAGGCGCGCCTCATGCCGATCGGCCACCGCGTCGGCCTCGTCAGCGACGAGGATTTCGGGCGGTTCCAGCGCCAAGAGCAGCTCGTTGCCGACGAGGTGAAGCGGTTCGGGTCGGTCCGCGCGAACGGCGAGCCACTGGCCCTGCTGCTCCGGCGCCCGGGCATGACGTACGCCACCTTGCGCCGTCGGCACCCGGAGCTCGTCCACCAGCACGAGGCCGAGGTCGAGCGCCGGATCGAGCTCGAGATCAAGTACGAGGGCTACCTCGACAAGCAGCGTCGCCAGGTCGCGCGTCTCGAACGCACCGAGCGGAAGCCGATCCCGTCGGACGTGGACTTCGGCGCCGTGCGCGGCTTGCGTAACGAGGCGGCCGAGAAGCTCGCGGCGCTGCGGCCCGAGACGTTCGGCCAGGCCGCGCGCATTGCCGGCGTCAACCTGAGCGACCTCGCCGTGCTCTCCGTCTACCTGAGCAGCCGGAGAGATGAACCACGGATTTCCACAGATCAGCACGGATAGGATTCCGGGCAGAAACGGTGTTCATCTGTGGGAATTGGTGGTTAGAAAAGAGCGACGGAAGGGGTTCGAACCCTCGACAACCAGCTTGGGAAG
>CAYUZG010000412.1:0-1929 GCA_964449605.1 uncultured Verrucomicrobiota bacterium | reverse complement strand
CCGCCTACAACGTGAGCGGCGAGTACGCGATGCTCAAGGCGGCCGCCGCGAGCGGTTGGCTCGATGAGAAACAGGCCATGCTCGAAGTGCTCACGAGCATCAAGCGCGCCGGCGCGGACATCATCCTCACGTATCACGCGCTCGACGCAGCGGTTGCCTTGCAGGAGTCGAGCTAGGGGAGCGGCCTGGGCCGGTCAGATGTAGAACAGGTTCTCGAGCATGATGCGGTCTTCGCGCGTCAGCTTGACGAACTCGACGTGCAGCTCGTAGATCCGCTTGCCGCGGTAGTCGATGGTCAGAACGCGCGTGACTTTCGCCGTCAGCTCGCGCTCACGCTCGGTTTCCGGGTCGGTAACCGCGATGCCGACGTGGTAGCCTTCGAGCATCGGCTCGCGCGTCAGCAGGCGGCCGCCCGAGCGGCTGATGTCGCTCATGACCGCGCGGCACCGCTCGCTCTTGTGGAACAGGCGCTTGCGGTGGATGCGCACGGAGAGGTCCTTGTGGAAGACGCGCTCTTTCGCCACGGGAGCCGCTCCTTTGTGCCAAGGGGGAACCGGGCGGAGCACCTGATGAGGTCGGGACCGGCGATGCAAACGCCAGGAGGTAGCTCCTGCTGCTGCTGTAGCAGAGAGGCGGTTCAACGGCAAGGGCAAACTCACCGCGAAACGGGCTCGAACACGTTCACTCGAAAGGCAGGCGTATGAAGATCCATTTCCTCGGGGCGAACAGGAACGTGACCGGCTCGAAGCACCTGGTCGAGGTGAACGGCCTGCGCGTTCTGCTCGACTGCGGCGAGTTCCAGGGCCACCGCGCCGAAGCCCGCGAACGCAACGCCAACCTGCCGTTCGACCCCGCGAGTATCGACGTGATGCTCCTGAGCCACGCGCACATCGACCACAGCGGCCTCATCCCCGTGCTGTGTCGCGGCGGGTTCGACGGCACGATCTACTGCACGGACGCCACGCGGGATCTGTGCGGCATCATGCTGCTCGACAGCGCGCACATCCAGGAATCCGACGCGGCGTACCTGAACAAGAAGCTCGAGAAGAAAGGCGAGCCGCTCGTCGAGCCCCTCTACACGAAGGAGGACGCCGCCGCGTCGATGCAGTCCTTCGAGTCGGCGCCGTACGACCACCCGGTGCGACTTGCCGAAGGCGTCGAGGCGATCTTCCGCGAGGCCGGCCACCTGCTCGGCTCGGCCCAGATCGAGTTGAACGTTCGGGAGAACGGCCGGGCAATTCGCCTGTTGTTCACAGGCGACCTGGGCCGCGAGGGGTTGCCCATGCTGCGCAACCCGTACATCCCGAGCGACGTGACGTACTTCATTATCGAGAGCACGTACGGCAACCGGTTCCACGACACGATTGACAACGTTGAGAGCAAGCTCGCCGAGATCGTCAACCGCGCCGTCCGCTCGAAGGGCAAGATCATCGTCCCGGCGTTCTCGGTCGGCCGGTCGCAGGAGGTGCTCTATTCGCTTGCGCGCCTCGTCGAGCGCGGCGCCATTCCCGCGCTGCCCGTCTACCTCGACAGCCCGCTCGCCATCAACGCGACCGAGATCATCCGGGCGCACCCCGAGTGCTTCGACCGCGAGACGCGCGAGCTTATCCTGGCCAACAAGAACCCCCTCGGCATGGGCAACGTCACCTACACGCGCGACGTCGAGGAGTCGAAGCAACTGAACGAGCTCGCCGGGCCGATGATCATCATCTCGGCCTCGGGCATGTGCGAGGCCGGCCGGATCCTGCACCACTTGAAGAACAACGTCGGCGACGAGCGAAACACCGTCCTCATCGTCGGCTACTGCGCGCAGCACACGCTCGGCAAGCGGCTCGTCGACAAGGAGCCCGTCGTGCGCATCTTCGGCGAGGAGTACAAGCGCAAGGCCCGGGTCGAGGTTCTCAACGCGTTCAGCGCCCACGCCGACCG
>CAYUZG010000411.1:0-1929 GCA_964449605.1 uncultured Verrucomicrobiota bacterium | reverse complement strand
TCGCTCATCCGCCTCGACGAGATCACCAAGACGTTCTCGCTCGGCCAGGTCAACGTCCGGGCGCTGAACGGCGTGTCGCTCTCGGTTGAGGGCGGCGAGCTTGTCGGCGTGATGGGCCCGTCCGGCTCGGGTAAGACGACGCTGCTGCACGTGATCGGCTGCCTGATGCGGCCGACGAGCGGGCGCTACGTGCTCGACGGCCGCGCGGTCGATTCGCTCAATCAGTCTGCGCTCGCCCGCGTGCGCAACCGCCACGTCGGGTTCGTGTTCCAGGCGTTCAACCTGCTGCCGCGCTTCAGCGCGCTCGGCAACGTCGAGCTGCCGCTCGTCTACGCGCGTGTGCCGGCGGGGCAGCGGCGCGAGCGGGCCGTCGCGGCGCTTCGGCTGGTCGGCTTGGCCGACCGCATGCACCACCGGCCGCGCCAACTGAGCGGCGGCGAGCAGCAGCGTGTGGCGATCGCGCGGGCGCTCGTGACCGACCCGTCGATCATCCTCGCCGACGAGCCAACGGGCAACCTGGACAGCGCGAGCGGCGCGGCCATCATGGACATCCTTGTCGAGCTCAACCGTTCCGGCAAGACGGTGGTCGTCGTGACGCACGAGCAGATGATCGCCGAACGCACGGGCCGGACCATCCACTTGCTCGACGGCCGCGTGGTGCCGGACGGGACGGGCGCGGCACACGGGCCGGGGAGCGGGTCATGATCGTCGAGATGGCCAAGACGGGCGTGCGCAACTTGGCGGCGAACCCGTTGCGCAGCCTGCTCAGCATCCTGGGCATCGTCTTCGGCGTCGCGACGCTCGTGGCGACGCTGAGCATCGGCGAGGGCACGAAGCGCCAGATCCTCTCGTCGCTCGAGGCGCTCGGCACGAACCTGGTCTTCGTCATCGACGAGCCGGTGAGCTCGACGACCGAAGGCCGCACGCCGGGCCTCCTTGCGCGCGACGTCGCGTTCCTGGCCGAGCAGACACCGAAGCTCGCCGAGCACGTCGCCCCGGAGCAAACAAGCGGACGGAACGTCACGTTCGAATCGAGTGAGCGGCCGTGGCCGTTCTGGACCGTCGGCACGACGCCCGTATACGTCGGGGTCGCTAACCTGACCGTCGAGCGGGGGCGGTTTCTGCACGCAAAGGACGTGCGCGAGGGCGCCCGCGTCTGCGTCGTCGGGGCCAAGGTTGCCGAGCGATTGGGCGCGGCCGACCTGTTCGGCAAGCGCATCGCGATCGACGGCCTCCTGTTCGACGTTGTCGGCGTGATGCAGGCGTACGGGGGTGCGGGCGGCGGCCGGGCGAGCGTCGTCGACACGACCGTGTGGATCCCGATCAGCGTGTCGCAGGCGATGTCGTCGGAGCCGCTGAAGCTCGACCGGATCCTCATGGCGAGCATGAGCGCCGGCCTTGTCGAGGCGACGAAGAACGAAGTGCGGCGCCTGCTGCTCATGCGCCACGGCGTCGAGGACTTCAAGGTCGAGACGTACGAGGAGCTCATCACCAAGCGGCGCGAGTTCACCGTTGCGTTCGAGTTCGCCCTTGGCGGCATCGCGGTCGTGTCGCTCCTGGTCGGCGGGATCGGGATCATGAACATCCTGCTTGCGGCCGTCAACGAGCGCGTGCGCGAGATCGGCGTGCGCAAGGCGCTCGGCGCGACGCCGGCCGACGTCCTGCTGCAGTTCCTGTTCGAGTCGGTGATCCTGACCTTCCTTGGCGGCGCGCTCGGCGTCGGGTTCGGCCGGTTCATGGCGCTGCAGGTGGCGCCGCTGCTCAACGAGCACATGAGACAGCGCAGCTACGAGTGGCAAGCCGTCACACCGCTCTACATCGTCCTGTTGGCCCTTGGGTTTGCCATCGGCGTGGGCCTCGTCTTCGGTCTGTACCCGGCGTACAAGGCGAGCAAGCTCGACCCGTGCGAAGCGCTCGCGTATGAGTAGA
>CAYUZG010000410.1:0-1932 GCA_964449605.1 uncultured Verrucomicrobiota bacterium | reverse complement strand
TCCGGCTCGGGGCCAAGCACGTGCTGCGGGGCGTGAGCCTGAACGTGCGCGAGGGGGAATGCCTCGCCGTCGTCGGGCCGAACGGGTGCGGCAAGACCACGTTCCTGCGCGCACTCGCCGGGCTCGAGCAGACGGACCGCGGCACGATCACGATGCCGAACGCGTGGACCGTCGGCTACCTGCCGCAGGAGACGGTCGTGACGATCGAGCACTCCCTCCACGAGGAGCTGCTCGACGCGTTCGCCGGGGCGCAGGCCGCCCTCGACGAGATGGCCCGGCTCGAACACCGGATGGCGACGGTCGATGCCGCCTCGCCTGAGCACGAGCAGATCCTGCGCCGCTACGGCGAGTGCCAGCACCTGTTGGGGCACTACGACGTGCACACCATCGAGCCGCGCATCCACCAAGTCGCCGCCGGGCTTGGCTTCTCCGACGCGGACCTGGCCCGTTCGTGCCGCGAGTTCTCCGGCGGGTGGCAGATGCGCATCCTGCTGGCGAAGCTGCTCCTGCGCGACCCGGACGTGCTCCTGCTCGACGAGCCGACCAACCACCTCGACCTCGAATCGCTGCTGTGGCTCGAGCAGTGGATCGCCCGGTGTGGCCGCACGGTCGTGATGGTCTCGCACGAGCGCGCCACGATGGACCGCCTCGCCCGTCGGATCGTCTGCCTCGAGCACGGCTACGCCGACATCTACACGGGCGACTACTCGAGCTACCTCGTCCAGAGCCAGGCGAAACGCGAGCAGCTCTGGGCAGCCTACGAGCAACAACAGCGCGAGATCGCCCGCGTCGAGGCGTTCATCCGCCGCTTCCGCTCTAACGAGAAACGCGCGGCCCTCGTGCAGAGCCGCATCAAGTACCTCGCGAAGATCGAGCGTGTTGAGCAGCCATTCCATCCGACGGCCATCCACTTCGACTTCCCGCACCCGCCGCGCAGCCATCGCGACGTCGTCACGCTCAAGGACCTTGGCCACGCCTACGGAGCCGTGCGTGTCTTCTCGGGCCTCGACTTGACGATCGAACGCGGCGACAGGGTCGGCCTCGTCGGCGTCAACGGCGCCGGCAAGTCGACGCTCCTTCGGCTCATGGCGGGCCGCGAGCAGCCGACCGAGGGCGAGTGCCGCGTCGGCCGGAAGGTCGAGCTCGCCCACTTCGCGCAGTACGACCTCGAAAGCCTTGCGTCCGACGCCACCGTGCTCGACGCGCTCCGGGCCGCCGCGCCCGTCGGCCAGGCGCAACGCGCACGCGACGTTGCCGGCGCGTTCCTCTTCAGCGGCGACGACGCCGAGAAGCCGCTCTCGGTCCTGTCGGGCGGCGAGCGCACGCGCTTCCGGCTCGCCCGCATGCTGTTCAGCCCGGCCAACCTGCTGCTGCTCGACGAGCCGACCAACCACCTCGACGTCAGCTCCCGCACCACCGTCGAGCGCGCGCTGCAGGCCTACACGGGCACCGTCGTCGTCGTCTCGCACGACCGCGTCTTCATGGACCGCGTGACGAACCGCATCATCGAGCTCGAGGACGGCTCGGCGCACGTCTACCCCGGCACTTACAGCGAGTACCTCGCGCACAAGGAGCGCCTGCTCGCCGAGCAGTCGGGCCTCGACGACGCATCCGGCACCGAGAAGAAGGGCCGGCCTGCACCCATGGCAAAGGCAGAACGCATCCGCCAACAGAAGACGCGAAAAGCCGTGACGCGAAAGCGCCGCGCGCTCGAACGCCGGATCGAGTCGCTCGAACAACAGATCGAGCAGCGCGAGGCCCGTCTCGCCGAGCTCCAGCAGCGGATGGCCGACCCCGCGCTCGCAACCGACCACGAGCAGCTCGCAACGCTCGGCGACGAGCACGCGACGCTCGCCCGCGAGCACAAGCAGATGCTCAAGGACTGGGAGGCACGCCACGAGGAGATCCGGGCCTTGCCCGACCCGACGGACG
>CAYUZG010000409.1:0-1943 GCA_964449605.1 uncultured Verrucomicrobiota bacterium | reverse complement strand
ATCGCCGGACCACCGTGCCGAAGCTCGAGCTCGACCGCACGGCGCTCGTCCTGGAGGACGAACCGGAGCTCGCGCCGCCGGCGCCGCCGTCGGTCGGCCCCGAAAGCTGGGGCTTCGCCAAGGAGCCGGCGCCGCTGCGTGACGAGTTCCCCGTCGACTACGACGCCGGCCCGTCGCTCGCCGCCGCACGCCAGGGGCTCGCCGAGGGCGGCGGCGAGCCGTTCCGCATGCGGATCCCATTCGCGGTCCCGTTCAGGAAGGTGCCGGCTGCCGGCGCCCGCATGATCGGGCCCGATGAGGCGTCCGGCCCCGACGTGAAGCTGTTCCGCGGCGAGATCCGGGTGGACGTGACAGCCGGGAAGCTCGACTACGTCGTGCGGCCCTCGGGCGACCCGCAGATCGACGACGCGGTCATGAGCCGGATGGGCCGGTGGGAGTTCAAGCTCGAACACTCGGAAGACGGCTACAGGCTCGTAGCCAGACTGCTCTTCCCCAAATCGATCGGGCAAGGTGGGCCGGCGCACAGGCCGCCGTCGGCCGACGAGGTGCTCGGCGATGAAGTGCTCAACGAGGAACCGGGGAGCGTGTCACCATGATCCCGCTGCGCATCGGTGAGATCTTCTTCCTCTACCTGTTCCTGTTCCTCGCCGTGCTGTTCATCGTCTGGATGAGCTTCGAGCACGGCCACCGCTCGAAGCGCTACGAGCCGCCCGTCAGGAAGGGCTATCGCTGCCCGATCTGCTCGTACACCTACACGGCCGACCGCGACGAGCCCGTCCACCGCTGCCCCCGCTGCGGCAGCTACCAGGAGTGAAAGACCGCTTGCTGGCGGCGCATAGGCGTTTTGTGTGCAGAATTGAATAGGCGCCACGGTTTCATCGTGTAGGAAAAGAGGAGAGAACACTATGCGCTGGATGGCACTGGGGGTCGTGTGTACCACCGTTATTCTGGGCTCTCTGGGCACACCGGCACAGGAACAGCCCAGAACTGCCACGGTCAAGTACGAGTTCCGCAGAAGCAACATCCTTCTCAAACTCGCCGTAAACGGCAAGCCGCTGAACTTCATCCTTGACACAGGGGCGACAAACACGTCGCTGTCCGGTGAGGTCGCCGAGGCACTCGAGCTCGATGAGATAAGAAGGAACGTGGTACGGGACGCCGGGGGCGATTTCGAGGTGTTTCTCGTCCGGATCGATTCCTTGGAGATCGGCGGACTCGTTGTCCGTGACCTGTCCTGCAGCGCCGGAGGGAAAACCATCGAACACCAGCGTGAGATGGGCGGCAAGGACATCGCGGGAATCCTCGGCGCCGACGTTCTCTCCCTATTCAAACTCACGATTGATTACCGAGCGAAGTGTGTGACCTTCGAGCGCTACGAGGACGAGCCGGAGGAAGCGTTCATCATCCAAGGCGACCTGTTCACAAGCCCCAAGCACAACATGACCGTGAAGAGACCGGACGCCACCTGGGAGTTCGTCACCGACACGCCGCTGCCCGAGATGCCCGTGATCCTCAGGAAGCAGGAGACAACCGCCGTCGTCGAGATCCTTGTCCAGGACGCCCATCGGGCCTCGCTTGACCAGATCCTCCCCCTGATGGAGCCATCAGTCCGTGCACAGGTCGAAGGTTACCGGAGACTCTCTTCAGCGAGGGAGAAACGCGAGGGCAGAGACTGTTACATTCTGGAGTATGCTGGGAAAGACGGCGGCACCGAAAAGCAGTTCCGCTACTTCCTCTTCATGGAGAAGGGCGGCATGTACGGCGTGAAGTGCTTTGCGAGCCGTGACGAGTTTGCTTCGTTCGGCGAGGCGTTCGATGCGATCGCTGACAGCGTCCGAGCTGCGGAATGAACTGGGCACGCGTCCGCTTCGTATGTCGTTGTCACCGTCACTAGCAGGCTGTTGAAAAACCCCTTCGCACATCGTATATATAGTCGTGTTGCT
>CAYUZG010000408.1:0-1952 GCA_964449605.1 uncultured Verrucomicrobiota bacterium | reverse complement strand
CTAGTGGAGAATCTGCCTGACGACACGCCAATCCCGCTGTTGCTGGCCGTCAGAGAGCAGCTTGAGGAGACGGGCAGGGGACAATACCCGAGGACGAGCCGATCTTTCTTCTTCGTCGTTGTGCTCGGCAACGCCGGGACCAGACCTATTCGTGAGATCGCAAGAGAGACGCTGGTGCGGGTTACGGGGCAGGATCACGGTTTCGATCAAGACGGGTGGCGGAAGGCGATCCTTGCTCCGGCCCCTGCGTCAGATTCGGAACGTCTCTTTCGGCAGACCATGCCGGAGGAGGGTGCGACGCGCGATCGACGTAGGGCGGCCGAGGCTCTCGCAAAGACGGAAGGATCGGCGCCATGGACCGTTTGGCTGCTGAGCTCGTCGGATCCGTTCATGCGGGCTGAAGGCTACAATGAGGAAGTCGCGATGTTCGATCGGGCCGTCATCGCCGTACTCCTGGAGAGTCTACCCAGTGACGCGCCGCTGGCCGTGCGGCTGGCGGTGACAGAGCAACTGGACGAAGCAGGCGTTGGGAGGTATCCGATCGACGATGAGTCCTCCGATGTGACCGCCAGCGGTCGCACCCTGCCGATGCGTGAGATCGCAAGAGACACTTTGAAGCGCATCACGGGGCAGGATCACGGCTTCGACGCCGTCAAGTGGCGCAAGGCCATTCTCCATATGCCGCGCAGGCCGGCTGACGGCCCACGCTGGCTCCGGGAACGGTAGGAAGCAAGAGGAGGATCGCGGAACAAGCCGATCGCGGGGACACGGCACGGGCCTCGGAACCCAAGCACCGCGCAGCCGACAACGAAGTGTCGCGTCCCCCAAAGCCGATTCATGGAATCACGGATGATGTCCCCTGGCTCGTCGGTTCTACCTGGTTCTGATGCACCACGGCATCAGCGCTTGCGAACATGCCCCGTTGGAGCATTCTTCCTGGCCGCCGTGTGCATTTGTCTCATTCCGTTCTCGTGCGCTCCGAGCCAAACCCCGGAAAACCCGAAGGAGCAGTTCCAGGAGCTGCTGGCGAGGGTCAGAGACAACCCGTACGATGTGTTGTCCCAGGTTGCCGCCCCGTCCCCGCACTTCGACGCGCTCCCGCGCGGCCGAGGCGGGTACGAGCTGCGCGTGGCGCACGCCGGGGACGAGACTCCTCTTGTTCTTGTACACGCCACACTGCGCGAGACACGCCCCGGATTGAGCGGGCAGTACGGTTACTCGTATGTTCTCGACGCCTCGGGCGAGCTCGTCGCCGAGTTCGAAGACAGTGAACCAAGCCTGGATGAGTTTGGTGACATAAACGGTGACGGTCTTGTCGAGAAGGTCGCCATCGAGCGTCTCGCCTATTACACACCTGAGCGCGCCGGTGAAGAGCCCAAGCCAAACGTGCTTCGTGTCTACCAGTTCGAGGACAGGGGCATGCGCACATTGCTGGAGCTCAGGCTATCCTGGGCAGTTGGGGTTCTCGTCCCGTACGGCCTTCGAGATGAGAATCTCGACGGTGTCCAAGATCTCTGGATCGATCTTGAGCCGCTTAACCGCTCCTATTTCGTCTGGAATGCGCATCGCCGGTCATGGAAGGGATATGCGGGTGGCCCCACATGGCCGTGGGAGATGACGGTGGGCATTCCGGTCGACGCGTATCAGGACATGATCCCCGGCATGTGGAGAGTGTGGACGCCCGCAGACGGCGAGAGTCGGAGCTCGGGGAAGTACAGCCTGACCGAGCTGCTCTCGAAGCTAAGAAGCCCGAAGCATGCTGAACGGGCGTACGCCGCTCAGGAACTCGGCCGCCTCGGCGACCCGGCCGCGGTCGATGGGCTTATGGAGGCCCTGGCGCATGACAGCAGCGACGCGGTTCGAAAAGCCGCGGCGAGAGCATTGGAACAGATCGGCGGAGGTTTTGTCAATAGGTGTGTAAATGGGTCTTAGGCGGCGGCCTCCTCGGGGTG
>CAYUZG010000407.1:0-1957 GCA_964449605.1 uncultured Verrucomicrobiota bacterium | reverse complement strand
GAGGCGACGCTCCTCGAGTTCGAGAAGCGCTTCCCCGTGCCGCTGCTCGAGGGGTACGGGCTGAGCGAGGCCGCGCCCGTCGTCGCGCTCAACCCGCTCGACGGCGTGCGGAAGCTTCGCTCGATCGGCGTCCCGTTGCCCGGCGTCGAGGTGAAGATCTTCGACGAGCACGACCGCGAACTCCCCGCGGGTGAGCCGGGCGAGCTCGTTGTCCGCGGCCCGAACGTGATGCGCGGCTACCACGACCGCCCCGACGAGAGCGCGGCGACGCTCCGCAACGGCTGGCTGCACACGGGCGACATCGCGCGCATGGACGAGGACGGCTACATCTTCATCCTCGACCGCAAGAAGGACCTGATCATCTCGAAAGGGATGAACATCTACCCGCGCGAGATCGAGGAGGTCCTTCACCATCATCCGAAGGTGCACGAGGTCGCCGTCGTCGGCGACCGCGACCGGAATCTCGACGAGGTCGCCGTCGCGTTCGTGCGGCTCACGGACGGCGCGGTCGCCGAGCCGGCCGAGCTGATCGACTACCTCAAGCCTCGGCTCGCCGCCTACAAGATCCCGCGGCGCGTCCGGTTCGTCGACGACTTCCCGCGCACGCCCACGGGCAAGATCCTCAAACGCGAACTCAAGGCGCTCGGCTCGCCGACGGCGAGCTAGTCGCGTGACTGCTCGTCCCGCACGCTCCGGCAAGTCGACGCGTGGCGCGTCGGAAGCCCGAACCATGCACGAGGCACAGCTACGCAAGGCGGGCCTGTACTGTATCATCGACCGCGAGTTGATCGGCAGCCGCAGCCCCGTAACGATCGCCGAGCAGATGGTCGCCGGCGGCGCGCGCCTTATCCAGTACCGCGACAAGCGGTCCGAGCACGGCGACGTCCGTCGCGCGTGCACGCGGCTCCGGCCCGTGCTGCGCAAGGCGGGCGCGCTGTTCATCGTTAATGACTACCCGGACATCGCCGTCGCGGTCGGTGCCGACGGCGTGCACATCGGCGTCGAGGACATGCCCGTCGATGCATGCCGCAGGGTGGTCGGCGACGAGATGATCGTCGGCCGGTCGAGCCATTCGCTCGAGGAAGCGCTCGAGGGCGCGGCCCAGGCCGTCGACTACATCGCCGTCGGCGCCGTGTTCTCCACCGGCACGAAGCCCGAGTACAGCGTCGTCGGGCCCGAGCTCGTCAGGCGCGTACGCGGCCGCGTGCCGCTGCCCGTGTTTGCCATCGGCGGGATCAACGCGCAGAACCTCGACGACGTGCTCGACGCGCGCCCGGCCGGCGTCGTCATTGCGTCCGACATCCTCCGGGCACCGGACATCGCCCGGCACGTCCAAGAACTCATCCGGAGGATCAACTCCGCCTTAGGAACAGCAGTGTAGGAGGCACGAATGACCGAGTACCTCGTGACCGGTGGCGCCGGCTTCATCGGCTCGAACATCGTCGAGACGCTCCTCGCCGAGGGCAAGAGCGTCCGCGTGCTCGACAACTTCTCGACCGGCAAGCGCGACAACGTCGCCCCGTTCCTCGACCGGATCGAGCTCATCGAAGGCGACCTGCGGCGCCCGGGCGACGTCCAGCGCGCCGTCGAGGGCGTCCGCTACGTCTTGCACCAGGGCGCGATCCCGAGCGTGCCGCGCTCGGTCGACGATCCGGTCACCACGAACGAGGTGAACGTCACCGGCACGCTCAACCTGCTCGTCGCCGCGCGCGACGCCGGCGTCGCGCGGCTCGTGTTCGCCTCCTCCTCGTCCGTTTACGGCGACACGCCCGAGCTGCCGAAGCACGAGGCGATGCCGCCCAACCCGCTCTCGCCCTACGCGGCGACCAAGCTCATCGGCGAGCACTACTGCCGCCTGTTCACCGAGCTGTACGGCTTCGAGACCGTGGCGCTGCGCTACTTCAACGTCTTCGGCCCGCGCCAGGACCCGGCCTCGACCTACGCGGCCGTCGTGCCC
>CAYUZG010000406.1:0-1988 GCA_964449605.1 uncultured Verrucomicrobiota bacterium | reverse complement strand
CATCCAGCCGACGCTGCCGATCAGGCCGAGGTTCTGCCAGAAGCCGCGGTCGCCTTCCTTGCGGGCGCGCTTGATGCGCTCGGCGCGGTCGGCCATGCGCTTCGGCGAGAGCGGCCCAAACGCCTCGTCGTCACGATCGGGCTTGTCGTTCTTCATATTTCATCATCTTGCGCCAGGCGCTCAGCTCCATGTCGGCGAAGCTCGTGAGCGCCTCGCGATGCACGTCGCGCTCGCGTTCGAACTGCTGCTCGACGACGCGTTCGAGCTCGTCGAGGTTGCCCGACGCCACGGCCTGGCGCGTCGCGAGCTGCACGCGGTCGGGCGTCACGCGCAGCGTGCCGCGATCGACGGCCACGTACTCCTCGCCGCCCGTGCTGGGCCGGTACATGAGGATGGCCGGCACGGTCGTCGTCAGGAAGCGCTCGTGTCCGGGCTCGATGCCGAACCGCCCGCTCGCGTCCTCTGCCTGCACGCTGCGCACCGGCTCGTCGACGATCACGCGCGTCGGCGTCGTCACGATGAGCTGCATCTCGCGCCGCCCGTCAGGCATCCTCTCCCTCTGCGCGCTCGGCGCGCTCCGCGGTGAGTTCTTCTTCCTTCTCTGCCGGCGCTTCGACCGCACGGCCTTGCGCCTCGCTGATCGGCCCGATCATGTACAGCGCCGACTCGTTTGCCTCGTCGAGCTCGCCCTTGAGGATGGCGCTGCAGCCGGAGATCGTGTCGGCGAGCGGCACACTCCTGCCCGGCTTGCCCGTGAACTGCTCGGTCACGAAGAACGGCTGGGTGAGGAACCGCTGGAGGCGCCGCGCGCGCAGCACGACGCGGCGGTCGTCCTCGCTCAGCTCCTCCATGCCGAGCATCGAGATGATGTCCTTGAGGTCGTTGTAGTGCGCGATCGTGCGGCGCGCGGCCTGCGCGACCTCGTAGTGCTCGTCGCCCACCGTGCGCGGGTCGAGCAGCTTCGACGACGACTCGAGCAGGTTGACGGCCGGGTACAGGCCCTGCGCCGCCATGTCGCGCGAGAGCACGATGGCCGAGTCAAGGTGCGTGAACGTGTGCACGCAGGCGGGGTCGGTCAGGTCGTCGGCCGGCACGTAGACGGCCTGCACCGACGTGATCGCCCCGCGCCCGCGCGAGCCGATGCGCTGCTCGAGGTCGCCGATCTCGCTCGCAAGCGTCGGCTGGTACCCGACCCGCGACGGCATCCGCCCCAAGAGCCCCGAGACCTCCATGCCAGCCTGGACGAAGCGGAACACGTTGTCGATGAACAGGAGCACGTCCTGGCCCATCTCGTCGCGGAAGTGCTCGCTGACCGTCAGCGCCGTCAGGCCCGTGCGGAACCGCGCGCCGGGCGGCTCGTTCATCTGGCCGAAGACGAGCACGGAGCGCTCGAGCACGCCGCTTGCGCGCATCTCGTCCCACAGATCGAGCCCCTCGCGCGAGCGCTCGCCGATGCCGCCGAAGACGGCGACGCCCTTGTGCTTCTCGAGCGTCGTGTGGATCAGCTCCATGATGAGCACCGTCTTGCCGACGCCCGCGCCGCCGAACATGCCCGCCTTGCCGCCGATCGGCATCGGCGTGAGCAAGTCGATCACCTTGATGCCGGTCTCGTAGATCTCGTCGGAGGCGCGCTCCTCGGTGAGCGACGGAGCAGGCTGGTGGATGGGGCGGCGCGGCACGTCGGCCGCGAACGGCTCGCCGCTGTCGATCGCCTCGCCGAGCACGTTGAGCAGCCGGCCAAGGACCGGCTTGCCGACCGGCACGCTGATCGGCGCGCCCGTCCGACGCACCGGCCGACCACGCTCCAGTCCGGCTGTGAACGACATGGCGATCGTCCGCACCCGGTCGGGCTCGGAATGCTGCTGCACCTCGAGCACCACCGGCCGGCCGTCGCCGCTCGCCTCACCGTGAGGCGCCTCGACAACGAGCGCCTCGAACAGCGCCGGCAGCTCGCCGTCGAACACCACGTCGACGACCGAGCCGCGCAC
>CAYUZG010000405.1:0-1991 GCA_964449605.1 uncultured Verrucomicrobiota bacterium | reverse complement strand
CGATCGCCGGCTCGATCGAACTGCTGACCGACTCGGTCACGCTCGACGAGCGCGGTCAACGGCTGCTCGGCATCATCATGAACGAGTCGGACCGGCTCAACCACATCATCGAGGAGTTCCTCGCCTACGCGCGCGAGCGGACGCCGGAGCTGGCGCCGCACAATGCGCGGGCCGTCATCGAGGAAGTCGTCTCGCTCTTCGAGAACACCGACGCGGGCTCGGGCACTGCCATCGAGCTGCACGCGCCCGACGAGCCGCTGTATGTGCGCGCCGACCGCGACCAGCTCAAGCAAGTCTTCTTCAACCTGCTCCGAAACGCTACCGACGCGATGCCCCACGGTGGTAGGATCGACATCGAGATCGAGCCCGGCGCGCACGGCACCAATGATGCGTGCGTGCGCGTGCGGGATACCGGTACGGGGATTCCACCCGATGCAATCGACCATATCTTCGAGCCGTTCTTCAGCACGAAACGGCGCGGGCTCGGCATCGGGCTGGCGTTGACCGAGAAGATGGTTCGGGCCCATCGGGGCACGATTCGCGTCGAGAGCACTCCGGGCCAGGGCACGACCTTCATCGTCACGCTGCCCCAGCCAGAGGCGATGGCAGCGGCCCCGACTGAAGCACCGACACGAGGCGACCAATGAGCACGATTCTGGTAGTCGACGACGAACAGAGCATGCTCGAGGTTCTTTGTGAGATGCTCTCGCGCGAAGGCTACACGGTTGAGACCACCGCCGACACCCACGAGGCCACCGCGCTCGTCCGGGACGGCAAGGTTGACCTCGTCATCAGCGACCTCAAGATGGAGCCCACCGACGGGCTCGAGCTGCTCCGGCGCCTCAAGCGGGTCGATCCCGAGATCGTCGTGATCGTCATGACCGCCTACGCCTCGTACGAAACCGCCGTCGAGGCGATGCGCGAGGGCGCGCTCGAGTACGTCATGAAGCCGTTCAAGAAGGACGAGATCCTGCTCAAGGTCAAGCTCGGCCTCCAGCAGCGCGCCATCCTCGACGAGAATCGGATGCTCAAGCGCGAGATCGCCGGCCGCTACCAGTACGAGAACATCATCGGCACCAGCAAGCCGATGGAGGCCATCTACCGGCTCATCGAGAAAGTGGCGCCGACCGATTCGACCGTGCTCATCACCGGCGAGAGCGGCACGGGCAAGGAGCTCGTCGCCCGGGCGCTCCACTACAACAGCCCGCGGCGCGAGCGGCCGTTCTGCGCGGTCAACTGCGGCGCGCTCCCCGAGACGCTGCTCGAATCCGAGCTGTTCGGCCACGTCAAGGGCGCGTTTACCGGCGCGCACGCCGACAAAGACGGGCTGTTCGAATCGGCCAGCAAAGGCACGATCCTGCTCGACGAGATCGGCACGATGAGCCCGGCGATGCAGATGAAGCTGTTGCGCGTGCTCCAGGAGCGCGAGGTCAAGCGCGTCGGCTCGAACGAAGTCAAGCACATCGACGTGCGCGTGCTTGCCGCCACGAACGAGAACCTGGCCGAATGCGTCAAGCGCGGCCAGTTCCGCGAGGACCTCTACTACCGCCTCAGCGTCATCCCGCTCGACATCGCGCCCCTGCGCGAACGCCGCGAGGACGTGCCGCTGCTCGTGCGCCACTTCCTCGAGAAGCGCTACGACCGGTTCGGCGTCGAGGTGAGCATTGACGACGAGGCGATGTACGTGCTCGAGAACTACGACTGGCCGGGCAACGTGCGCGAGCTCGAGAACGTCATCGAGCGCGCCGCCACGCTCTGCGAGGGCACCCGCATCAAGCTCATCGACCTGCCCGAACGCCTCCTCGAGGGCCACGACCTGAGCCTCGTGCACGACCGGACGCTCAAGTCGATCACGCGCGACACCCAGCGCCGCCACATCGCCCGCGTGCTGCGCGAGACCGAGGGCGACAAGAAACAGGCCGCCAAGCTGCTCGAGATCAGCGTCCCGTCCCTCTACCGCAAGATCGACGAGCTCCACCTCAAAGACGCCT
>CAYUZG010000404.1:0-1996 GCA_964449605.1 uncultured Verrucomicrobiota bacterium | reverse complement strand
AGCTTCTCGAGCCCGTTCGCCAGGACCGTCCGCACCGCATGAATGAGCGCCAGCCGCGCCAGCATCAGCTCCTCATCATCCCCGAGCACACGGTGCTTCTCGTAGTAGCCCTGGAGCTCGCGCGCAAGCGTGTGCAGGTATTCGCTGATCCGGTGCGTCTCGTACGAGTCGGCGATCTGCTCGACGAGCTTCGGGAAGCGCGCCACCAGCTTGATGATCCGGACCTCCTCGGGCTCGACGAGCCGGGCGATCACGCTCTCGGGCAGCGACCGGAAGTCCGTTGACGCACCGCCGCCGCGCTCGGCCCATTTCTTGAAGATCGAACAGATCCGCGCGTGCGCGTACTGCAGGTAGTAGACCGGGTTTTGCATCGACTGGCTCACGGCCAGGTCGAGGTCGAATTCGAGGTGGCTCTCCATCCGTCGCATCGAGTAGAAGTAGCGCACCGCGTCGCGCGCCATCGTGTCGAGCCGCTCGGGCGTGATCGGCCCAACTACGGTTTCCTTCTTGTTCAGCTCCTTGCCGATCTCCGCAGAAACCTCGTCGAGCAGGTCGTCGAGCGTGACGTACTCGGCCCGGCGCGTCGACATCTTCACCTGCTCGCCGCCGCGCGTGAGCGTGACGAATTGGTGCAGGAGCACGGTGATCCGCTCCAGCTCGTGCGCGCGGTGGTTGTACGAGAGGATCGCCTTGAGCCCGGCGGCGACGTCCTGCGCCGTCGAGTGGTGGTCTTGGCCGAACACATCGACGATGCGGTCGTAGCCGCGCCGCAGCTTGTCGAGGTGGTAGGCGATGTCGGGCAGCCGGTAGGTCGGCTCGCCCGTGCTCTTGATGATCACGCGGTCGTCGGTGCAGCCGTACTTCTTCGCCCGGAACCAGACCGCCTCGTCCTTGTCATATGCGTCGCCCTGCGTCCTGAAGTGCTGGACGACCTTTGCGACCTCGTCGGACTTGTACAGGTCGTACTCGTTGAAGAACCGGTCGAACGTGATGCGGAGCCGCGTGAGCGTCGCCTCGATAATGGCGAAGACGCGCTTCTCGGCGAGCGATTTGAACGTCTCCCATTCGTTGTCGCGCAGCGCGTCGCCGTGCTCGTCGACGAGCTCGCGCGCCAGCTCGGCCAGGTACTCGCCGCGGTAGTGGTCTTCCGGGAACTCGATCTTCTCGCCCGACTCTCTTGAGTCGGCAAGCGCTTCGAGGTAGCGCAGCCGGAGCGACTCGCCGAGCACGCGCATCTGGCGGCCGGCGTCGTTGTAGTAGTACTCGCGCTCGACGCCGAAGCCGCAGAACGCGAGCACGCGGCAGATCACGTCGCCCAGGATCGCCTGCCGGCCGTGGCCGACCGTGAGCGGCCCCGTCGGGTTCGCGCTCACGAACTCGACGTTCGCACGCTGGCCCGTGCCGAGCTCCGACCGGCCGTAGCCGTCGCCGGCCGCCAGCGCCTTCTGCAACGCCCTGTGAAAGGCGGCGTTGGGTTGCGTGAGGTTGATGAAGCCTGGACCAGCGACGCGCGCCTCGGTTGTCACAACACTCGTCGTGTACACCTGGCCTTCTTGCGGCAATTGGGGTTCCGGTTGTACGGAAGCTCCGGCACTGATGCCGAAGTCGGCCAGCTTGTTCAGGATCAGCTGCGCTACGTCCCGCGGCTTCTTCTTCTCGGATTTGGCGAGGCGCATCGCCACGTTGCAGGCGAGATCGCCGTGCGCCTCGTCGCCCGGCGTCTCCAAGTACACGTCCGGCTTCGCGGTGATCGCACCTTCGGCTACGAGCTCGTCGAGAGCCTTGTTGAAGGCCTCCTCGATCTCCTCTCGTGTGACAACCGGCTTCACAGCTCACGCATTCCCTTCGGGAGAGTGCCCAACGGGGCACGACTGGCAGTAGCCTCGGGCGCAAGCCCGTGGTTCGCTGCGGCATCCTCCGCATTGGAGCCCCATCAGGGGCGATTGAACCACCGTGTCGGGTCTGCGTCAATCGCCCCTGAAGGGGCTCTGATGTT
>CAYUZG010000403.1:0-2003 GCA_964449605.1 uncultured Verrucomicrobiota bacterium | reverse complement strand
ACCGCCTTGGCGACCGCCTTGTAGAAGGCGAGCCCTTCCTGCTCCATCTCCCTGGCGATGGCGAAGATCTCGCGCGGATTGAAGCTGCTCTGCGCCATGGCTGTGGCCTTTCTGCACGCCTCTCTTTGGCGCGTCGTGTCCGTCCCGTCAGGCAGCGCGGCGGCGGGGCCGCGAACGTCAGTCTTGCCGGCCTGCGCGAGCGGTTCGAGACAGGATCCCGGCTGTCGTGCAGCTCACTTCTGCCTGAGCCCGCGCAGCGGGCGGCATCATGTAGCCCCGGGCGTCAGCCCGGGGTACGGGTCTCGCACCCGCGCCAGCCCCCGCAGGGGGCGGCATGTGGCTCGCTGCTGCATATGTCGCCCCCTGCGGGGGCTCGGTTCTCGTGTTGTTCACGATCCACGGGCTCACGCCCGTGGCTACATCATGTTGTCCCCTGCGGGGACTCAATTCTCCACACCCCCTGCGCTTCCGCGAGGCGGTTGAAGTTCGCCGCGGGCTGCTCGTCCCGCTGGGCCTCGCTCATCGCCAAGGTCTGCGCTGATCGCGCAGGTCTGCGCTCATCGCGGAGGTCTGCGCTAATCGCGCAGAATAGCCGGTTCGACGTCGGCGATCTCACAAAAAGTCACGAGCTCGTCGAGCCAGTTGCCGTACGCGGCGTGGATGTGGTTGCAGTTCATGCCGTCGACGAACGTTTTCAGCGAGCAGTTGTCGAGCTTGCAGTAGGCGTGCGGCCAATTGTCCTGGACTTCGCGCGCCTTTTTCTCGGCCTTGTCGGCGCCGAGCTTGAGGAACTTGCCCGTCATGATCGCCATCCGGTAGCGGTTCGTATCGCCGCTGCGCGTCAGGCGCGCCAGCGTCACCTCGCCCGGTGCGGCGAAGTGGTAGACGCTCGCGCCGCCGGCGGGGAAGTAGAAGCCCTCGGGCCGGAACTCGACGTGCTTGAGGTTCGCGGGCGCCGACCAGCTCCGCGCGGCGAAGAACGTGGCGTGCTCGCCCGAGTTGCACAGGTCCCACGCGTCGAGGTCGGCGTGGTAGTGGCGGATGTCGGCGAACAGCGCCGGCTCGCCGCTGAGCAGGTTGAAGATCTTCATCGTGAGCGCCGCGTCCATGTCGGCCTCGGTCGAGCAGACGATCGGCTCCTTCGGCGTGCCGTCGGGGTGGTACGGGTCGTTGAGGAACGCCTCGGCCACGTCGGCCGTGACGTAGTGCTCGGTCAGCTCGCGCTGGCCCTTGATGCCGCAGAAGCCGTAGCCGAATTCCTGGGCGAGGTCGTACGCGGCGTAGTACATGCCGAGCTGTTTGCGCAGAAGCTCCTCGGTAAGTCGGAACTCGGCATCCGGCTCGGTCCAGTGGATCTTCTTGAGCCGCGTCTTGAGGTACTTGAGCGCCGCGTCGACCTTCGTGCCCTTCGCCACGTGCAGCTCGGCGCGGCGCACGAGCTCCATCTGGTCGACGTGATCGACGTCGATGCCGAACTTCTTCATCCAGAGCGCGGGATCGGCCACGGCGGTGTCGATGCCGAGCGCCCGCCCGCCGAACAGGCCGTAGGTGAGCCCCTTGAGCCCGTTGTAGGCGGCGATCGCGAGCAGCCGGCTCTTGACCTGCGCGTAGGTGGTCTTGTCGTTGATGTCGCCGAACGTCTTGTAGAACTTGATGCCGACCTGGTCGAGGCTGCCCGCGTTGGCCAGCATGCCGACGAGGCCCGGGTACTGCGGGTTGACGTTCGAGAACATCAGGATCGGCTGCGGGCAGAACTGCGCCGCCACGCGCGCGTACTGCGGCCAGGCCCAGACGGCGAAGTTGAAGATCACCGCGTGGCAGCCCTGGGCCATCATGCGGCGGCCCTCGGCCTCGGCGATCGAGTTCTTCCAGAGCACCTTGCGGCCGACGACGACCTGGAAGCCGTCCTTCCTGAGCCGCGCCTCGAGTTCCTTGGTGAACTTCTTGTTCACGGCCGTCAGCGGCTTTTGCAGGAAGTCGCGCCCGTCGCCGAACGTCAGAAT
>CAYUZG010000402.1:0-2006 GCA_964449605.1 uncultured Verrucomicrobiota bacterium | reverse complement strand
AACCTCAAGCAGATCTACGACCCGCCGATGGTGCTCTACGTGAAGGGCACGCTCGAAGAACGCGACAAGCACGCGATCGCCATCGTCGGCTCGCGCCGCGCGACCAACTACGGGCGGACCACGGCCTCGCGCCTCGCGCGCGATCTCGCGGCAAACGGATTCACGGTCGTCAGCGGCCTGGCGCTCGGCATCGACACGGCCGCGCACATCGGCGCGCTCGACGGCGGCGGCCGGACGATCGGCGTGCTTGGCAGCGGATTTGCTAGCTTCTACCCGCCCGAGAACCGGGAGCTGGCCGAGCAGGTCGCCGAATCCGGCGCCGTTGTAAGCGAGTTCTATATGGAATGCCGTCCAACAAAGACGAACTTCCCGATCCGGAACAGGGTTATCAGCGGCCTGACGCTCGGCACGGTCGTGGCCGAAGCGCCGGCGAACAGCGGCGCGATCATCACCGCCATGCACGCGCTCAGCCAGAACCGCCAGGTCTTCGCCGTGCCGGGCCGGGTCGATGCGCCGACCTTCAAGGGCAATCATCGGCTCATCAAGGAGGGCGCCAAGCTCGTCGAGAGCACCGAAGACGTGCTTTCCGAATTCGACTACTTATTCCCTCAAGGCGAGCTGCGCGCGACGAAGGCGCAGCCTTCGTCCAATGCGGCCGCCGGCCCCCGGCCGCGCCTGGAAGGCCACGAGGCCGCCGTCTACGAGTTGCTCAGTGGCGAGGAGCGTCATATAGAGGAGCTCGTGCAGGGCTGCGACCTGCCGCCCGGCGAAGTCTCGGTCGCGCTTCTGTCGTTGGAAATGAAGCACTTAGTCAAGCAACTGCCGGGCAAGTACTACGTGAGGCTCGGCGCGTAATGGAACACGCGCCGCGCACGGGCCGTTAGAAGCGGGCGGAAGGAACGCAGCCGGCTGTTGCGCAGCAGCAGCAAAAGCGACGCCGAAGCGTCGCCCGGAGGATTCTGGATGGGCACATCGCTGGTGGTCGTTGAGTCGCCGGCCAAGGCGCGCACGATCAACAAGTTCCTCGGCACCAAGTACGAGGTCGTCTCGAGCGTCGGCCACGTCAAGGATCTGCCCAAGAAGGGGCTCGGCGTCGAGGTCGATAACGGCTTCGAGCCGACCTACGTCGTCATCGAGGGCAAGGAGGCGTTCCTCAAGTCGCTCAAGTCGAAGGCGAGGAAGGCCGACGCCGTCTACCTCGCGCCCGACCCCGACCGCGAAGGCGAAGCGATCGCCTGGCACATCGCCACGGAGGTCAAGGGCAAGACGCCCGTGCGGCGCGTCACGTTCAACGAGATCACCAAGGGGGCCGTCTGCTCCGCGTTCGACCATCCGCGCGACATCAACATGGACCTGGTCAACGCGCAGCAGACGCGCCGCATCCTCGACCGCCTCGTCGGCTACCAGATCAGCCCGCTGCTGTGGAAGCGGATCAAACCCGGGCTGAGCGCCGGGCGCGTCCAGTCGGTGGCGCTGCGGCTGATCTGCGAGCGCGAGCGCGAGATCGAGGCATTCACAGTCGAGGAGTACTGGTCGGTCACCGCGCACCTGCGCGGCAAGAAGCCGCCGGCGTTCAACGCCGTGTTGCGCAAGCTCGACGGCAAGGAGGCGAAGCTCTCGAAGGAGCCCGAAGCGGCCAAGATCGTCGCGGAGTTGAAGGGAGAGACGTTCACCGTCTCGAACATCGAGCAGAAGGAGAAGGTGCGCCGGCCGGTCCCGCCGTTCATCACGAGCACCCTCCAGCAGGAAGCGTCACGCCATTTCGGCTTCAGCACGAAGAGGACGATGGTGCTTGCCCAGCAGCTCTACGAGGGCGTGGCGGTCGGCGAGATGGGCCACGTCGGCCTGATCACGTACATGCGAACCGACTCGACGCGCGTGGCCGCCGAGGCGATCCAGGCGGTCCGCAAGCTCATCCCGGCCGAGTACGGGCCCGAGTACCTGCCCGACAAGCCGAACGCGTACACCTCGCGCAAGGGCGCCCAGGAAGCGCACGAAGCGATCCG
>CAYUZG010000401.1:0-2006 GCA_964449605.1 uncultured Verrucomicrobiota bacterium | reverse complement strand
ACGGCGCCGGTGGCGGCGGAGGTGGCCTGGGCGCGGTAGCGGCGGAGCCAGGGGCTGGTGAGCTCGCGCAGCGTGGGCTTGAAGGCGGCGCGCCGGGTGGCGAGCTCGTCGTCGCTCAGTTTCACGTCGAGGCGCCGGTTCGGGATGTCGAGCACAATCACGTCGCCGGGCTCGAGCAGGCCGATTGGGCCGCCGGCGGCCGCCTCGGGGCTGACGTGGCCGACGCAGGCGCCGCGTGTGCCGCCGCTGAACCGGCCGTCGGTGATGAGCGCTACCTTGTCGCCAAGGCCCTGGCCCATGATGTAGCTGGTCGGCGCGAGCATCTCCTGCATGCCGGGCCCGCCGCACGGGCCTTCGTAGCGGATGACGACGACGTCGCCGGCCTTGACCTTCCCGCCCAGAATGCCCTCGCACGCGTCCTCCTGGCTCTCGAAGATGACGGCCCGGCCCTCGAACGTCTCCATGCCCGGCTCGACGGCGGCGGTCTTGAGCACGGCGCCGTCGGGCGCGAGGTTGCCGCGCAGGATGACCAGGCCGCCGGTGTCCGAATACGGGTTCTGCACAGTGCGGATCACGTCGAGGTGGTCGCCGGTCGGCTCGTAGCGCTTGCCGGCCTCGCACTCGGGATTGCGGACGCTGTTGTCGCGGATGCTTTCGGCCATCGTCCCGCCGGTGACCGTGAGGCAGTCCTCGTGCAGCAGGCCGGGCACGCTGGTGAGAATCTCCCACAGGATCGTCGGGATGCCCCCGGCCTCGTCGAGGTCCTGCATATGGTAGCGGCTCGAGGGGCTGATCCGGCAGATGTTGGGCGTGCGGGCGTTCAGCTCGTTGATCCGGTCGAGGTCGTAGTCGACGCCGGCCTCGTGCGCGACGGCGAGCAGGTGGAGCACCGTGTTGGTCGAGCCGCCCATCGCCATGTCGAGCACAAACGCGTTGTCGAGCGCCTCGCGCGTCACGACGTCGCGCGGCTTCACGTCGTGCTTGAGCAGCTCCATGACACGGAACGCCGCCTGGCGGTAGAGGCGGTTGCGCGCGGCGCTCGTGGCGACGATCGTGCCGTTGCGCGGCAGCGCGATGCCGAGCGCCTCGCACGCGCAGTTCATCGAGTTCGCCGTGAACATGCCCGAGCACGACCCGCAGCCCGGGCAGCCGGTGTTCTCGAGCTCGGCGAGCTGCTCGGCCGTGATCGTGCCGGCCTTGTAGGCGCCGATACCCTCGAAGATACTGATCAGGTCGGTCGCGCGCCCGTCGCGCGTGCGGCCCGCCTCCATCGGGCCGCCGCTGACGAACACGGTCGGGATGTTGCAGCGCATCGCGGCCATGAGCATGCCGGGGATGATCTTGTCGCAGTTCGGGATGCAGATGAGCGCGTCGAACCGGTGCGCCTCGACGACGGTCTCGACGCAGTCGGCGATCAGCTCGCGCGACGGCAGCGAGTACTTCATGCCGAAGTGGCCCATGATGATGCCGTCGCACAGCGCGATCGTGTTGAACAGGATCGGCACGCCGCCGGCCTCGCGGACGCACTCCTTGACATAGGTGCCGACGCGGTCGAGGTGGACGTGGCCCGGCACGGCGTCGGTGTAGCTGTTGGCGATGCCGATGAACGGCTTGTGGATCTCCTCGTCGGTAATCCCGGTGGCCTTGAGCAGCGCCCGATGCGGCGCACGCTCGAAACCCTTCTTGGTCATGTCCGACCGCATGGTGAGTGACCTCCCGTCCAGATAGGATGCGCGCACGACGGGGCGCATTGTAGCGGCTTCGACGGCGTGGCGCTTGCCCTTTTTACTGCTCGAGGGCTTCGCGCATCGTGCGGACGAGGGTCTCGACGTCGAACGGCTTGTGCACGAAGCCGGCGAGCCCCTGCTCGGTGAACTGGCCCACGGCGTCCTGCTCGTTGTAGCCGCTGGTGAGGATCACGGGCACGTCGGGCCGGATGCGGCGCAGCTCGCGGAACGCTTCCTCGCCGCTCATCTCGGGCATCGTCATGTCGAGCAGCACGGCGG
>CAYUZG010000400.1:0-2011 GCA_964449605.1 uncultured Verrucomicrobiota bacterium | reverse complement strand
GTCACCGTCACGGGCGAGGGCGAAAGCAAGGACGAAGCCACAACGCGCGCGCTGCGCGCGGCCGTCGAGCAGGGTGTCGGGGTGCTCGTCAGCTCCGAGACCCTGGTCCAGAACAACCAGCTCATTAGCGACACGATCTACAGCGAGGTGACCGGCTACGTCAGCACTTACAACGTGGTCGGCGACAACGGCGGTGAAGGTGGGCTCTGGGAGGTCACGGTGCAGGCGACGGTCTCGCTGGCCGAGCTGCGCAAGGACCTCCAGGCGATCAAGATCCTGATCGAGGAGAAGGAGAACCCGCGCATCGCCGTCATCTTCCGCGAACACGTCGACGGCGGCGAACTGCCGGCGCCCGTCCTGCAGACCGCGTTCGAGAAGTTCTTCGTGGACGCCAAGTTCGACCTGATCGACCCGGCGCAGCACGAGCTGATCCGTGAGCGCGATGCGACCCTCCACTACGACGACCCCATCGAGGCGGCCGCGCTCGGCCGCGAGTTCGGCGCCGACGTGGTCATCCTGGGCGAGGCGTCGGCCGAGATAGGCGAAGCACGCTCGGCCCACGGCGTCAACATCTACTCGTACCAGGCGAACGTGACGGTTAAAGCGATCAAGACCGACACGGCGAAGGTGATCGCCATCGTCGAGGGCTCGGCGACTGCACGCGGCGGCGGCACGAAGGGCGAGACCGCCATCGCGCGCGAGGCGCTCAAGGCCGCCGGCGACAAGGTCACCGAGAAGCTCATGGACAAGATCGTCGAGGTCTGGCGCGACGAGGTCTACAACGTCCAGACCGTCCAGGTCGTGCTGTTGAACGCCGACGGCAACGAGCGCGCGCTGTTCGTCGAGGGCCTCAAGGCGATCGACGGCGTCGAGAAGGTGGTCGAGCGCATGGTCGAGGAGACCACGTCGATGTACGACGTGCTCGTCGCCGGCGCGGTCGTCAAGGACCTCGCCGACAAGGTGCTCGCGATCGAAGGCCTGCCGCTCACGCTGCGCGGCAAGACGGCGAACCGGATCAGGGTGACCGTCGAGGAGCAAGAATAGCCCGTCCGCCGACGGGCAAAGCCGAGGACATGGAGTGAGGCCCAAGCTCTGAGGAGATGATGATTATGTGGCGCTTCTTCTATACCCGCACACTGCTCGTGCTGCTCATCGGCATGGTGGCGCTCGGCGTCGCGTGCAGCCGCGCGGCGGCCCTGTCGGTCATCGGTGAAGAGGACACGGGCGGCCGCAAGACCGGCACGATCAAGGGCCACGTCGAGGAAGGCGACGAGAGCGGGCTACCGCCGCTCAAGGGCCCGAAGAAGACCGTCGCCGTCGGCGCCTTCGAGAACAAGACCGACTTCAAGGGCCAGTTCCACCTCGGCGAAGGCTTCTCGGACATGATGGCGAGCGCACTCGACCGGACCGAACGCTTCATCGTCATCAACCGCTCCGCCATCGAGGACGTGCTCGAGGAGCAGGACTTCGCCGCGTCGGACCGCACGGTCACCTCGACGGCCGCTACGACGGGCAAGCTGCTCAACGCGCAGTTCCTCATCATCGGCGCCGTCACCGAGTACGAGGAGACAACCCAGGATACCGGCGGCGCGGTGCGTATCAAGGGCTTCGACGTCGGCGCCCGGGTCACCAAGTCGCACATTGCCGTCGTGCTCCGGATGATCGACACAACCAGCGGCGAGGAGTTCACCCAGCGTGTCGAAGGCAGCGCCCAGACGACGGGCGTGGCGGCCGACTATAACGACGCCGACTGGGGCATCGGCGGCCAGCATTTCCAGAAGAGCCCGCTCGGCCGGGCGGTACAAAACGCCATCGATCAGGGCGTCGTGCTGCTCGGCACGCGCATCCTCGACGCGAAGTGGGAAGGCAAGGTCGTCATGGCGAACGGGGACAAGATCTACATCAACGCCGGCGAGCGCGAAGGCATCCAGGTCGGCGACACGTTCACCGTCTACCACCGCGGCGAGGAGCTTCGGGACCCCGACACCGGCGAGCTGCTCGACTTCATCGA
>CAYUZG010000399.1:0-2018 GCA_964449605.1 uncultured Verrucomicrobiota bacterium | reverse complement strand
CCGGCATGGAGGGCGCTCAGCTATGAACATCATCCTCGTCGTATTCGATTCGCTCAGAAGAGACTGCGTCGGCGTCTACGGTTCACCCCCGTGGGGCAAGGTGCAGACGCCCCATTTCGACGCCTTTGCCGCGCAAGCGCTCGTTATGACGCGCGCCTATCCCGAGTCGCTCCCCACGCTGCCTGCCCGGCGAGCGCTCTACACCGGCCAGCGTGTCTATCCGTACCGCGAGGGCGACATCCGCCTCAAAGGCGACTTCACCGGCGCGCCCGGCTGGGGACCGATCCCCGAGGAGCAGCACACGCTCGCCGAGATCCTGCACGACGCCGGCTACCGCACAGCCCTCATCGCCGACGTCTACCACATGTTCAAACCCTCAAAGAACTTCTGGCGCGGCTTCGACCAGTGGACGTTCCTGCGCGGCCAGGAGTGCGATCCCGCGCGGTCCGGGCCCCGCCTCACCCAGGACGAGATCGACCACTGGCTGCCCAAGGAGCTCCAGAGGGAGGGCACCGTGCGCTTCATCGAGCATTGCCTCCGCAACATGCACGACCGCACGAAGGAAGAGGACTACTTCGCCCCGCGCGTGCTGCACGAGGCCGCCGTCTGGCTCGAGCAGAACCAGGACGCCGACAGGTTTTTCCTTACCGTCGAGTCATTCGACCCGCACGAGCCCTGGCTCTGCCCGCCCCACTACCGCCGCATGTACGACAGCGGCGAGGGACGCGAGCAGGTCAAGTCCGGCTACAAAGTCACCGCCCAGCTCGATCAGCAGTTGCTCCGCCGCACCCAGGCCAACTACAGCGGCGTCGTCACGATGTGCGACCGATGGTTCGGCCACTTTATGGAGTCGATGCGCGTCCTCGGCCTGCTCGACGACACGATGGTCATCTTTACCGCCGACCACGGCCACTCGATCGGCGACCGCGACTACATGGGCAAGCGCGGCTATCCCTCGACGCCCGAGGTCTACGACGTCCCGCTCATGATCCGCTTCCCCGGCGCCGAGCACGCCGGCACGACGAGCGACATCTTCGTCCAGCACCACGACATCACCGCCGCCATCCTCGACGCCGCCCGCGTCGAGTCGCCCCAGCCCATCGACGGCAAACCGTTCCTCGACGCAGCGTTGGCAAATGCCGCCGCACGCGCCAGCGCTGTAGGGCGGGTCCCCCCGGGCCCGCCGTCTCCGCGCGATCACGTCACGGTCGGGTGGGGCTCGACGGAAACCGTTATCACGGATAAGTGGTGGCTCAACTGCAAAGCAGATGGAACGGGCGTCCTGCTGCGCGACCTCGAGGCGGACGACCCGTTCGCTGACAACGTCGCCCCGAAGAACCCCGACGTCGTCAAAAGCCTCTGGGCCCTTGCCCTCGACGACGCAGGCGGCAGCTTGCCCGACTGGCTCGTCGACCTCGCCCGCAACGAAGCCGACGCCCCCGGCTGCTCCGACCTCGCCGCCCGCGCCTAGGGCGCGCATTCGGGAACACAATGACGTATTGTCGTGGAGCCTGTGTCGCGGCGAGAGCGCAGTAGCACGGGCGTCCCGCCCGTGGATCATGGGCAAGATGCCCATGCCACTAGCCCGCCGAAGCCCCGCGAAGGCGGGTGAGCCCCTGTTGAAAAAGCGAGATGTGCTTCCTCGTTGGTTGCCCCGAAGGGGCTTTGTAGGATAGCCCAGGGCAACGCCCTGGGTTAGAAGAGAGCAAGACATCACCACATAGCCCGAAGGGCTTGCATAGGGCGCGTTGTTCAACAGGCCCGCGAGCCCCGGGTGCGCTACTGCGGCGTGAACGTCAGCATGTAGGCGACCGTAATGCTCGACCCCGACGTGTTGGTGATCTCGATCGTCCACACCTCGCCCGCCGCGCCGACCGTCGCACTCGCCTGGAGCGGACTCGCCCCGCTGTCCTGCGCCACCGTCCCGTTTTTCGCGAGCGAGATCGTCGCGGTGCCGCCCATGGGCCACGAGCCGCTTGCCTTCAGAGCCCCCGGCCCCGTGCTCGTCCACGAGAACT
>CAYUZG010000398.1:0-2021 GCA_964449605.1 uncultured Verrucomicrobiota bacterium | reverse complement strand
ACGACGACATGCAGTACCAGATGGACTACGACGCCACGAGCTGGTATGGCGAGGTGGGCGAGGACGGTCGGTTCGAGGTGCACGTCGGCGCCCTCAAGCCCGGCGTCTACACGCTCCGGCTCCGCTGCTACTTCGTCAATGGCGCTCGGCGCGAGCTCGTCTACCGGTTCAAGCTCGACGACTCGCTCAAGGTCCCCGTTGACGAGCTGGCGCGTCAGACGTTGTACGAGGTGTATGCCAAGTCGGCTATCCAGGCCCAGGACCCCGACGCGCTGCTTGCCGCCATCGAGAAGCTCAGCAGCATCGACGACATCTACACGCGCCGGGCCAAGGCGTACCATCGCCTCATGACGCGCCCCGAGACCAAGCCGCAGGACCTGAGCGCGGTCGGTGACAAGGTCCGCGACCTGCCCCTCTCGTCGGTCAACTGGGAGTCGGCCAGCGTTGGCTGGCAGGAGCCCACGCGCGACTGCGCGCCCGATGAGGAACGACCGCGGCGGCCACTCGAGTCCGGCAAGCAGTTCCACGAGACCGGCCTGTGGGCCCACGCCGACTCGAGCTACGTCTACAAGCTCAACGGCAAGTGGGAACGGTTCACGAGCGGCTACGGGCTCCAGAACCTCGTCGAGGGCTCGGTCGTCTTCATCGTCAAGTGCGACGGCGAGGAGCGTTTCCGCTCCCCGGTGGTCAAGGACTGGGCGGAGGGCCGCGTCGAGGTCGACGTGACCGGCGTCAACCGGCTCGAGCTGATCGTCGAGGACGGCGACGACGGCGACTGGGGCGATCTCGGCCTCTGGTTCTCACCGAGGTTGACGCGTTAGGCTGGACGGGCTCACATCGCAGTGGAGGGGCACAGCGTGAAGCCGCACGTTGACGCGACATCGTTTGGGTCGATCACCATCGGCGGCGAGGAGTACAACTACGACGTGGTGATCGACGCCTCAGGCACCGTGCACGAACGCCAGAAGAAGCTCTCGAAGAAGGTGACAGGCACATCGCACATCGTGTCGAAGGACGAAGCCAAGCACCTCCTCAACCAGGGCGCCGAACGGCTCATCATTGGCACCGGCCAGTCGGGCGTCGTGCGCCTGAGCGACGAGGCGGTCGCCTACCTCAAAGAGAAAGGGTGCGCGCTCTCGCTCGCGCCCACCCGGGAGGCGATTGAGATCTACAACGCAGCCGACGAACCCGTGGCCGCCATGTTCCACCTGACCTGCTAACTTGTTGGGGCCGAGCCTTCGCCCTTGACGCCGGGGCGAGGGTGTGCTATGATTGTGCTTTGATAAGGGGGTTCCATTCGTTTTTCCCTGCGGCGTGACGTTGTGTGCGCGGACGTCGCCGGGCCGCCTTGTTTTCTACCCCTCGGTCGCATTGTGCTTTCTTGCAAGGAGATCGCTCCATGAAGCGTGTTTTCATCACCGCCTGTCTTGCGGCAGCGTTGGCCTGGGCGGCGCTTGTGATGCCGGCGCCTTGTCCTGCTTCGATGGACCTTGGGCAGCTCGGCTGGAATGTGCAGTACATCCTTGACACCGACCAGGAGGTCTTCGGCGTCCCCCAGGACCCGTTGCCTCGCGATAACCGCGGCCTGGCCGTCTCGCCCGACGGCCGGTAACTGTACGCCGGCTACAACAACAGCTACAACGCCGGCGAGGTGCGCAAGATCGACCTGACGGTCGCCGACTACCTCGATGCGACCGTCGCCCGTGTCGAGGGGGTTCGTGGCAAGGCGATCGCCGTCGACGACGTCGGCCGCGTCTACCTGGCTGAGGGGAGCGCCGTGAAGGTCTACAACGCGGGCCTGACGACCGAGCTGTACAGCATCGGCACGACCAAGTGTGAGGGTGTCGCCGTCGCGCGCGAAGGCGGCACGCTGGCTCTGTACGCCACCGACCGGACCGACATGACGCTGACCCGCTGGGAACTCGGGGAGTCGGGCGACCTCATCACGGGGGCGGCCCAGGCTGGGCTCGACGGCGACGGCCAGATCGGCGTCACGGGCGCGAACAGCCTGCGCGGCTGCG
>CAYUZG010000397.1:0-2040 GCA_964449605.1 uncultured Verrucomicrobiota bacterium | reverse complement strand
CAAGCCCGGGCCGATGCGCAGCGGTCCGGCGACCACGTCGATGTTGTACTCCTTGAAAACGGGGTCGTTGACACCGTCGGTCGCCTGCACCTTGACCCAATACGCGCCAACGGCGTCCGTCACCACGCCCGTCAGTTTGCCGTCCTCGCTCAGGACCAGGTCGTCCGGGAACGCGCCTTCCGCGACCGAGTACGTCACCGTGCCGTCAGCGCCCTTGCACGCGAACTGGACGTAGCCGAGCATACTCGATTCATCCGGTGTGCTCTCGTAATCGCGCACGGGGACACCCTTGTTAAGCGGACCGATCGAGAACGGCTTGTAGATCTCGAGCGGGCCTTCGGCCTCGAACTTGGCGATGAGAGACCACCCGTACTTGCTCTCCACCTTGAACTGGGTGCCCATGATGAGCTGCCCCTTCGAGTTCATGCCGCAGTAATCTGTCATGCCCGAGTAGAGGCCGAGCTCGGATGGTGGCCAGAGCCAGTCGCGGCCGGCACTGCCGCCGTTGTCGTTGATGCGCTCCTTGGCATGGTTGTAGCCACCGCAGGCCACGATGCCGCCGGCACCGTCGACGATCGACTGGCCGTTCGACATCACCATTGTGGGTGCCGAGGACCCATAAACCCACAGCTCAGCGCCCGTGGCCGTGTCGAGCGCGAAGTGGGTCGCCTCGTGCACCGTGTAGAGGCGCGACTGGTCGACGCTCAGGGAGCCTGTGTAGCCGGACATCGTGTGGCCGGCGGCGTAAGCCCATGACGGATAAGGACCCGACCATGTCCACAGCATTGTGCCATCGTCGCCGTCGAACTTGGCCACAGCTGTGCGTTGCTGGCTCTCCTCCGCCACGTTCGTGTACAGATACACGTTGCCGCTGTCGTCCACGACCGGGCAGTTGTCGCTGCCGATGTAGTAGTCCGGGAACGCCCCTGGGTCGTAGCCGAACGACGTGGACCACAGGACGTCACCGTTTGCGGAGTCAATCCCGAGAAGCACCATATCCGGCGGCCCCGCGTAATGGTAAACCCTGTTGTCTACGGGATCGATGGCGGAGACGTGCTGCTGCCCCCAGTAGTCGCCAGGATCGCCTGGGATCACGACCTGGTCGACCTCGCCCTGATGCGTGCACACCCGCCTGACCCAGTCCTCGTGGGCGGTCAAGTCCATGTCGGTGATCTTGTAGAGGTAGGCGAACTGGTCGTCGTCCATGTGGTACGCGCGCAGGTAGATCGAACCGGCATTGTCCATCATGGCCGCGCACGCGAAGACCGCCTTGCCGCCGCCACCAATCTGGTGTGTCCAGATGATCTCGCCGTCGCTGGTGTTGATCTTCAGTAGGTAGGCGTCGGTGTCGGTTTCCCGAGGGGAGCCGTTGCAGGGCACGTACCAGAAACCTGTGTTGCCGAGAACGCCTGTTGCGCGGTTGCCCTCGCCGCTGAGCGTGGCAATCGTCCAGAGCAGGTTGCCGTCCGTGTCCCGCTTTTGCAGCGAGTCATTGACGTCGAGAACGCTCAGGTAGATGTTGTCATCGCCATCGATAAGGACGGCGCCCTTCACACCACCAGGCGAGGTTGCGTAGTCGTCGATTTGCCAGACCACGTCCTCCAGAGCAGCGCCGACGTCGACGGTTGGCGGGAAGGTGCCCGTGAGCCGGTTGTTGCCGCCGACACAGGGCCATGCTCCTTCCGGGCCAGCCGCAAGCGCGCTGGTGGCCAGGAACAAACAGCCGAGCACAATGAGCAATGCGTGACTCTTCATTGGGATTCCCCCCCCAGAGAATGTGATACGGTATAATATCAGGACGTTTCTTCATGCCCCGAGCGAGAGGCTACGGTCAAGACCCGAACGCAATCCAAGCTTCTCTCTCGCTCGTTAGGCGTTGCGTTGCAGGCGGTCACGACTCCACGCGATCGGTGCAGCGGGCCACCGTGAACCAAGCGTCGGCACTTGTACGAGATCGGAGGCAAGTTACCTCCACGGAGTCGGTTACCCCCGTTGCCCTGTCAGGAGGACGCGTACAGCTCACGGTGAGCTACACCTGTC
>CAYUZG010000396.1:0-2048 GCA_964449605.1 uncultured Verrucomicrobiota bacterium | reverse complement strand
TTAACCACTTGGCCATGCCGCCCCGTGTGCAGAGGCCCATGTTATATGCTCCGCCCGCCGCCGGTGTCAATACGCCTCGCGGGCGCCTTCCCGCATTCACCCTCTGCGGTCTCTGCGCCTCTGCGAGACATCTGGTTCTTCCTCTCGCAGAGGCGCAGAGCCCGCAGAGGGGAGTGCCGGTAGGTGGCCGGGCACGTGCTATAATCAGACCGCTTTGAGACAGACAGGCAAGGAGATCGTATGGCGCTGCGAGGCATACTCAGCAAGCTCAAGACGGGGCTGAAGAAGACACACGACCGGATCACCGACCCGCTTGTGCGGCTGGTGACAGGCCGGCGGGTGGATCAGGACACGCTCGACGAGCTCGAGGCCACCTTCCTCCAGGCCGACATGGGTGTCGAGACGACCGACCGGCTCCTCGGCGTGATCCGCGAGACGTACAACGAGGAGGGCCGGGTCGAGATGGCCCGCCTTGTCGAGCGGCTCGAGGCCGAGCTCGTCGGCGAGCTGAGTGAAGACGCCTCACCCCTCAACGTGGCGCCCCAGCCGCCGACCGTCATCCTTGTTGTCGGTGTCAACGGCACGGGCAAGACGACGACGATCGCCAAGCTCGGCAAGATGATGATCGACGACGGCAAGCGGGTGCTGTTCGCCGCGTGCGACACGTTCCGCGCGGCCGGTATCGAGCAGCTCGGCATCTGGGCCGACCGCGTCGGCGCCGACCTCGTCAAGCACCAGCACGGCGCCGATCCCGCCGCGGTCGCGTTCGACGCCGCCGAGGCCGGGCTTGCGCGCGGGACCGACTGCGTGATCATCGACACCGCCGGCCGGCTGCACACGAAGGTCAACCTCATGGAGGAGATCAAGAAGATCCAGCGGACGCTCGGCAAGAAGATCGCCGGCGCGCCGCACGAGACGCTGCTCGTGCTCGACGCCACGACGGGCCAGAACGCGCTGCAGCAGGCGCGGCTGTTCAACGACGCGCTCGGCCTGACCGGCCTCGTGCTCACGAAGCTTGACGGCACGGCCAAGGGCGGTATTGTGGTGTCCATCCAGCGCGAGTTCCATATCCCCGTCAAGTTCATCGGGGTGGGCGAGGGCTTCGACGACCTGCAGCCGTTCGTCCCCGCCGAGTTCGCACAAGCGCTGCTGGAGTAGCGCCGCCCTGCTGGAACAGCAGGCTTGCTCGAATAGACCCCGGAGGCCATCGAGTATGTGTGGCCAGGTCAACGACCCCCACGAGGGCCTCATGCGCCGCGCGCTCGAGCTCGGCGCGCTCGGCAAGGGCACGACGAGCCCGAACCCGCGCGTCGGCGCCGTGGTCGTCAAGGACGGCCGCATCGTCGGCGAGGGCTACCACAAACGCGCCGGCAAGGACCATGCCGAGGTGATCGCCCTGCGTGCCGCCGGCGACGCGGCGATGGACGCGACACTCGTCGTGACGCTCGAGCCGTGCTCGACGCCTGGCCGCACGCCGCCGTGCACGAACGCCATCATCGAGGCCGGGATCAAGGAGCTCGTCTACGGCACCGAGGACGCGAATCCTGATCACTGCGGCCGCGGCCTCGAGATGCTGCGCGCCAGCGGCGTGCACGTCGTCGGCCCGGTGCTCGAGGCCGACTGCGAGGCGCTCAACGAGGGATGGCCGAAGTTCATCACCGAGGGGCTGCCGTTCGTTACCGTCAAGGCGGCGATGAGCCTCGACGGCAAGCTCGCCACGACCACGGGCGAGTCGCACTGGATCACCAACGACCGCTCGCGCGCCCACGTCCACCGGATGCGCTACGAGACCGACGCCGTCCTCGTCGGGCTCGGTACGGTCAGCAAGGATGACCCGCAGCTCACGCCGCGCGGCGAGTTCGCCGATCACCTCGGCGCCCGCGCCGAGCCGCACTGTCCCTGGCGTGTTATCGTTGACGGCGCCGCCGGCATCCCGCTCGACGCCACCGTGCTTACCGACGAGTGGCGCGAACGCACGATTGTGGTGACCACCCTCGACGCGCCCGAGCACAAGCGCGAGATGATCGAGGAGACGGGCGCCGAGGTGC
>CAYUZG010000395.1:0-2053 GCA_964449605.1 uncultured Verrucomicrobiota bacterium | reverse complement strand
GCTCGACGCGAACGTGATCGCCACCGGGCACACGGCCGACGACAACGCCGAGACGCTGCTGATGAACCTGCTGCGCGGGGCTGGATTGGGTGGCCTGGCTGGCATCCCGATTGCTCGTGGCGAAGGCGCGTTGCGGCTTGTCCGGCCGCTGCTGGAGGTCACCCGGGCCGAGGTGCTCGAGTTCCTCGAGCGCAGCGGCCTCGAGTTCCGCACCGACGCGACGAACGCGGACACGGCGCTGACCCGGAACCGGATCCGGGCCGAGCTGCTGCCGCGGTTGGCCAGGGAGTACAACCCGAACGTGGCGAACCTGCTCACGAGCACGGCCGAGCAACTGCGCGACGTGGCCGACCTGATCGGCACGCAGGTCGAGCGGGCGGCCGAGCGATTCGTCCAGCCGGTCGACGATGGGTTCGCGGTGCCGCTGCGCGCGCTGCGCCAGATGCCGCGCGCGGTGCGGACCGAGCTCGTGCGCACGCTCATGGCCGAGCGATTGGGCCGCACCCTGGGCACCGAGCAAGTGCGTCAGCTCGAGCGCTTCTTGCTCGACGCGCAGCGGCCGCAGCCGTCGCTGGGCCGGGGCCTGACGTGCGAGGCCGTGTTCGACCGGATGGTCGTCCGGCGCAAGCGGCCACAGCCTCAGCACGAGCCGTTGGAGCTCGCCGTGCCGGGCGTGGCGGAGCATCCGACGCTCAACGTGCAGGTGCAGACCTCCCTCTCGGCCCGCCCCGAGGACTGGCGGCGGCCCGACGCGGCGACGACGTCGCTCGCCGAGCTGTGGCGCCGCGTCGAGGAGGGCGAGTCGGTGGAGCTGACACAGCAGCTCGACGCGGACAGCGTCGGGACGGAGCCTCTGATCCTGCGGACCCGCCAGCCCGGCGACACGCTGCAACCGACCGGTTTCGACGGCGTCAAAAAGGTGCAAGACATCTTCGTGGACGAGAAGCTCCCGGCAGCGCTTCGGGGCAAAGTGCCTTTACTGTGCCGGCGGAACGAAGTACTATGGATTCCGGGTTACAGGATCACAGAAGCCTGCAAAGTCACCGACGAAACCGAGCGCCTGCTTGTGGTGCGGCTGACGCTGCGGCCATCGTCCGGCAGCCAGAGCGTCGGCACCCGGGACGCGCGCAGAGAATAAACCCATGAACGGCTCCCAAGAACCCCGCCCTCAGCGGCCACGATCGTCCGGCGGTCGCTGGCCGCTGGTGTGGCTGCTGCTGATCCTGATCCTGATTGTGCTGACCATCGTGGCGGCATTCGATCGGGGCAAGCGCTACAGCGCGTCGTTCGGCGAGGTCTACCAGGACATGAAGCGCGGGTTCATCGACACCGGGGAACCGATGAAGATGGGCGAGAAGATCACGGGCACGTACAAGTCGTGGTCCGAGATCGAGCAGCTGATTCGCACCGTCGAGCCGCCGATCGATCGCGCCTATGAACGCTACCAGAACGCCGAAGAGGCGTATAACGGCGCCTCGACCACGCTCGACCAGATCGCGAAAGCGCGGCGGCCTCTCGAGGAAAAACTGGCGAAGGCCAGCGACGAACGGCGGCAGATCGAGGCGACACTCGATGAGATCGGCGACGCGCAACCCGCCCGGGCCAAGCAGCTCCGCGACACCCTGGCACGGCTCGAAAGCGAGATCGCTGCGGACCAGCTTCAACAAAAGGAGCTCAACGCCGAAATCGCCCAGCAAGCGGCGGTCGTCGCGCAGCGCCAGGCGGAGCGCGACGCGCTCGCGGCCGAGTTCAAACAGATCGCCGGCGACTGGGGTAAGCCGATCGGCTCGGACGAGCGCGAACTGCTCAAGACGCAGAAGGCGGGACACACGTTTGTCGCCGTCGTCGACGACCGCGCCGAAGGGATGATCAACAAGATCAACGAGACGCTGCGGCCCAACGCGGTCAAGAGCAGCAACATATGGACGCAGGTGCTCCTCAGCTTCCTGCCCATTCTCCTGATCATCGGCATCCTCTACTTCCTGATCTCCCGCCAGATGCGCTCGGCCTCGGGCGGCGCGATCAGCTTCGCCAAGAGCCGGGCCAAGGCGCT
>CAYUZG010000394.1:0-2056 GCA_964449605.1 uncultured Verrucomicrobiota bacterium | reverse complement strand
CTCTCGACCAAGGAAGTCGACACGCTCATGAACAAGTACAGCGGCCTGCTCGGCGTGAGCGAGACGACGAACGACATGCGCGAGATCATCGCCGGCGCCGACGAGGGCAACGAGCAGCACCAGCTCGCCCTCGACATCTTCTGCTACCGGGTTCGCAAGTACATCGGCGCCTACACGGCCGTGCTCGGCGGGCTCGACGCGGTCGTCTTCACCGGCGGCATCGGCGAGAACGCGGCGGCCGTCCGGCTCAAGGCGTGCGAGGGGCTCGACGCGCTCGGCATCGCCGTCGACGAGAAGCGCAATGCGGCCAACGAGACGACGATCAGCACCGGGCCCGTCAAGGTCCTCGTGATCCCGACCAACGAGGAGCTCGCCATCGGCCGCGCCACGGTCCGTGTGCTTGGCCACATGCTGAAGGTCAAGTCCGAGCGGATCGAGGAAGAGGCGATCAACGCCAAGCTCGCCGCGCTCAGCGAGCAGGACAAGGCCCAGGTCGCCATCCTGTGGTCGGATAACAAGGACGCCGGCCTCGACTACCTCGTCCGCCAGCTCCAGCGCGACCACTCGATCTCGCTCACGCCCCGAGCGCTCGAAGTGCTGCTCGAGCGAATGGGCCTGGTCGAGGCCGCACACGCGCCGCCCGACGAACAGGCGGCGGCGGCTAAGACGGGCGGGGCCGCCAGTGACGAAGCAACCTCAACCACGGCGAGGAAGAAATGAAGACGCTCGACAAGAGCACGACCGGCTGGGTTGTCGCCCGCGTCTGGCTCGACGCGCTCGAGGAGACCGCGCGCGACTTCCACGGCATCCGGCCCCGCGCGTTCATCGAGCGCGCTTACCAGCACGCGACCGAGACGCTGCTGCGCATTCTCGAGGAGGAGTACGGCCTCCGTCCGCGCAAGGCGGCCACGATCAAGGAGGCGATTCAGAGCTACATCGAGCTGTGCGTCAAGGTCGGCTTCTTCGATGATGCGAGCCAGTTCAGGGTCGAGGAGCTCGACCCGTACCGCGTCGAGGTCGAGGTAGCTTCCTGCCCCTACGGCGCGAGCTGCCGCGACCTGTCGAGCCAGACGATGCCGCTGCAAAACCTGACCTGCGCGCGGATCGGCTGCTTCAAGGCCGCCGTCGAGATCCTCACCGGCATCGAGTGCAACTACGAGATGACGTCCGCCTCGCCGGGGAGTAGCTGCAAGGGCATCATCGAGGTGGCATGAGAAAGGCGCGCCGTGGCCGATACGCTTGAACAACTTGCCGACGAGCTTCGGAGCGACATCGACTGGGAAGTGCGCCGCGATGCCGCCCGCAAGCTCGCCGCGTTCAGCGACGCCCGCGCCGTCGAGGCGCTCGTGCACGCGCTCGACGACCCCGACGACGAGGTGCAGCAGTACGCCGTCAAGGGCCTCGCGCGCATCGGTGACCCCTCGTCGGCTCAGGCGCTGCTACGGCCTCGCGTTTACCGGTCCGAGAACACGGTGACGCGCTGGTTCGCTGTGGCGGCGTTGGGCCGGCTCGGCGAGCCGGCCGTGATCGAGGCGCTCGCCGACGCGCTTGCCGACGAAGAGTGGATTGTCCGCAACGAAGCGGCCGAAGCGCTCAAGCGGCTGATCGGGCAGATGGCCCGCGAGGAGACAACCGCGACGGCCCGCCGCCTGCTGCGTCTGCTGATCGTCGACAACGCCGAAGTGCGCGAGCTCGTGATCGACACGCTGTGCCGCATGCGGTCGGTGGCGACGATCCCGCTTGTCGAGGCGCTCGAGCTGCCGAGCCCGGCGCTCCGGGCCGGCATCTGCGAGGTGCTTGGCCGGATCGCCAATTCGGGCGTCGCCCCGGCCGTCGTCGAGGTGATCGACGACGAGTCGCCGCTGGTGCGCGAGCAGGCGATCCGCTGCCTCGGCCGCCTCGGCGAGGCCGGCACCATCGACGTGGTCATCGAACGGCTCGGTGACCGCGACAGCCGCGTGGTGGCCGCGGCGATCGAGGCGCTCACCGGCTTCGGCCCGAGCGCGACGCCGTACTTGCTCAACCGGCTCAGGCTCAGCCGCAGCCGCCAGATGCG
>CAYUZG010000393.1:0-2070 GCA_964449605.1 uncultured Verrucomicrobiota bacterium | reverse complement strand
ACGACGACATGCAGTACCAGATGGACTACGACGCCACGAGCTGGTATGGCGAGGTCGGCGAGGACGGCCGGTTCGAGGTGCACGTCGGCGACCTGAAGCCCGGCGTCTACACGCTCAGGCTCCGCTGCTACTTCGTCAATGGCGCTCGGCGCGAGCTCGTCTACCGATTCACGCTCGACGAGTCGCTGAAGGTCCCCGTCGCCGAGCTCGCGCGCCAGACGTTGTACGAGGTGTATGCCAAGTCGGCTATCCAGGCACAGGATCCCGACGCGTTGCTCGCCGCCATCGAGACGCTCAGCAGCATCGACGACATCTACACCCGGCGGGCCAAGGCGTACCATCGCCTCATGACGCGCCCCGAGACCACGCCGCAGGACCTGAGCGCCGTCGGTGACAAGGTCCGCGACCTGCCCCTCTCGTCGGTCAACTGGGAGTCGGCCAGCGTTGGCTGGCAGGAGCCCACGCGCGACTGCGCGCCCGATGAGGAACGACCGCGGCGGCCACTCGAGTCCGGCAAGCAGTTCCACGAGACCGGCCTGTGGGCCCACGCCGACTCGAGCTACGTCTACAAGCTCAACGGCAAGTGGGAACAGTTCACGAGCGGCTACGGGCTCCAGAACCTCGTCGAGGGCTCGGTCGTCTTCGTCGTCAAGTGCGACGGCGAGGAGCGGTTCCGCTCCCCGGTGGTGAAGGACTGGGCCGAGGGCCACGTCGACGTCGACCTGACCGGCGTCGATCGGCTCGAGCTGATAGTCCAGGACGGCGGCGACGGCGACTGGGGCGATCTCGGCCTCTGGTTCTCGCCGAGGCTCACGCGTTAGACGTCTGTTGCGTGGCAACAGCTAGGGCGACGCTTCCGCGTCGCGCGGGTTGGGCACGTACTGCATGGGACGAGTACGGCCATGAAGCCCCACATCGATGCGACGTCGTTTGGGTCGATCACCATCGGCGGCGAGGAATACAACTACGACGTGGTGATCGACGCCTCAGGCGCGGTGCATGAGCGCCGGAAGGCGTTGTCCAAGAAGGTGACGGGCACCTCCCACATCGTCTCCAAAGAGGAGGTCAAGCATCTGCTCAAGCAAGGCGCTGAGCGCCTCATCATCGGCACCGGCCAGTCGGGCGTCGTGCGCCTGAGCGACGAGGCGGCCGCCTACCTGCAGAAAAACACCTGTACCGTGACGCTCGCCGCCACGCCGGAGGCGATCGAGTTCTACAACGCGGCCGCCGAGCCGGTTGCCGCCATGTTCCACCTGACCTGCTGACTCGTCGGCTGGGCGGCAGCTTTCCCCTTGACGCTCAAGCAGATTGGTGCTATACTGGCTTTCCAGATAAGGGGGTTCCTTCCGTTTTTCCCTGTGGCGGGTTTCTGTGTGTGCAGACCGCCGGGGTGTCTTGTTGTCCGCTCCCCCTGGTTGCATTGTGTTCTCTTGCAGGGAGATTGCCCTATGCACCGTGCTTTCATCACTGGCTGCCTTACGGCAGCGTTGGCCTGGGCGGCGCTTGTGATGCCGGCGCCTTGCCCCGCTTCGATGGACCTCGGGCAGCTCGGCTGGAACGTGCAGTACATCCTGGACACCGACCAGACAGTCTTGGGGATTCCTCAGGACCCGCTCCCGCGCGACAACCGCGGCCTGGCGATCTCGCCGGATGGCCGCTACCTGTACGCCGGCTACAACAACGGCTACAACACCGGCGAGGTGCGCAAGATCGACCTGACGGTCGCCGACTACGTCGATGCCACCGTCGCCCGAGTCGAGGGCGTGCGCGGCAAGGCAATCGCCGTCGACGACGTCGGCCGCGTCTATCTGGCCGAGGGGAGCGCCGTCAAGGTCTACGACGCGGATTTGACGACCGAGCTGTACAGCATCGGCACGACCAAGTGCGAGGGCGTCGCCGTCGCGCGCGAAGGCAGCACGCTGGCTCTGTACGCCACCGACCGGACCGACATGACGCTGACTCGCTGGGAACTCGGGGAGTCGGGCGGCCTGATCACAGGCGCGAGCCTGGGCGGCCTCGACGGCGACGGCCAGATCGGCGTCACGGGCGCGAACAGCCTGCGCGGCTGCG
>CAYUZG010000392.1:0-2075 GCA_964449605.1 uncultured Verrucomicrobiota bacterium | reverse complement strand
GGCCGCCGCACGGACCACGTCGAGCCGGACCGACGCCGGGGTGCAGATGCTCACGATCTCGGGCCGTTGCTCGTCGAGCATCCGCTCGAAATCGTCGTACGCGGCCGGGATCTCGAAGCGGGCGGCGAACCGCTGCGCACCCTCCATTGTTCGGCTGGCGCACGCGACGAGGCGCGTCGCCTCGACCGCCTGGTAGGCGCCCGCGTGCGTGCTGGGGTGGCCGCGGCGCGAGTCCTCCTCGAGCCAGCCGGCCATCCGGCCGCAGCCGACGATGGCGGCGCGTATCGTGCCTGCTCGAGCCGTCATCGGCGCCGCACTTTGTTCCTGTGGCCCGTCGCTTCGTCGATCGTCATCTTCCGCACGACGCGCTTCACTTCGTCCATGATCTCGTCGCCGTCGGTCGTGGCGAATTTCTCGTCGAGGGCATCGTCGACTGCGGCGAGCAGCGCCGGGTCGAGCTGCGCCTCGGCGTCCGCGGCCAAGGCGTCGCGTCCGACCACTTCGACGACGGCCTCGTGCACGTCCCAGTGCTTGAGCCGCTCGAGGTGCCGCTCGGTCAGGCGAGTCCTGCCCGGCAGAAGCATGACTCCCTTGTCGCCGAACACCGGCAGCGCCAGGATCATGCCGGGCTCGAGTTCACTCAGGCTCAGTCGACCCATCTGGTTCCCCTGCTCGTCTGTCGTGGGCACACGTCTTCCCGCCGAGGATTATGCAAGAGACATGCCACGGGGATCGGCTGATGCTGCCGATCCCGGGGGGACATTGGGGTAGGTGAGGGCGAGACAGAGCATGTGGGTCTTTCCCACACTACCTGGGGCGTGCCGGGGGCAGCACCCGTACAGAGCGGGCACGAGAAGGATGGTATGGATATTGCATCCCGTCCAGGTGACCGAACTGTCCGGAGCCTCGCGTGGCCAGAATCATCGACATCCACGCCGCGGCCGAGCTGCTGGCCGTGGACACCAAGACCGTCTACCGCCTCATCCAGAGCGGCGATCTGCCGGCGGCCAAGATCGGGCGCGTCTACCGACTCTCACAGGACGACGTCGAGCACTACTTCGAGCAGCGCAAGGCGGCCACGATGCGCACGCTCCGAACGAACGGCAAGCACGCGCGGGAGAGCGCATCCGACGCCAACGCGCCGACTGAGCGCCGGTGCGCCTGGTGCGGGCGCGAGCTGGTCCTTAACTACTCGGTTGCCACCAAATGCGAAGAGCCGGGCTGCCAAGCGACGATCTGTCGCGCATGCGCCCGTTCGGGCGCGGTGACCCGGTGCCCGGCGCATGCCCGACCCGCCGATCACAACGACACGATCGATCAACTGCGCGCGGACGGGTGCCTGGTGGTCGGGCGCGACGAGCTCTCCATCGAGGCGGCCGCCTATCTGTCCGAGGTCGCCGCGCGCTTCGAGCATTTGTCCGGCTGGCTCGATAACGGCGCCGTCCTTCCGCGTGAGAAGCTCGTCGTGACGCTCCGCCAGCAGCCTTCGCCCGAGGCGTGGCTCGCCCTCGATGGTGAGGAGGCAGCGCCGTTCGAGGCGGTCGTGGCACAGCGCGCGCGGATCCGGGCCGGCAAGCCGCTGCTGCGGCTTCGGCTCGTGCCGGCCATTCATCGGCCGAGCTACACGCGGCACGGCTTCGACGTCCAGCCCTGCACGGCCGGTGACCTTCGCCGGGCCGTCGACGAGGCGGCACAGCCCCGCAGACGCAGCGGCCACTCTGTTGTTGCCGTGTGGTCACCGACTGGATGGACCGGCCAGGCGGGTGCCCACACGACCGCCGCTCTGGGCAGCGGCGAACAGGTCATCCTCGTGGATCGCCCGGCCGGTCGCTGCATCGGCGCCGAAGACACACTTGCGTACTTGCTCAACCCGCTGCCCGACGAGCCGACGCTCGCCGAGTGTGCCCAGTTCGTCCGCAACGAGCTCGCCGTGCGCTCGAGTGTCCGGCTCGACGCATTGACCGACGAGGGCGGCTTCCACCGCGAGATCGCCCAACGGTGCTTCGGCCGGCTCGCCGCGAACGGCGAGTACGTGGTCGAGCGATTCGACGACCTGGGCGCGGTGCTTTCGAGGC
>CAYUZG010000391.1:0-2083 GCA_964449605.1 uncultured Verrucomicrobiota bacterium | reverse complement strand
GAGGCAATAGGTCGCAGGCACGACGCAGCAGTGAACGAACCGCACAAGGTGGCTCGTCGATACATATACTCACCCAGCCCATAGAGTACCTGGTGCGTGCTCATTCCAACGTGCCCTCGCGCGGCAACCAAGGCAGTCTCCACCCCACGTGAAGGCTGCCAGGTCAGACCATCGTTGCTCCGGAGAGAAGGGAACGTGACCGGCGGGTAGTTCCGCCCGATGGCGCTTTATGTCCGGCATCCTGAGAACGAAATCCCACTGCTCGTTTGATGAAACCACCGGGCAGGCGGGCGCCGACCTGGTGGGCCGTGACGACGGGCACGTGATCGACAAGGAGAAGTTGAAGTAACGTTTCGCGGCCGACGCGCGGGGCCGGAAAGAGAAAGAAAACGTCTTGGAAAGAAGAGGCGCTGTCAAACTTGAAATGCAACAAGTGCGGAAATTGGTATAGGTAAAGTATCGCTGGGTCGTTTGAATGTCGTGTCTTTCCGAGGATACGGCGTTCGCACGGAGGCCCAGCGATGGCAAGTCATCTTACATTTCGTGAGCGGGAGTTTCTATACCGGTTGTTGAAGGCGAGGAAGCCGAAGTCGGAGATCGCGGAACTGATGGGACGCGATCGCAGCACGATCTATCGGGAGATCAAGCGAAACACGGGCGGGCGTGGCTATCGGCCAAAGCAGGCCCAGCGCAAGGCAAAGGAGCGTCGGCAGCGTTGTCGACGTGAGCCGAAAATGAACAATCGGAAGCTGCGATCCTTGGTTACCCGGTTGCTGAAGAAAGCCTGGTCGCCGGATCAAATCGGCAAGTGGTTGCGACGCAAGCATCCTCGCAACCCCGAGATGCACGTGTCGCACCAGACGATCTACACCTGGATCGCCCTGGAGGCATCCGAGTTGCGGATCCACTTGCGACGGCATGGGAAGCGGCGAAGCGGCCCGGAAACGCGGGGCCAACTCGTCGGCTGCACGAGCATCGAAGGCCGGCCGAAAGTGGTCGACTCGCGACGCCGCTTCGGAGACTGGGAGGGCGACACCGTCGTGAGCCCCGGGCGACGCAGCGGCTTGGTCACCATGGTGGATCGCAAGTCGGGGTATATCCGGATCCGCAAGACGGCGAGCCTGAAGTCGCCCACCACAAGACGGGCCGTCTATCGAAGTCTGCATGATCTCCCCGGGGCACTGCGACGCACCATGACGCTGGACAACGGAAAGGAATTCGCCGAACACGAGCAACTCGCCGAGGACCTGGAACTGGACATGTACTTCGCCAGGCCGTACGCTTCCTGGCAACGCGGAACCAACGAACACACCAACGGACTGCTACGGCAGTTCTTTCCCAAAGGCACTGACTTCGCACGGATCAGTCGCCGCGAGGTGGCCCGCGCGGAAAAACTACTCAACGAACGCCCCCGAAAACGACTCGGCTACCGAACACCCCAGGAAGTCCTTGCCAACAAAATGCGCTGCAATTGACTCTTGACAGCGCCCCCGGAAACCTGACTGATGCCCGACGACTTGGAGGTGATTCAGCACGTTCTGGGCGGTGAGCGGGACTTGGTCCGGGTGCTGGTCGAGCGTTATGGGGGGTCGGTGTGGCGGGTCGTCACGGGGCTGCTGGGCCCAGGGCCTGACGCCGAGGACGCGGCCCAGGACGTTTTTGTGGCGGCGTACGCGAACCTGGCGTCGTACGATGCGGGGAAGGCGCGGTTTTCGACGTGGGTGTTGACGATTGCGCGGAACCGATGTCTGAACGTCATGAAGCAGCGTCGGCCGGTCGCGATGGACCGGCTGCCCGAGCGGCCCGAGTTGCGGACGCCCGAGGTGGCTGCGGCCGAGCGCGAATGGTTCGAGCGGCTCGACGCGGCACTGGCCGGGCTGCCCGACGAGCAGAAGACGGCGTTTGTGCTCGCGGAGATCGAGGGGCTTTCGCTGGAGGAGGTTGGCCGGGTCGAAGGCGTGCCGCTGGGGACGGTGAAATCGCGTATTTCGCGGGCGAAGCAGAAGCTGCGTGCAGCGTTGGCGAGAGTTGAGCCAGCCGAGGAGTTGCGGTGATGGGTGATCACGAATCGCATGAAGACGAT
>CAYUZG010000390.1:0-2087 GCA_964449605.1 uncultured Verrucomicrobiota bacterium | reverse complement strand
CATCGACGAGATCGGCCGGCACGTCGGCGACGAGGTCACGCTCAAAGGCTGGCTCTACAACAAGCGGCACAAGGGGAAGATCTACTTCTTGCTCGTGCGCGACGGCACCGAGACCATCCAGTGCGTCGCCTACCGGCCCGACGTCGGCGACGAGGTTTTCGGCCGCTGCGACGAGGTGACGCAGGAATCGTCCGTCGAGGTGACGGGCACGGTCAAGGAGGACGCGCGCTCGCCGCTCGGCTACGAGCTGACCGTCCGCGACTTCAAGATCCTCCAGCTCGCTCACGACTACCCGATCACGCCGAAGGAGCACGGCACCGCGTTCCTGATGGACAACCGCCACCTGTGGCTCCGCTCGTCGAGACAGCACGCCATCCTGCGCGTCCGCGCCGAGATCGTCCGTGCCGCGCGCGACTTCTTCGACGGCCGCGGCTTCACGCTGCTCGACGCGCCGATCTTCACGCCCGCCGCGTGCGAGGGCACCACGACGCTGTTCGAGACCGACTACTTCGGCGACACGGCGTACCTGACCCAGTCGGGCCAGCTCTACATGGAAGCGGGCGCGATGGCGTTCGGCAAGGTCTACTGCTTCGGCCCGACGTTCCGCGCCGAGAAGTCGAAGACGCGCCGCCACCTCACTGAGTTCTGGATGATCGAGCCCGAGGTCGCGTTCATGGAGCTCGACGAGGATATGGACCTCGCCGAGGATTTTGTCGACTTCCTCGTCCAGCGCGTCCTCGAGCGCCGCGAGCGCGAGCTCACGCTGCTCGAGCGCGACCTCGACGCCCTCCGCAAGGTGAAGAAGCCGTACCCGCGCATCAGCTACGACGAGGCGGTCGACGTGCTCCACAAAGCAGGCGTCGAGTTCGAGTGGGGCGGCGACTTCGGCGGCGACGACGAAACCGTGCTGAGCCGGCAGTTCGACTCGCCCATCCTCGTTCACCGCTATCCGGCTCAGGTCAAGGCCTTCTATATGAAGCGCGATCCCGCCGACGAACGGGTCGCGCTCTGCGTCGACATGATCGCGCCCGAGGGCTACGGTGAGATCATCGGCGGCGGCCAGCGCGAGGACGACCTCGACGTGCTCCGCCGCCGCATCGCCGAGCACGAACTGCCCGAGGACGCATTCTCTTGGTACTTGGATTTGCGCCGCTACGGCACCGTGCCGCACGCCGGCTTCGGCCTCGGCATCGAGCGCACCGTCGCCTGGCTCTGCGGCCTGCCGCACGTCCGCGAGACCATCCCCTTCCCGCGCCTCATGGGCCGCGTCACGCCGTAGGGCCCGACGCTGCTTCCACGGAGCGTTGTAGGGCGGGCGCCCCCGCGCCCGCCGAAACCGCTGCGGCCTGTGGCATCTCGTGTCGCGCCTTTGGTGCTTCGGCGGGCCGGGGGCGACCCGCCCTACATGACGACGCAAGCACGGCTTTCCTGTTCCGGCGATTCTCCATTCCTACTTGCCACCGGCTTCAGCCGGTGGTTTCATGGGCGCCTCTAACTCACGAGCCGGCTTTAGCCGGCTTCTCGACAATTGGCTTCAGCCGTGGAACGGGAGGAGTTGTGGAGGCATTCCGACACTACGCCCCGACAGAGATCCGGTTCGGTGATCGGTTGCTCGACGAGATCGGCGAGCACATCCGCGGCGCGAAGCGGGTGTGCGTCGTCGCGGGTCTCAGATCGGCCGAGACGTCGGGCCTCAAGGCGCGCATCGATAGGCTGCTGAAGAACGCGGGTGTTGACGAGAGCGTCTTTGGCGCGGCGTCGCCCAACCCCCCGTGCACGGAGGTCGATGCGATCGCCGCGCGAGCGCGCGAGGCCGCCTGCGAGCTCGTGATCGGCGTCGGCGGTGGCAGCGCGATGGATGCGGCCAAGGGCGTCGCCGTCGGCGCGACGAACCCGACACCCGTCGCCAACCTCATCGGCACACAGTGGCCTAACCGCGCGCTCCCGTTGCTCCTTGTGCCGACGACGGCGGGCACCGGCAGCGAGGTGAACCAGTACGCGATCCTGACCGACACCGAGCAAGGCGACAAGGTCAACCTGCACGGCCCGGACCTGGTTCCGTATCTCGCGTTGCTCGACCCGGAGCT
>CAYUZG010000389.1:0-2093 GCA_964449605.1 uncultured Verrucomicrobiota bacterium | reverse complement strand
TTGTACGTGCCGCCGAACACCCAGACGAACAGGGCGAGCGTACCGAGATAGGCGACCGGGACGTGCCAGCTGATGGTTTTCCGGATCAGAAGATACGCGGCCCCGACGAGGAGGAGGACGGCCGAGGTTTCGCCGATGCAGCCGCCGATCTTGCCGATTGCCAGGGTCCACAGGTCGGGCAGCTTGTCGTAGGCGGCGGCTTTCATGTGGGCGAGGGGGGTGGCGCCGGTCAGCGCGTCGACCTTGCGTGGGATGTCCCACGTCGTCATCGGGCCCATATAGGCGCTCATGAGGAACGCGCGCCCGACGAGGGCGGGGTTGAAGACGTTGTGGCCGAGTCCGCCGAAGGCGTGCTTGCCGATGCCGATCCCGACGACGACGCCGATGACGATCATCCACCACGGCACGAGGGGCGACACGCAGAAGGTCATAAGGATGCCGGTGACGAGCGCGGACTTGACGGCTCCTCGGTCCACGGTGCGGCCACGCCACAGGACGAGGGCGATCTCGGTGGCGAGCGCGGTGAGGCAGGCGATCGACGTGAGCATGGCGACTCGGGTGCCGAAGAAGATGATCGACCCGACGAGGGCCGGCACGAGGGCGATGATGACGTCGCGCATGGTGTGGCCGACGTCATCGCGCGTTCGCACGTGCGGCGAGGACGAGACGCTCAGTAACTTGGGCTCAGCCACTGGCCTTCCTCCTCGCCCGCTCGCGGAGCACTTTGCTCTTGCCGACGCGCATCAGGTGCGTCATCGGGCGGCGCGCCGGGCACACGTACGAGCAGCACCCGCACTCGATGCACTGGAGAACCTCAAGGCGCTCGGCGCGCTCGATGTTGTCGAGCTCGACGGCCAAGCCGATGCGCGCCGTGGCGAGTCCGGAGGGGCAATGCGTCTCGCACTTGGCGCAGCGGATGCAGGCGTTCAGCTCGTATTCGACGAGATCGCCTCGCCGCAGCGCGAGGATGCCGGACGTGCCCTTCATGACGGGGACGTTGGTCGTCGACAGCGCGAGTCCCGTCATCGGCCCGCCGAGGATGATGCGCCCGACATCGTCGGCGACCCCGCCCGCTTGCTCGACGAGGTCGGTGCAGAGCGTGCCGAGGCGGACGCGCAGGTTGCGCGGTGCGGCGATCGCCGGGCCGGTAATCGTGACGGCGCGCTCGACGAGCGGGCGGGCGGCGATGACGGCCTCGTGGACGGCGAGCGCGGTGCCGACGTTCTGCACGACGACGCCGGCCTCCATCGGCAGCTTGCTCTTCGGGAGCTCGACGCCGAGCGCGGCCTTCATCAGTTGGAGTTCGCTGCCCTGCGGGTATTTCGTGTGGAGGCCGAGGACCTCGACGTCGTCGAGGCTGCGCGCGTTGCGGCGCATGATGTCGAGGGCGCGCGGCTTGTTGTCCTCGATGGCGACGATGATGCGCTCGGCGCCGAGGCACCGGCGGACGATCTGCGCGCCGACGAGGATGGCGTCGGGCGCCTCGAGCATGAGGCGGTGGTCGCAGGTGAGGTACGGCTCGCACTCGGCGCCGTTGAGGATGACGGTATGGATCGGCTTGTCGTCGGGCGGCGACAGTTTCACGTGCGTCGGGAACGCGGCGCCGCCGAGGCCGACGATGCCGGCGTCGCGGACGCGGTCGCGCAGGAGCGTGGGGTCGGCGTTCGGCCAGTCGCGGATTGGCTCGAGCTCGTCGGCGGGCGTATCGGCGCCGTCGTTGGTGATCTCGATCGCGGTGAGCGTGCGGCCCGACGGGTGCGGGAACTCCTTGATCGCCTTGACGGTGCCGGAAACGCTGGCGTGGTGGGGCACGCTGACGAAGCCGCCGGGCTCGGCGATGGTCTGGCCGACCTTGACCGCGTCGCCCTTCTTGACGACGGGCTTGGCGGGCGCGCCGATGTGTTGCTGCAGGGGGATTCTGACCAGCGCCGGCGGCGCGGCGGTGTCGAGCGCGCGCTCGTCGGTGAGGTCTTTGTGCGCTGCGGGATGGATGCCCCCGCGAAACGTCGCCAATACCAACTCCTCAATCGATGCGGTACGGCGCGGACATGGCCCGTGCACGGGTGGGACAGGCCCGAGGCGGGTCGCATTTG
>CAYUZG010000388.1:0-2095 GCA_964449605.1 uncultured Verrucomicrobiota bacterium | reverse complement strand
TGAGGATGTCGCGGCCGTCGCCGCCGGGCAGGAACAGGTCGAGGAGCACGGCGTTGGGCGACCTGGTCTCGATCGCCTTCCAGATGCTCTGGCCGTCGTCGAGTGCGGTGACGGAGTAACCCCATTCCTGGAGGTTTTCCGCCAGAAGATTGCGGTTGACCTCCTCGTCCTCGACGATGAGTACGTGCGCCGCTCCGTGCGCCTTGTCCATGGCCCCCCCTACCTGGGCTGATGCGCGAAGTGCAGTCCCGGACTTCCCCTATGGGCGCGACGCTATCAGGCCGGCGCCGGGGTGTCAAGCGGCTGTTCTCAGAATGAGAACGGCGGCTCGCTCAGGTATTCGCGCGGGACGAACTCGAGCAGCTCGCGGCCGGTGGTCGCTTCGATGTGCTCGCTGAGCATGGCGACGACCTCGGGCCAGGGCTTGCCGCTGCACGCCTTGCCGTTGAGGCGCATCAGGGCGAGCGCAGCGGGCAGTCTCGACGAGACGTCGTCGGATTCGAGGTAGGCGGTGATCGGCTCGATCGCGCGCGGGTCGCCGATCTCGGCAAGCGACTGCATCGCCTGTCCCCGCAGCCGCAGCTTGTACGGACGCCCCCAGCGCTCGTTGATGAGCACGCCGTAGTCGGCGTCGGGCAGCGCGGCGATCAGCGCGTCGACCACCTCGGGCGCCTTGTGCTTGGCCAGACCGCGCGCCGCGACGGTGCGCGCCTCGTAGACGGGGCTGTCGAGGGCCGCGATGAGCGGGGCGGCTGTGTCCGGCGTGCCGATGGCGGCAAGCGCGGAGACGATGGCGGTGGTGACTGCCGCGCGTGTCTCGTGGGACAACCGCTCGACGAGCGCTGGGACGGCGCGGGCGTCTCCGAGCTTGCCGAGCGCGTGCGCCGCCGCTCGCCGCACGGTGAAGTAGTCGTCGTCGAGCAGCTCGACGAGCGCTGGGAGTGCGCGCACGTCCTTGACGCTTCCGAGCGTCGTCGCCGCTGCTTCGCGCACGTCGGGGTTGCGGTCGGCGAGCGCGCCCAGGAGCTCGTCGGGCGCCGGCGTTTCGGCGCACTGCGCGAGGAGCTGGGCCCCCTCGATGCGCCGCAGCGCATCGTCGTTCTTGAGCCACGCGGCGCCGAGCGAGACGAGGAGGTCGAGCGCCGGCCGGGCCGCGCGCTGTTCGTCCTCCTTGTCCGCGATGGGCGTCTCCGTGATGAGGCGGCGGGCGTTGGCGGCGAGGCCGTTTCGCACCTCGGTTCGCAGGTCGCGCTCGTCCGGATCGTCGGTCGGCTGTGCGTCGAGCGAGAGTGCAAGCCGCACAATCGGGTCGATGGCTGCGGGATCGCGCAGATCGGCCAACGCCGAGGCGGCAACGAGCTTCGCCCCGAGCGGCGCGTCCGCATCGTCGAGAAACTCGACGAGGGCCGGCACGGCCGCCGGGCCGGTCTTGACGAGCGCGGCCCGCACGTCTTGGCGCAGGTCGTCCGACGGCCAGTTGCCCTCGTTGATTGCCTCGTCGCCGAGCGCGCCGACGAGGGCGGGGATCGAATCGGCCGAGTGGATCGCGCTGAGCGCCTGGACGGTCGCCTGCCGGATCGGGAACGCGGGCGCGTGCAGCAGCGAGTGGAGGCCGATGGCGGCCGGTTCGTAGCCGATCCGGCCGAGCGCGTCGATCGCGGCGATCCGCACGTCGTCTGCGCGCGCCTCGTCGCGCGCGATCACGATGAGGCGCGCGACCGCATCGCGCGATTTCATCTTGCCCAGGCCCTCGGCGCCGAGCCGCTGCAGGGCCGGCTCGCTGTCGTCGAGCGCTTCGATAAACACATGCTCGAACGCGGGGTCGCCCAGCCAGCCGAGCACTTCAAGCCCGGCGGCGCGCACGGGCTTCGAGCCGGAGTCGAGGGCGGCCGTCATCCGGGCGAGCGCCTCGAGCCTGGGGCCGCCCTGGAGGTCGGGCGCGATTCGGCCCAGCGCGCGGACGGCCGCTGCGGCCAGCTCGGGATCGCCGTGCGCGGCGAGGTGAGCAAGCCCGGGGAGGGCCGCCGCCGGCTTGAGCTGGTCGAGCGCGCGTATGGCGGCGAGTCGCACCTTGCGGTCGGGGTTCTCGAGCGCG
>CAYUZG010000387.1:0-2122 GCA_964449605.1 uncultured Verrucomicrobiota bacterium | reverse complement strand
GCCCACCGACTAGGCCGCATCTCTCAGGGCGAGACGTTGCGCCCTGGTGGGTCTCGGGCTATACTTGCGCGTTGGGGTGCATGCGCAATGAACGACGCGATGAAAACGGCCTTTCTCATTTTCCTGTTCCTGTTGATCTCGCCCATTGGGATGGCCGGCGAGGAGCCGGACGCCCGCACAATCGAGGACTTGTTCAAAGAGGGTGCCGACGCCTACAACAAGAGAGACGACTACGCCAAGGCACTCGAGTGCATGAATCAGGTGCTCGAGCAAGATCCCGACTACGACCCCGCGCTTTACTACCGCGCCCGCGTCCACCTCTCAAAGGGCCACGTCGACCTGGACAAAGCGAGCGAGGACGCCGAGCGCGCCCTGGCCCTGCGGCCCAACGAGCAGCGCTACGTGTATCTGAAAGGCCGCGTCTTCGAGAAGCGCGGCGAGACGCAGTCGGCAATCGAGTGGTACTCGAAGGCGCTCAAGCAGGGCTTTCACAGCGAGTCGCTTCGCTATCGGATCGAGCTCTATCTGGAGACCGGCGAATACGAGAAAGCGCTTGCTGACTGCGACTGGCTCTTCAAACACGAGCCGAAGCCCGAAACGAGGATACTGCGCGCGCGGGCGCTCCTCGGCCTTGGCCGGCCTGAGGAGGCTCTGGTCGAATGCAACGAGGTGATCACCTACCGGACAGAGGACGAGATACGGGAGAAAGGGAACGCTCGAGAATACATGGCGCGCGCCGACGTGTTCCTCGAGCTCGGCGAGTACGAGAAAGCGTACTACGACTTGGCGTCGGCAAGCTGGCTCGCGGACGACGACGACGTAGAACCGATCCTTGCGCTCGGCGACTTCTTCTTGCTCCACAAGCACGACTACCGTCAGGCGATCGCCTACTACACTGCCGCGATCGAAGTGGACGAATACATGGAACCCAGGGAGGCCATCCAGAGCCGGCGCCACGAGCGGCCCATCGCGCGACTGCGGCGCGGCCAGGCCTACCTCGCGCTCGATGCGAAGCTTTTCGGCGAGAAGGCGCTCGCCGACTTCACCCGCTACATCAAGCTCGTGCCGGACGACGCGCAAGGCTATGCCGAGCGTGCCAAGCTCTACCTGGCCTTGGGTGAGAACGACAAGGCGTTGACCGACATTCGCGCGGCGCTCGATCTCGATCCCGACAACGCGGAGTACAGGGGCGTCCTCGACGCGATCGGCGGCACCGCTGAGGAAGTTGATACCCCGCATGGGAACCAAGGAACCGAAACGACCGAATCCGAGGAGGCGCCACAATGAGAACGAGAACGTGGGTGGTCCGTTCGGCGAGCGTCGTCGCCGTGATGGCCGTCTTCTGCGGGCTCGATGGCGCGTGGGCGCTCGACGTGGACGCCACCATCTCCAAGGCTGAGGCACTGCTTGACGCGGGCGATTCCGACGGCGCGCTGCGCGCTGCCGACGCCGCCGTGGCGGCCGCCGAGTCGAACCCGCAGGCGTACCGCTGCCGGTTCCGCGTCTACCTGGCCCGCGCCCAGGACGAGGACGCGCTGGCCGACATCACGCGCGCGATCGAGCTGGCGCCGGCGAACGCGAACTACCTCGCGGCGCGCGGCGAGCTGCACCTTGCACGGCACGAGTACGACGCGGCGCTCAAGGACCTTGACGCTGCGATCGAGGCCGACGACGCCAACGCGCTCACTTACCGGCTGCGCGCTGAGCTGTACGTGGCGCAGAAGCGGCCAGAACTCGCGCTCGGCGACGCCATGAAGGCCGTTGAGCTGGCGCCCGATGACGCGGCTGCGTACGTGATTCGCGGCGACGCTTTCTCCATGACGAAGGAATACTCGAAAGCGTGCGCCGACTACGTGAGGGCGACCGAGGTGGACGCCGATGACGTGAAGGCATGGCGCACGCTCGGCCTGCACGAGCTGGAGATCGAGAAGAAGCCCCGAGGCGCCATCGACGCGCTCGACAAGGCGATCGCCTTGGAACCGCGGGATGCCTCGTCCCGCCTTCTCAGGGCCAAGGCGAGACTCGCCACGGACGACAAGTCTCTGATCCCGTCGGCGCTCGAGGACCTGGCTGAGGCGATCCGGCTCGATCCGGACGACTGCGACGCCTACCTCACGCGCGC
>CAYUZG010000386.1:0-2123 GCA_964449605.1 uncultured Verrucomicrobiota bacterium | reverse complement strand
CGCCCGTCGAGGATCGCCACCAGGCTCTCGGCCGCCATCGTCGCCATGCGGTCGCGCGTCGCCACGGTCGCCGAGCCCAGGTGCGGCAGCAGGACGACGTTCTCCAGCTCGGTGAGCCCCGGCGTGAGCGCCGGCTCGTGCTCGTACACGTCGAGACCGGCGCCCGCGATCCGCCCGGCGCGCAGCGCCTCGACGAGGGCCGCCTCGTCGATGATCGCGCCCCGGCCCGTGTTGACCAAGATCGCCGTCGGCTTCATCAGCGCCAGCTCGCGCGCGCCGATCAGGTGGCGCGTCTCGTCGGTGAGCGGCAGATGGATCGACACCACGTCGGCGGCGGGCAGCAGTTCGTCGAGCTCGACGCGGTGCGCGCCGCGTTCGTCGAGCGGCTCGCTCCGGCGCCGGTTGAAGTAGACCACGCGCATGCCGAAGGCCCCCGCGCGCAGACCGGTCGCCGTACCGATGCGGCCTGCGCCGATGATGCCGAGCGTCGCGCCCCCGAGATGCAGGCCGCGCAGCAGCGTCGGCGCCCAGCCGGTGAAGGCGCCGCGCCGCACCAGGCGGTCGCCCTCGACGACGCGCCGAGCCGCCGCGAGGATGAGGGCCCACGCGAGCTCGGCCGTCGCCTCGGTGAGCACGCCCGGCGTATTCGTCACGGGGATGCCGCGCGCCGTGGCGGCGGCGAGGTCGATGTTGTCGATCCCGACGGCGAAGTTGGCGATCGCCTTGAGCCGCGGCGCCGACTCGAGCAACTCCGGGTCGATCCGGTCGGCCAGCATACAGGCCAAACCATCGCACACCGCGACGCGCCGCAACAGCTCGGCGCGCGGCATCGGCTCGGTCCGGTCGCTCGCGTCGACGGCAACCCCGGCTCGCCGAAGCACTTCGAGGGCACAGTCGGGAGTTCTCATCGTCACCAGCACGTGATGAGGCATCGTCATGGCTCCCTGGGCGCATCGCCCACATTGACACGTTCAGGGGCGTATGCTACTTGAACGGCATCGCAAAGGCCAGCAACGCACACCCGCGCGTGGAGACACGACGCCAGGGGGAGTAAGACGATGAGGCCGATCACCTTGGTCGCGGCGCTCCTGTTGATCGCGATGGCCACCGACGCACCCGCCACCGACGCTGGCTCAACGCTGCGCTACAGACTCGCACCCGACCAGGTGCTCGTCTACCGCGCCGTGGCCGACATCGAATCCGAGACCAGCGGTCGCCACGACCGGGATGACGAGAGACGGCGCCGCGAACGCAAGGAAGGCAAGGCGGCCACGCACCTCGACATGGTCTTCAGCTACACGGCCGATGAGGTGCTGGCAGACGGTTCCACGAAGGTGACGATCGAGGTCCTCGCCGTGACCATCACGAACGACATCGAGCTCGGCAATGACGAGCACCGCATCGAGATGAACGCCGACGGGGTGAAGATCTACGACGGCAAGAAGCTCATCCAGAACTCCCGCTGGAACGAGGTCAACCTGCCGAGCGGCATCAACCTGCGCGCGCTGCTCGACACACCGATCGAAGCGGTCATGAGCGACCGCGGCGAGATCGTACGCTTCGCCGATCCCGAGCTGGTCAAGCAGCTGCTGCGCGGCGCCAACTTCCTCCACCTGCTCACGCGCCAGCCGGTGCTGTCTCCGGAACCGATCCGGCAGACAAGCACGTGGAAGATCGACAGCGAGTTTGTCATATCGAATCCGCTGAGGCTCCGCGAGCTTTACCAGCTGCCGGGGACGGAGAAATACACGGTTGTCACCACCACAACCCACATGAACCGCCCCTGCCTGAAGCTGTCGGTCAAGGGCGACTGGCCCAAGGCCGAGGTCGCCGGCGAGGGCGAGGCGGAGGCGGAGGGCTCGGCCTCGGTCGTCATCGACCTCGCCACGGGCGTGATGTTCACCTATTCGAGCAAGGCCAAGCAGGACCTCAATGGGGCGAGCCCCTGGGGAGGAAGGGCCGAGTTCAAGATCAAGAGCGCCACGACGATCCAGTACGTCGGCGGCCGCCAGACCTACGAGCGCTACAAGGGCACCGGCCCGTCCACCAACGAGTCCACCTCGGAGTAAAGCGCCCCGCCTTCTCGACCGATCATGCCTCCGAGGGGGCGTCTGTCTCTCGGA
>CAYUZG010000385.1:0-2125 GCA_964449605.1 uncultured Verrucomicrobiota bacterium | reverse complement strand
CGAGGAACGCCTTGTAGATGAAGTAGCCGCTGAAGATGGGCGTCCGGTGGTCCTTGTTCAGGATCGAGTGCTTGTAGCGCAGAATCCGCTCGCGCAGCGACGTCGTCAGCTTGCGTTTGAAGCCCTCCTGCTCCGCCAGTTGCCTCGCGGCAACTGCCGCGTCGACCGACCAGATGTCAATCTTCCACAGGCGGCCCCAGTCGCCGTACCGGACTCGCGGCTGTACGTACAAACCGCCCGGCAGCTCGTCCGGCGCGCACTTGTCGAACCTCACCTGCATCACCAGCTCCGACGCCGCCAACTGCGCGCCGATCGCGAAGAGGTCCTCGAGCGACACGCGAGGGATGAACACATCGATGTCGGGGTACATCATCAGGTCGAGGGAGTAGCTGCCCTGCGGCACCACACGCCCATACGGCGCCACGATCTCGTGCAGGCGCACCTCGCGCATGACGACGTCCGCCTCACGCCGCAGCGCCGCCGCCCGCTCGATCGGCTCCGTCGGTGTCTCATCCATGCACCCTGCCTCGTCTCACCGTTACCAGCCCTGAAGGACTGGCCTATGGGGCTGAAAAAGACCGTTCAAACGGCCTTGTTCATGCATCTTCCTCCGCGATCTCCGCGCGCTCTGCGGTGAAGAATCCCCGTGCTCCCCGTGCCCCCGTGGTTATCCGTTCCTTCAACCACAACGGGGCACGAGAAACACGGGGATCAGTGTTATCCGTGAAATCTGTGGCCGATTCCCCGTCCTATTCCAGCACGTGGATGTTGCGCTTGGCGCAGATCTCCTTGAGCTGCTTGGGCCAGACGGTGACGGTCACCTCGCCGAGGTGGGCCGTCCGGAGCAGGTACATGTACGTACGCGCCTGCCCGATGCCGCCGCCGATACTGAGCGGGATCTCGTCGTTGAGAATCGCCTGGTGGTAGGGCCGGTCGAGGAAATGCTCCTGGCCGCTCATCTTGAGCTGGACCTTGAGCGTTTCCTTGGTGACCCGGATGCCCATCGACGTGAGCTCGTGGCGCCGCTTCGTCACGGGATTCCACACTAAAATGTCGCCGTTGAGCCCGTGATACTGCTCGCCGTTCTTCGTGACCGTCTCGGTGACCCAGTCGTCATAGTCGGCCGCGCGCATCTCGTGCGGGTAGCCGTCCTTGAGCGTCCAGCCGATGCCGATAATGAAGATCGCCGGGTACTTCTCCGAGATCGTCCGCGTCTCCCGCTGCTTGCGCGGCAGGTCGGGATAGAAGTCGAGGATCTCCTCGGCGTGCAGGAACGTCAGCTCCTCGGGGATGTCGGGGTACTTCGACGTCTTAAGCTGCGGGAACATCTCCTGCGCCATCTTGCCCGCGCCGTAGATGACCTTCCAGATCTTCTTGACGATGTCCTTCAGGAAGTCGAGGTTGCGGTCTTCCGGCCGAATCACGCGCTCCCAGTCCCACTGATCCACGTATGAGCTGTGGTCGTGGTCGAGGAAGTAGTCCTTGCGCACCGCGCGCATGTCGGTGTTGATGCCCTCACCGACCTTGCAGCCGAACTGCGCGAGCGCCGGCCGCTTCCACTTCGTCGCTGCTTGGACCACCTGCGCCGTGATCGGCGTCTCGAGCCCAAGCCCGCACGGGAACGTCACCGGCGTACGCGAGCCGTCGCGGTCGAGGTCGTCGTTGACGCCGCTCGCCTTGTCGACGATGAGCGGCACCTGGACCATCTGCAGGTTGAGCGCCTCGCACATCCCCTTTTCGATGTAGTCCTTGACCGCGTAGACCGCCTTCATCCGCTCCATCGGCGTGAGCAGCGGCTCGTAGTCGTTCGGCAGAATCTTCTCGACTTCTTCGTACGTGCTAACGCCTGGCCCTGCCAGGTCAGCTTCTTTTCCAGTTGCCATGTTCCGTTTCTCCTACATTCGAATACAGCGAACTCTCATATTGTCTGTATCGGGAACGCCCCACGGCGTCCCGTTGCCCGTCGATATCACGACGCGACCGGGCGGCGAACGCTCCGCGGAGAACGGCGCAGTCCGCCGGTACCTGAGCGCCGCCGAACGCGCCACCCTCATCCGCTTCACATGTCCTGTCGCCTTCACGTTCCCCACAGAACCCTCCATAGAGGCCGGCATCATACGCCCGG
>CAYUZG010000384.1:0-2127 GCA_964449605.1 uncultured Verrucomicrobiota bacterium | reverse complement strand
GCGACGGCCTTGGTCAGCATCTTGTCGCGGTCGGTATGCACCCGGATGACGTCCTCGCGCAGCCGCACGTACTGGGAGAGCAGCGGGTTGAGGCCGGCCATCATGACCGTCTTTCGATACTTCAGCAGCTTCTGCAGCGGCGTGCAGACCGCGAGCACGACCCGGTTGACGCCGGACGCCTTGATCGCCTCGGCCGTCGCCTTGATCGTCGGCGGCGTGCAGCAGCCCTCGATGATCTCCGCGTGCTCGACGCCGGCCATCGCGAGCGACTGCTCCTTGAGCGCCTCGAGGTCCATGCAATCCGAGAACGTCCCGTGACACGAGCAGATGAAGACGCCGACGCGCGGCGCCTCGCCCTTGACGCTGCGCAGCTCAGGCGGCGGTTGCGGCGCGAAGTTCTTCTCGCCGAGATAACCGAGGATCTCCGGCAGCACGGCGCAGCCGTCCCACACCGTCTCCGGGTTGCCTTTCGGCCCGGTAAGCTCGCCGATGGCGAAGATGCCGTCGACGTCGGTCTCGGTCGACGACAAGGGCCGGATGTTGCAAAAGCCGTTCGCGTCCGGCTTGACACCGCACACCTTCGCGAGCTCCTTCATGAGCACCGGCGGCTTCTGGCCGGTGATGAGGATGGCCAGCTCGACCGCCTTGTTCTCCGACGCGCCTGCGCGCTCGTACTCGATCACGGCCTTATCATCTTTAGCGGCGATCTTGAGCGCGTCGGCTCGGACCACGTCGACGCCTGCATCGAGCGCCTTGAGGTACCACCGGTAGTGCTTCTTGCCGAATTCGCGGTAGTCGCCCAGGAAGATCGTCACCTCCGCATCGGGCACGATCTCCTTGAGCTTCACGGCACGGTAGGCGGCGCTCACGCACAGGTTGGCGTTCTCGTACTCGACGCCGGGCGCGTTGAAATGGGGCGTGACGACGATGCCGTAGCTCGATGGCACCTTGCCCGACGGGAGCTTTACCGAATCGCGCACGAAGTTCGTGAGCAGCGACCGGCGCGCAACCTCGGAGTTCCGGATAACCACCGGGGAGGCGCCGAGGCCGAACGCAGCGAGGTCGTCGTCGGTCGGTTCGTCGTATTCAGTGGCGAGGATGATGGCGCCCACGTCCGTCTCGACGGTCTCTTGCGGCCGCTCGATCGTGATGCACTTGGTCGGGCAGACGGCCTCACACTCGCCGCACTTGGTGCAGTGCTCCTCGTCGACGACGTAGATGTTCTCCCAGCCCGCCTCAGGCTCGATCCAGATCGCCTTGCGGTCGCCGACTTCGACCGGGCACGCCTCGACGCACCGATCGCATTCGATGCAGGCGAAGTTGTTGACCGCTTGGTTTCTCTTGGTGAACTGGACCTTGAAGTGCCCCGCCTCGCCCGAGACCGACAGGAGCTTCGCGTTGTAGTTGTCCTGCAGGCTGCCGAGCGCCTTGAATAGGCGCTGCGGCATGTGGCCGCAGATCCAGCAGAAGTCGAGCGGGAGCTGCGCGAGCGCCTGGTACTTCACGTCGTCGACGTACCGGCCGCGGTTGAGCAGCACCACCTTGTGCCCTTCTTTGCACAGAGCATAGGCGGCGCGATAGCCGGCGAGATTCGTCCCGTAGATCAGGACCGTGCTTTCGTTGTCCATCCTCGGTGCTTCCTATCGCGGTTCGTCTAGTGGGTGAGCGAGCATGTCCCGGTGGGGCACGAACCGCTCGACGAGGAAGCGCCGCTCTTGCCTACGCCAAAAGCTGAAAGGAGCTTCACCATCTCGCTGCTGCCACACTTGGCGCATGTGTGCTTGCCTTTGGTGCCGGCCTTCTCCAGCACCTCAGTCACGCGGCCACATTTCTTGCACTGGTACTCGAAGATCGGCACGGTCCTATTCCCTCCTGGCTGTGCGTCCCAGGTGTCACGCCTCACCTGCGACTGGGTGCCTCTTTGGGCCTGGCCGCGGCACCGAGACCGGTCTCCCCCTGACCGGAGGAAGCCCTTCCCAATTCCTGGTAGAGGTCGAGAAGGCCGGCGCGGATCAGCATGAACGCCTCGAAGAACTTCGGGTTGGCGATGCTATAGCAGGCCTTCTGCCCGCACTTGCGGTACGTCACAGCGCCCCGATCCCGCATCACGGCAAGGTGCTGCGAGAC
>CAYUZG010000383.1:0-2143 GCA_964449605.1 uncultured Verrucomicrobiota bacterium | reverse complement strand
ACGAACATCACGTTCGCGCGGCGCTCGCGCATCCGGCGCAGGAAATACGGCAGCCAGTGCGTGCCGTACGGCACGTAGCAGCGCACGCGGTAGCCGTCGGCCGCGAGCTGGCGCTGGAGCGCGTTGCGGATGCCGAAGAGCATCTGGAACTCGAACTGGTCCTTGCTCATGCCGTTCCTGGCGACGAGCTCCTTGCACTCGCTAATCAGCTTCGTGTCGTGCGTGGCGATCGCCGGGTCAGTGCCATCCTCGAGGAGCAGGCGCATCAGCTTGCTGAAGTTCGCGTTGACGTCGCGCTTGTCCTGGAAGGCGACCGCCTTTAGCTCCCTGTAGGCTCCCTTGCACAGGCGCACCCTGACGCCGGCCTTGTTGAGCGCGCGGACGTCCTCCTCGCTCCGGTACAGGTAGGCCTGGACGGCGGCGGCCACGTTGGGGCCCTCGGCACGCAGCGCGTGGACGATGTCGAACGTCTCCTGGGTCACGTTGCTGCCTTCGATGTCGATGCGCACCCAGTTGCCGACCCGGGCGGCGGCTTGCACCACGCGCCGGACGTTGTCGAGGCAGAACTGCTTGTCGATCTCGAGGCCCATCATGGTGAGCTTGATCGAGACGTTTGAGTCGACCCTGTCCTGGGCGATGCGCTCGAGCAGCCCGATATAGGCGTCGGCGCACCGGGTCGCCTCGTCGCGGTCGGTCACGTCCTCGCCCAGGATGTCGAGCGTGGTGCAGATCTGCTGCTCGTTGAGCTTGCGCACGGCGCGCATCGCCGCATCGGCCGTCTTGCCGGCGACGAACCGCCGCGCCATGAAAGTCAGAAGCCCCATAAAGCAAGCCTCTTACGTGTCAGGCAGGCACCTACCTCACCCAGTCCGGGACGCGGATACCATAGCAGCGCTATGGTGCTAGCTCAAGGCATTTCGTTCTGGTAGAGCCTGGCAGGCCGCAGGGATTCAACGTAGCCCGTAGGGCAGTCGTTGCAGGTCGCGCGCCCGGCGCACCTGCCACCGGGCACCTTCGTCCACTTGAGGCGCCTGTCGCGTGGGAACAGCGCTGCCAGTTCGCCGTTGTGTTCTTCCGGCGCGCTGTTGCCGCCGGTGATCCATTCACTCGACTTGCAGCAGAACCTGGTTTCGTCGTACTGGTACACCTCGATCGAGCCACGGCCACCACCACCCGGCATGAACACGAGGACCGAGTGAGGCTGATTCGTCAGCGACACGGCCATGACGCTTGCGGGGAAGCTCCCAAGGTAACGATAGCCGCCCTCGACGGGGGTGAAGGCCAGAACCTGCCAACATCGGCCCGGGCAGTCCTGCCGGACAAAAAGATCCCTGGTCCCGTCGGTCCCGGGCTCGGAGAACGCCTGGCATAGGCCGTACTCGAGAACCCTCTTCGCGTACTCACTGACGTCCGGCCCGGAGATGGGACCATCGGCGAATTGGACCAAGGCCCACTCGTACGGATCCGCGATCGTCTTCGTGTAGGGGAAGTCGAGTTTCAGACTGTGTGGATCGACTTGCTGGCTCGTCGAGCATCCTGCCAGCGCCAATAGAACGATGGAGAGAAGCAAGACTGTGTTTGACCTCATCCCTCTCGCACGCTCCCGGTACTCCTGTCACACGGCGTCGCGGCGGGCCAGGGGCTAGCGGGTCGGCCAATGTCCGATCAGGTGCGCGAGGAGGCGGACGCCGACGCCGGTGGCGCCTTTGGGCGTGTAGGGGCGTTCCTTCTCGGTCGAGGCGCAGCCGGCGATGTCCAGGTGCGCCCACGGGTACGAGGGAGCCAGTGGCCCGTCGACGAACTTCTTGAGGAACAGGGCGGCCGTGATCGTGCCGGCGGGACGGCCGCCGACGTTCTTCATGTCGGCGACGTCGCTGTCGAGCTGCGGCTCGTACTCCTCCCAGAGCGGCATCTCCCAGACGCGCTCGAACGTGGCGGCGCCGGCCTTGGTGATACGCTGAGCGAGCTTGGGCTCTGTGCTGAAGAGCGCGGTGGCATGCTCGCCGAGCGCGATGACGCACGCGCCGGTCAGCGTCGCCAGGTCGACGACGGCCGCCGGCTTGTAGCGCTTGGCCCACAGCAGCGCGTCGGCCAGAATGAGCCGGCCCTCGGCGTCGGTGCTGATGATCTCGACGGTCTGGCC
>CAYUZG010000382.1:0-2144 GCA_964449605.1 uncultured Verrucomicrobiota bacterium | reverse complement strand
CGACGCGCGTGTGGCCGTCGTAGCCGAGCCGAAAGCCGAACAGCTCGCCGCCCGTATACTCGAAGTTGACGAAACTGTTCTCGCCCGGGTTGGCGACGACGCCGATGGCGACCCACCTCTCACCGCTCCGCACGCAGTAGCAGAGCGGCGCCGGCGTGTAGAACCAGCTCCCGCCCAGGTCGTCGCGCGAGCTCTTGACGCTGATGTCGGCCCGCTCGAACGGCGGCAGCCACTGACGAAACACAGTGACGGGTTCCGGGTTGAAGACTTCTTCAAAGCCCGCCATCGAGCCGGTCAGCCAATCCTTCAACGGCCGGCACGGGTTGCGCTGTGCGAGGAAATCGCCGGGCTCCAGCAGGTAGTCTTCGAGCGTTCCTTGGAGAAAACCCTCGAAGAAGCGCAGCGACTCGATCCGGCCCGAGCCCTCGACCTCGATGCCGTAGGCGAACCAGTCGTCCGCGCACTCGAACAGGTAGCGCTTCTTCTCCCAGACGCTGCTCGCACCGTCCGCGACGAGCCGGCAGGTGTCGTCGTCGCGTTCAACCCGCCAGCCGGCCGGCGGCCCTACCATGTCGCCGCCCGCGGCGGCATCGACGCTTGACGCGGTAAACAACCGCGCGAGCGCCCGATCCTCGACGTGGACTTCCGCCCACAGCGGCTCGTCCTTCGCGATCTCAAGCCGGTACCACTCGCCCGCCGCCAGAAGCCTCGCTTCGTTCTCGTTGATCTCCACGTGCTGCCTCTCCTTCTCCACGAACGATCTTCAAGAACAACGGGAACGCCGCCGCCCTCTTTCGGCCAGAACAGACGCGTCTCCGAGCTCCCAATCAGGTCTTGCCACCGGCTTGTAGGTGTCGACCGCTCATCTTGACACCAGCACCCACTGCACGCGCCAGCGATGTAGGGCGGGCGCCCCTGCGCCCGCCGCAGCGCCGAAGGTGCGACCAGGGATTTCCCGTAGTGACATGTGACGCCGCTCCGCGGCTTCGGCGGGGCCAGGGGGCCCCGCCCTACATCGCTCGGTCAATGCGTCTCGTTGGTGGGCGTTAGCCTGCGCCTCAGCCTCCTCAGCTTCACTGGCATCCCTGTCTTCCCTTGACTCTGTATGAGTCACCCACCAATGAGCGCATCGCGCAGCCGGCCGCCGTGGCGCCTCAGCAGGGCGCGCGCCGTCGACAGGCGGCAGCCGCGGCGCGCCATGACGATGGCGGCCTTCGTGTTACCGCGCGCCTCGTCGAGCAGCGTCTCCGCGCGTGAGGCGCTCACGCCGCCGACTTGCTCGATGAGCGAGACGGCCCGGCGACGCAGCTTGGCGTTCGTCGGCCGGACGTCGACCATCAGGTTGTCGTAGACCTTGCCGAGCCGGACCATGACGGCCGTCGAGAGCATGTTGAGGACCAGCTTCGTCGCCGTGCCGGCCTTCATCCGCGTCGAGCCGGCGACCACCTCCGGCCCGGGCGTTGGATTGACCAGCACGTCGACAAACGCGGGCCGCTTGACGCGCGTACAGCAGACCAGGATTGTCGCGCAGCCGTGCCGCTTGGCCCACGCGAGCGCTGTGTGCACAAACGGCGTCGCGGCACTTGCCGAGATCCCGACGACGACGTCGCCGGGCCGCACGCCGGCCTTCTTGAGATCGTCCGAGCCGTCGGCGTCCTCAGCGCCCTCAATTGCCTGGACGAGGGCGCGCCGTCCGCCGGCGATGAGGCCGCGCGCCAGCCTGTTCGGCACGCCGAAGGTGGGCCGCCACTCGACCGCGTCGAGCACGCCGAGGCGCCCGCTTGTTCCCGCGCCGACGTAGAACAGCCGGCCACCCGACGAAAGCTGCTCCACGACGAGGTCGACGGCGCGCGTGATTGCCGGGATGACGCGCCGCACGGCGGGCGCGACGCGTGCATCCTCGTCGTTGATGAGCTCAAGGAGCCGGCGCGTCGGCATCGAGTCGACCCCGCGCGAGCGCGGGTTGCGGCGCTCGGTGTGAGGTTGCGGCGGCCTGTGTGCTCGTTTCTCCATACGCGCGCGACTCTAGCTGGCGCGCCGCCGCGTCGCAAGCGGCGAGTGTTTTCCGTGTCCATTCCTGCTCAAGCGCGCGCCGGGCAATCCGATGATTGGCAGAGCAGGGCTTCGTTTTCGTTGCGCACCGC
>CAYUZG010000381.1:0-2176 GCA_964449605.1 uncultured Verrucomicrobiota bacterium | reverse complement strand
TGATGTTCGGCGGGAACTTGCGCGCCCTGGCCTTCCTGATCGGCTCCTCGCCGGCACCGCTCTCGATGAACTCGGGCAGCGGCAGCTCGAGCGCCTTGTCCATCTCGTCCCAGAACTCGCGCACGTCGTGTCGCATCTGCTCCTGGCCCTCCTCGCTCTTGAGCATCAAGGTCCATGCCGCCTGCCCGACGGCACCACCGCCGACGAAGTCGCTTGCCCCCTCCGGGTGCTTGATCAGGCACTCAACAGTGTTTGCCCCCAATGCCCGTTCGCCGCGCAGCGCGGTCACAATGCTCGGTCGCTGCTTCGACAGCTCATGCACGCGCAATTGCGCCATCGCAAGCGTATGCTCGTCGAGCTCGCAGCGCACGAGGCACTGCTCGATCGCCCTCAAGCCGATCTCGTTGCACGCAATGCCGAGGAGCCCGCTGATTAAGAACGGCTCCTGCGCACCGTGGTTGCCGATCCGGAGCGCGAGCAGGTAGGCGTCGAGCGCGTCCTCGCGGCGGCCCTTGTACTCGCGCGCTTTACCCTTGGTTACAGCGAAGCGGGCAAACTCCCTCATCCGCGCGAGGTGCGGCAAGGACATCCCGACGAGCAAGGGTGTCTCGAGCGAGGCGCCCGCCGGCAGCAGCATGGGGAAGCGGCACTGCTCTCTGGCTGCGGCCTCCTCGATGAGCCTGAACGCCTCCTCATTGTCCTTTAGGTACTGTGCCAGCGGGCCCGACGTGTCGGTCCACCGGTTGGTGATGACCTCGCGGCGAAGCCGCTCCAATTCGGAACGGCGGGCCGGCTTCTCGTACACTTCCGTCGCCCTCAGGTAGTAGGTCGCCGCGTTCTGGTCGGGCGCCACGTCGGGAAACTCGAACCCGAAGGCACGCAGCTCGTCGTCGCGCGCGACGCTGTATGTCTCGCCGCGAATCGTGATCGTTTCTCGTTCAGCTGGCTCGGCAGCCGCGGCCGGCTGCGCCATCGACGCGGCGGCGATTGCCACCATCATCAGACCTGTCCAGAAAGCTCTCATCGGTCTTACCCCCAGTGTGTGGGAACAACTGTTGGCGCATAGTTGAGTTGCGGTCGATGCGCCTCTTCCGGCTCGGGAGGCGGCCCAGGAAACCCATTGCCGAGCAGCTCGTCGACGAGGCCGCGGAAAGCGGGCAAGTCCAGCGTGGTCAGGACGATGACCGTCTGGCGCGGCGTTGGCTGTGCATCGACCTCGGCCACGTCGTCGCCCTGGCCGGCGGGCCGATTCGACACAATCGTCCAGATCCCCAGGCCGATGATGACGACGGCGGCGGCGACGAGCGCCACCCGCCGGACACACGGACGCCAAAGGGTGCTGGCGGGCGCACGCCCTCGGCGAGCAATGCCGGCCAGCACGCGGGCCGTGAACTGGCCGCTCGGCCGGGCGCTCCCGGCCATGCCGCGCAGCGCGGCGCGCGCATCGGCATCCGCCGCCCGCATCGTCTCGAACGCCGCCGCGCACGCCGCGCACGAGCCGACGTGGTTCCGGACGGCCTCGGCGGCGCCCCGATCGAGCGCGCCGTCGAGCAGCGCCGACAGGTTCTTTCTCGCTTCTCGGCATTCCATGATTCCGAATCCTTTTCTACTCGCCGCGCGCCCGGCGCCACCGGACCGCCAGCAGCTCGCGCGCACGATGCAGCCGCGACCGCACCGTGCCGACACGGCACCCGACGGCGCGCGCCATCTCTACGTACGACATCTCCTCGAGGTGCCGGAGCACAAGCACCTCGCGCAGCTTCGGCGGCAGGTGGTCGATGACGGACAACGCCCGCTCGAGTTCGTCGCTCGCCGCGGCCCGGCGATCCGGTAACGGCGCCGGATCGGCCGAGTCGGTCTCTGCATGCACGACGCGCTGCTGGACGCGCGCTCGCCGCCGCATCCACCGCCGATACACGTTGAGCAGGACCCCAAAGAGCCACGTGTAGAACGCGCAGTCGCCGCGAAACCGCCCGAGGCCCCCGAACGCCCGGATGAACGCCTCCTGCGCCAGGTCCTCGGCGTCGGCCGAGCCGCGCGTCAGGCCCATAGCCGCCCGGTGGAGGCGGTCGCGGTAGCGCTCGACCAGGATGCCGAACGCGCCTCGGTCGCCGCGCCTCGCAGCCGCGATCAGCGCTTCGTCAGCCGCCGCGTCCACCAATCCCACCTACCGGTT
>CAYUZG010000380.1:0-2177 GCA_964449605.1 uncultured Verrucomicrobiota bacterium | reverse complement strand
GAGCCGCGTCGAGAACGCGGCCCACTCGAACTCGCTCGGCTGCTCGACGGCGCTCGTGTGCGCCGCGGCCAGGATCGCTTCGGTCCGGCGCACGTCGGCGCGCAGTGCCTCGCTGTCGGCACAGAGCTCGACGAGCTCGCCGCGTTCCGCGTCCGTCAGCTCGCTCGTGCTCAGTTTCTTGAGCAGTTGATTGAACCGTTTCCTGTTCATCGGTCTCACATTCCCATCTCTGCCCAGTACCCCGCGAGGGACTCACGCACCTTGCGCACCGCCTGGAACAGCGTCGCCTTGACCGCCCCGAGGGTGGTCTGCTGGATCACCGCGATCTGCTTGAGCGGCAGGTTCTCGAAGTGCCGCAGCACGAACACCTGCTGCTGCCTTGTCGGCAGCGTCATCACCGCGTCGCGGATCCGGCCTTCGAGCTCGCGCGACGTGGCCTGCCGTGCCGGATTCGTCAGGCTGCTCGCCTCGGGCTCCGGCAGCGGATGCTCGTCGCTCGCCGCGTCCGCCGACACCGTTTTGCGCCGCACCTTCTTCCGTTTCATGTCGATCGCCCGGTTGACGATCACCCGGTAGAGCCAGGTGAAGACCGACGCCCGAGCCGACCAGTTCGGCAGCGCCCGGTACAGCCGCACAAACGCGTCCTGGCAGACGTCGAGCGCGTCCTCGCGGTTCTGGGTCCACTGGTATGCCAAAGAGTAGGCCTTCGCGCGCACGGCGCCGACCAGCGCGTCGAACGCGCCCGTCTCGCCGGCCTGAAAGGCCCGGATCAAACTGAGCTCTTCGTCGCGCGTCAAGGCCCCCAATTCCTACACCCGCTTGAACGCCTTACACCGCCAGAAGTTTAGCGCGAGGCGGACAGGGTCCGTCACCTGTTTTTCCCCGTGCTCCCCTGGTCTTCCCTGGGGACGGAGACATACAACCACAGGGGACACGGGGGGGCTCGGAGCGGACGGCTATCTCTCTTTGAGGGCGCGGAGCTTGTCGACGAGCTTGTCGTACTGGTAGGCGGCCTTGACGATCTCCTTGGCTAGCGCCAGGCCGGTCTCGGACTCCTCCCGTCCGACCTGGGGGAAGGTGCTCAAGTGGGCGTCGGCCCGGTCGTCGCCGAAGATCTTGAGAATGTTGATCTCCTTGAGCAGCTTGTCGGGCAGGACGATCTCGCGCGCGAGGTCCTTGAGGCGCTCGACGAGCCGCTCGCCGGCGGCGGCTCGGTCGTCGCAGATCAGCTCGAGCGCGCGGCGCGTCATTAGCGCTGCGGCCGTGTAGCAGCCGTTGGCGTGGCAATCGAGCGCCTCCTCGAGCGGCGTCATGATCTGTTCGGGCACGCCGTCCTTCTCGAAATCGACCCGCTGGGCGGGGAACGTGGTGACGCCCTCCTTGCCCTTGGTGATGAAAAAGAGGTGGGAATCGCAGTTGGGGTTCGGGCACCGGCGCTGGCCGTAGACATGCCCGCGGTAGAGCAGGTCCTTCATCTCGCCGAAGCGCTCGAAAACCGACTCGTGGCCGCACTCAGGGCAGCGAGCCGCCACGCGCGGCCCATCGACGGGCATCCCGTCGACGCCGCTCACGAGCGGCTCCTCAGCCGCCTTCTTCTTTCTCCTCCTCACCATCTGCCTCCTCGATGCTGCACAGGGAAGTAGCACGTCGGCGGCCCGCGGTCAAGTCGGCTCGGGGCGTGGTGCCTAGTGGCTGGGGTCCAGCCTCTCTCGGAGCAGCTCCCACAGGGCGTCGAGGGACTGGGGCATGACCTTCGTGTTGGCGGTGGCGGGCATGAAGTTGGTGTCGCCCGTCCAGCGCGGCACGATGTGGAAGTGGAGGTGGTCGAGAATGCCGGCCCCGGCCGCTCGGCCGAGGTTGAGGCCGATGTTGAACCCGTGCGGGTCGAGGGTTTCCTGGAGCAACGCGATGCAGTCGCGCACGAGCTGCATCAGGGCGCCGAGCTCGGCGTCGCTCAGGTCGCTCAGCCCGGCGACGTGGCGCTCGGGCGCGACGAGCAGGTGGCCGTTGTTGTACGGGTAGCGGTTGAGGATGGCGACGCAGTCGGGCCGGCGCACGACGACGTGGCGTTCGCGGTCGCGGTCGGTCTCGGGGGGGAGGCAGAAGATGCACTCGTCATCGCCGTCGTCGTGGATGGCCTTGACGTAGTCGAGGCGCCACGGCGCCCAGATCCGCCT
>CAYUZG010000379.1:0-2184 GCA_964449605.1 uncultured Verrucomicrobiota bacterium | reverse complement strand
CCTGCTCTTCTACTGGATCGTCAGCAACATCCGGAAGGCGCGCCTCGGCAAGCGCCTCTACGTGCGCCGCATCCCGGGCATTGACGCGATCGACAACGCCATCGGCCGCGCGACCGAGATGGGCCGGCCGGCGTTCTACACGATCGGCGAGGCCGGCGTGCAGGCGATGGAGTTGTACGCCTCGCTCGGCATCCTCTCGTACGTGGCCGACCGCGCGGCCCGGATGGGCGTGCGGCTCATCACGACGACCGACCGGGCCGAAACCTACCCGATGATCGAGGAGACGATCCGCGAGGCGTACCGGAGCGCCGAGCGCCTCGATGAGTTCCGCGACGAGGACGTGCGCTTCCTTTCGACCGACCACACGGTCTACGCCATGCTCACCGCCGCCATGATCGAGGACGAGGACGCCGCGAGCGCGTTTTTCCTCGGCCTGTTCTGGTTCACGAGCCTGCTCATGACCGAGCCGGGCGCGCGGCGCGGCGTGATCCAGATCGCCGGCGACACCGGCCCGTCCCAGATCCCGTTTTTCATCGCCTCATGCGACTACGTCATCATCGGCGAGGAGCTGTTCGCCGCGAGCGCGTACGTGAGCGGCGACCCGACGATCAAGGGGAGCCTCGTCGCGCAGGACCGGCTCAAGCTCGTGCTGCTGGCGGTGGCGCTGATCGGCGTCGTGCTGCTCACGCTCAACGCGGTGCTGACGCTCACCACGGGCACCTCGATCGTCGAGGGCAATCCGTTTCTCGAGCTATTCATGCGGTATCAATAGGTCCGGCGGATGAGAAGAAAGATCGCCATCGCCATCACGTTCGCCGTCGGCCTCTACTACTTCCTCGAGTTCGTGTTGCCCGCATCGGTCGGGGGCGGGTTCGACTGCCGGCGCATGGGCAGCCCGTGCCTGGTGGCGACCGACGACGGGACTCGGCTCTACTACACGGGCGTGCACGCGCTCAAGAAGAGCACCGACGAGCGGCTGGCGATCGGCCTGGCCGAGAGCCGCGACGGGAAGGCGTGGCACAAAGCGGACGGCAATCCACTGGTCAGGCGAAGCCTGTTCAGCAGCAAGGATTGGGGCGGCCCGGACAACCCGGCCGTTGTCCGAGAGCCCGACGGCACGTACACGATGTTCTATGTCGGCCACGGCGCCGGTGGCACGGACCGCATCATGCGCTCGACGAGCGCCGACGGCCGGCGCTGGCGCGGCCGGCGCGTGGTGTTCTCGCTTGTCGAGAAAGCGGCCGAAGCCAAGGGAGAGATCGATCGGCTGGCGATCTCGGCCCTCGCCGTGCTGCGCACGGACGCCGGCTACGTGGCGTACTTCGCCAGCACGTACCGCCGGGGCGAGCGGATCATCGAAGGTGTATCGCGCGCCACGAGCGCTGACGGCCTCGAGTGGACGCTCGACGAGGCGAACAACCCGGTTCTGGCGATCGAACCGGAGAACGGCTGGACCTACACGACGATCACCGACCTGAGCGTCATCGAGAGCCACGACGGACTGCGTCTCTACTACGCCGGCACGAAGACCTACTTCCTCAACAACGGCCAGCTCGTCGTGCCCGTCACGCTTATCGGACTCGCGACGTCCGACGACGGCATCGCCTGGACACGTCACCCAGGGAACCCGGTCTTCGGACCCGCGATGTTTGAACGCGGGCTCGATGCGTACACGACCTGGGTGCTCGCGGCCGAGCCGAAGGTCGCCGCGCCGGAGCGCTTCGATGCGACGGTTCTCTCCGGGCTGAGCGTGGCGCGGACGGCCGCAGGCGGATACGTGCTTGCCTACACGGGAATCCTGGCCCTCGGGGCGAAGGACTTCAAGATCGGCATCGCCACAAGCGACGACGGCATCGCGTGGCAGCGCGGTGAGGCCCCGGTGCTCGAGCTCGGGTCCGAGCCGCAGAATACGTACCTGACGACCAGCCTGACGACCACGATGCAGGTCTTTCTCGTCGTGGGGGCCATGGCGCTCGGGCTTGGCCTGTTCAGCCTGGTGCGCCTGCACGGCGGCCGCATCATTAAGGGCGACAAAGACTCGGTCTACTCGGTCGGGTTCTTCGTCGCGCTCGGCGTCACGCTCGTGCTCGCGTTCGTCTGGGGCGAGGGCGAGGGGAAGCTGCTCCGTCCGGGCCACAAGCTCTACAACATCATCTTCCACGGCCTCATGGAGAGCTTCGGCGC
>CAYUZG010000378.1:0-2232 GCA_964449605.1 uncultured Verrucomicrobiota bacterium | reverse complement strand
GAGAGGCGGTAGATGGTGATCCGGTCGGGGTAGAGGGGCGGGGCGCCTTCGTGGCGGCGCGTGCGCGGGACGCCGTGGTAGAGGCCGAGGAGGACGCGGCCGCGCTCGAGCTTCATGCGCTCGATGGTGTCGTCGTCGGGCTCGTCCTCGACGATGATCTCGACGTTCTCGAGTTTCTGGGCGAACTCGTCGGGCAGGCCGAGGACGGCGTCCTCGACGATCTGCTCGAACTGCCTCAGGCTCAGCCAGCCGGATGCGCGTTGTCGCATTGGCTTGCGCCCCTCCGCGATCAGTTCTATGGAAGCCATTCAGGCTATGGCTTTCTTCCGATGGTCTCGCGTCCCAGGGCGTTGCCCTGGGCTATCCTATGAATCCCCTTTGGGGTTATCACGGCGGGCCGAGGGCGACCCGCCCTACATTCTCGGACCAAGGCAGCGCGGCAGCGCTGTAGGGCGGGTCGCCCTCGGCCCGCCGCGGTCGATCCGTGTTCATCCGTGCGATCTGTGGCGGCCTTTTCCCTCTTGCCTCAGTCCTTGGTGCGGCAACGTGGTTGCAGCGGCTGATCGGTGCCGATCTGTGCAATCTGTGGCTGCCTTTTCCCTCTTGCCTCAGTCCTTGCGGCCGCCGAGCCAGCCGCGTCGGCGGAACAGGGTGAGCATGCCGAGCGCGATGACGACCATGACGAGCCAGAGGACGGGGTAGGCCCATCGGAGCCCGAGCTCGGGCATGTGCTGGAAGTTCATGCCGTAGATGCCGGCGATGAACGTGAGCGGGATGAAGATCGTGGCGATGACGGTGAGGACCTTCATCACTTCGTTCATCTTGTTGCTGACGCTCGAGAGGTAGACGTCCATCAGCCCGCCGGCGAGCTCGCGGTAGGTCTCGACGATGTCGAGCACCTGGATGGTGTGGTCGTAGCAGTCGCGCAGGTAGAGCTGGGTGGGCTTTCGCACCAGCGCGCTTTCGCCGCGCAGCAGCGAGTTGATCGCGTCGCGCAGCGGCCAGATCGAGCGGCGCACCTCGAGCAGGCGGCGCTTGACGTCGTGGATGCGGCCGAGGATTTGGCGCGACGGTTGTTCGACGACGAGGTCCTCGAGCTCCTCGACGACCTCGCCCATCGCTTCGAGGAACGGGAAGTAGTGGTCGATGACGGCGTCGAGGATGGTGTACATGAGGTAGTCGGCGCCCTGGCGGCGGATCTGGCCCGTCGAGCTGCGGAGCCGGTGGCGCACGGCGTCGAGGCAGTCGCCGGGGTGCTCCTGCACGGTGACGACGACGTTGCGCGTGAGGAAGATGCTGACCTGCTCCGTTTCGACCCCGGCGCCGGAGGGCGCTTGCCCGAAGTGCAGCATGCGGATGACGGCGAACAGGTGGGTGCCGTAGTCGTCGACTTTGGGCCGCTGCGGGACGCTGAGCGTGTCTTCGAGCGCGAGCGGGTGGAGCTCGAGCCGCTCGCCGAGCTGGCGGATCAGCTCGGCGTCGCCAAGGCCGTCGACGTTGATCCACGTGACGCCCTCCTTGCCCAGGAACGGGGCGAGCTCGGCCACGGCCGTGGGGTCGGCCTCATCGAGCGCGTCCTGGGTGTAGTGGATGACGTGGAACGAGGTTGGCACGTGGGCACCCGGTGGCGCGGCGAGCGTTCCGGGCGGCAGGCCGGGTTTCTTCGATCTTTTCCTTTCCATCGGTCTCTCCTGTCTGCTCGCTTGTGCGACACCTGACGCGGACGTGGTATGCGCGGGAGGCGGTCGCGCGGTGATGCGCCATCCCTGCTTTCTGGGCGGAGCTTGCGGCGGTAGGTTCTTGTTTGTCAAGCTGGCGCGACGAGCAGCGACGAAAGCACCTTGACCCAGTTCGTGCTATGCTGTAAGCTCATTACGGCAGGGGAGCGGGCCTGCCCGGTACGAGGCGCTCCGAGCATACCGCATCTGAGGAGCCACAGCGTATGGAGTTGCAGGCGCCGTCTGCTCTGGATTGCTTAGCTCCGCCCACGTTCACCCCACGCGCAGGAGCCTGACTATGCTGCACCGCATTCCTGGGGCCGTCCTTTGTCTCGCTCTTCTCTTGTTGCTGAGCAGCGTGTTCTGCTCAGCGCAGGCTGAGGCTGCGTGGTTGGAGGTCAGCATTGATCCGGCCGATGTGAAGGTTGAGCAGGGCGCTGAGGGCCAGGCTGTGTTCCGGTGCCAGGGCGCGCAATGGCTCAGCCAGGCTGGCGAACCGAGCATCCCGTGGCAG
>CAYUZG010000377.1:0-2242 GCA_964449605.1 uncultured Verrucomicrobiota bacterium | reverse complement strand
GCCCTTCATGAAGAACGGCTCGCCGCCCGAGATCGTGATGAAGTACATGCCGAGCGCCTTGCACTGGCGGATCACGTCGTTGAGCGTCTCGATGGTCATCCCGGCGTGCCGGGCGTACTCGTGCGCGTAGCAGCCGTAGCATCTGAGGTTGCACTTCATGATGGGGCTGATAACGACGGCGACGGGCGGCAGCCACCCCTCGCGGTCGCGGATCTCGTTGCGGATCTTGGTGCCGCCCACCAGGTAGTTGATCAGGAAGTTCTCGAGCACCTTCTTGCGGACCGGCTTCGCCTTCGTGGCGAAGATCTCCTTGGCAAACAGCACGAGCCGTTCGACCCATTCGCGGCCGCCGGGATACTGCAGGCGCGACGACCAGCGGCGCGTGATCCGCAGCAGCATCTTGTCGGGGATGTATGGAAGCAGCTTGACGGCCAGGTGAAGCCCGGCCCGAGAGGCCCGCGAACTGGAGGCGCCGTTACCGTTCTCGCCGCCGCCGACTGCGGGATGGTTATTCTGTAAGGGCATCCGCCCCTCCTCCCACTACGCGGTTGGTTTCGCGGGCACGAAAGCTCGGCGAACGCTACCAGAGCCGTCTTCGAGGTGTCAAACCTTTTCGCCGAGGCCGACTGCGAAGCTCTTCAGTCAGCGTCGTCCGGCGCCTCGTCCGGCGCGTCGTCAGCCGGCGCCTCCGGCGCCTCGGCGGGCGGTGCCGTTGCGTCGTCGGTCACGTCAATCGTGTACTGGACCGCCGTGATCCACGGCTGCGCGGCCGGCCACGCGCCGACTTCGGCAATGCCGTACAGGAACAGGGCGGTCGACCCGCTCGTGAGCGCGACGAGCTGCACGCGGAACGGCCGCCCGTCGCGCGTCCCATCGAAGATAATCATGTGGCCCGGCCGGCCGCGAACGTCGCACTCGGCGTCAAGCTTGATCTCCGGCGCGTCGAGCGCGGCGTGATGTTCGACGAAGCCGTGCGCCACCTCGCGCAGCGTTCCGCCGTACTCCTGGTCCTCGACGGCGAACAGGTACACGCGACCCAGGTCGAACTCGGCGCCGATTACGTCGGCGCCGATCTCGATCAGCGTCCATCGCTCCGGCACGGTGATCTCGGCCAGGCCGTTCGCGAGCCGGGCCACCTTCTGCGAGTCGGCGATCGCCCGGCCAACCTCGTCGGGCTCGAGCGCCTCGAAGCTCGATATGACCGTCCGCTCAACGGCCGCGATGACCTTCGAGCGCTCCTCCTCGGCCGGCGTCGTCACGACGAGAAGCGACCACAGCTCGCGGTCCTTCACGAACCAGTACTGCGCCGCCAGAGTCTCGCGCCCGAGCGCCCGCGCCCCGCTCAGACTCGGAGCGCCGTCCGCCTCGGTGATCCGGGCGATCAGCCGCACGGCGGGCTGGTCCGCGATCGTCATATCCCGCTTCAGGCTCACCCTCAACGCCGCCGGCTCGGCGTCGAGCGCCTCGACCTCGGCGTCCACGAAGTCGCTGAGTCGCGACGAGGCGGGAAACGAACGCGTGGTGATGACAAGCTCCGCGGCAACCTGGCCGCGCTTGATCAGGTAGAAGTGGTCGAGGGCCGCCGGATCCTCTTCATCGGCCCCGACGCGCCACGCGCCTTCGAACGTGAACCGGTACCGCCCAAGTGGGTCGTTGTGGACGCCCCGGCGGGCCGCGGCGGCCGGCGCGACCGCGCACACGATCACAGCGCACAGAGCCACGCCGAAGCGGGCGAGGTATACGAACGGGCGGTCCATCAGCCCCTCACATCAAGTCGACAACCGCCGCGCATCGTAGGCCGCACGGAAGCACGCCGCAAGCGGAATCGGCTGACAGACCTCGGGCGAGTCAATGCGGGGAAGGGAACTCGGAGCGCCGGGCGCCGCTACGAATCGCCCGCGTCGTCGTCGCGCAGGCGGGCGCGCTTCTCGCGAACGGCTGCGCGCTTCGCGCGCACCTTGCGCCGGAACTCTTTCTCGGAGAATGTGGCCACGAACAGATCGCGCCGGCTCCGCCGGTAGTGCTCGCGCACGTCGCGAACATCGTTGAGCGCAAGCCGGATCGACAGGCCGAGCAGCGCGAACGACAGGCCGCACAACGCCAACAGCAGCGCCGGCCGCTCCAGCGGATCGACCAGGCGCAGGCCGGCCACTATCACCACGACGGCCATGACGAGGCACACCGCGCACAGCGTGCGCCGGAACCGCCTGGTCGGCGCCGCACACGCCGCGTAGAAGCTCGA
>CAYUZG010000376.1:0-2244 GCA_964449605.1 uncultured Verrucomicrobiota bacterium | reverse complement strand
AAGGACCACCGGACGCCCATCTTCAGCGGCTACTTCATCTACAAGGCGTTCCTCGACGAGGGAATGACCGACTTCGACGAGGTCACCGGCTACCTGATCGCGAACGGCATCAAGATGGGTTGAGGCGGCCCACCGCAGAGAGACGGAATCGGACGGCGGGCGTCGCGCGTTCCGCGCGCGCGGCGACCCGCCCTACACCAGGATCACGACTAGCACGGCAAGGCGATCGGTGTGGATCTGTGGCTTGTCCTACGTGCTGCGGTTGTTGCGCTTGCCGAGTTATTCTTCCATGCCGGCGAGGACGTCTTTGAGCTTGGCGACGGCGAGGCAAGCGGCCGAGTCCGATGCGCCGTAGTACATCCAGAGCTCGTCGCCGCGACGCAGGAGGCCGGTCGGGAAGACGATGTTGCCGACGAGGCCGGAGATCTCGTACGGGGCCTCGGCCTGGAAGACCCAGTTGGGGCAGCGGGCGACGACTTTGTAGGGCTTCTCCTTGTCGAGCAGGGCGACGCCGGCACGATAGACGAGGCGGCCGCCGTATTCCTTGACGCCGTGGTAGATGAGCAGCCACCCGTCGTCGGTCAGGATCGGCGGCGGGCCGGCGCCGACTTTGAGGCCATCCCACGCGGGCCCGCCCATCTCGGGCACGACGCAGCGCGGCTCGCCCCAGTGCTCGAGGTCGGGCGAGAACGCGGACCAGATGTGCTCGATGCCGCCGGCGTCGGGCCGGTGGAGGACGGCCCAGCGCCCATCGAACTGTTTGGGGAAGAGGACGGCGTCCTTATTACTGGGCGAGAAGATGAGGCCGACGCGCTCGGCGCGCTCGAAGTCGCGCGTGCGGGCCAGCGCGACGGCGGCCCCCATCGGCGAGTAGGCCGTGTAGGTAACGTAGTACTGCTCTTGCTCGGGCACATAGGTGACGCGCGCGTCCTCGCAGCCCCAGCGCTCGTAGCGCCACTTGTCCTGGCCGCAGCGCAGGAAGGGATCGGGGTTGATGTCCCAGCCCGTCACGCCGTCCTTGCTGCGGGCGACGTAGATGCTCGATCGGCCTGTGCGATCCTCGACGCGTAGCAGCAGGACGGTTTGGCCGTCATGCTCGGCCGCGCCGGGGTTGAGGACCGCGGCGGCCGGAAACGGCAAGTCGTGCACGCTGATAAGCGGGTTGTTCTTCGCGCGGCGGAACACCTGTTTCATGTTCGGCTTCATCGGCACCCTCCGATCGATCGGCCGGCATACGGTCCGGCAACGCCGGAGACTATACCCGATGCGAGTCAATGCCCGCAACCCGAGTCAGCGGCCCGACAGACGGCCGGCGTGTCACACCCCGCGGCTCGTGGTATAGTTCCGTTGACAGGGCCGGCAGACGAGGGCTGTTGCGGAGAGCAATCGAGGAGCGCGTGCGATGAAGCTGAGCCTTGAGACGGCCGAGGTGTTTGTGCCCGACGGGTTGCCGCCGGAGGAGGCGCTGGCACGGACCGATTACCTGGGCATCGGTGCGCACCCCGACGACGTGGAGATCCTCGCATGGGAAGGGATCGCGGCGTGCTTCCAGCGCGAGGACCGATGGTTCAGCGGGATTGTCGCGACGAACGGCGGCGGCTCGCCGCGTGCCGGCGCGTACGCCGCCTTTACCGACGAGCAGATGCGGGCCGTCCGCCGCGACGAGCAGAAGAAGGCGGCCGCGCTGGGCGAGTATGCGGCCGTGGTGCTCCTCGACCATCCGAGCTCGGCGGTCAAGGATGCAGCCAATGACGCGCCGGTGGCCGATATCGGCGCGGTCTTGAGCGTGGCGCGGCCGGCTGTCGTTTACACGCACGCGCTCACGGACAAGCACGATACGCACGTGGCGGTGGCGCTCAGGACGATCGAGGCGATCCGCAGGCTCGGCCCGTCCGAGCGCCCGAACCGCCTGTTGGGCTGCGAGGCCTGGCGCGATCTCGACTGGATGAGTGACGACGACAAGGTCGCGCTCGATTGCTCGACGCACGAGGAGCTGCAGCGGGCGCTTATCGAGGTCTACGAATCGCAGATCGCGGGCGGGAAACGGTACGACCTGGCGACAATCGGGCGACGCCGCGCGCACGCGACCTATCATGAATCGCACAACACCGACGCGGCGACGGGCCTGATCTTCGCTATGGACCTGACGCCGCTGATCGAAGACCCGTCGACGGACGTCGCCGCTTTCGCTCAGCGATTGGTCGACCGCTTCGCCGCGGACGTCGCCGACCGGCTCCGGCGGCT
>CAYUZG010000375.1:0-2247 GCA_964449605.1 uncultured Verrucomicrobiota bacterium | reverse complement strand
AGGGCGCCGCCGGCTTCGTCGAGAAACCGTACCGCCTCCGCGACCTGTCCGAGCTCATCCGCCGCGCCATCAAGCCGAAGTCATAACCGGCACCAGGCCGTCGCTTCATCGTCCTCGAATCTCCTGTAGAGGTTACGCCTGCTCTCTGCTAGCATCGTACCGCATCACCACGATGCCTGCAGATGGATGCGGTCTGGCTGACGGGGAAGCCGCCCTCATGATCGATGAACCGGCCAAGACGCCGCCTCAGGTCTTCACTATCGGGCACTCGAACTACTCATTCGACACACTGCTCGACTTGCTCCATCAGCATCGCATCGAGCTCGTGGCGGACGTGCGGTCGAGTCCCTATTCCGGCTACGCGCCTCATTTCAACAAGGAGGCGGTGGAACGGTCGCTACCTGGCCACGGGATCGACTACCTTTTCCTCGGCAACGTGCTGGGTGGCAGGCCCTCGGGCGAGGAGTTCTATGACGCCGAGGATCGTGTCCTGTACGACGAGCTCGCGCGATCGAAGACGTTTCAGGAGGCGATCGGACGGCTGCTTGAGCCGATGCGGTCTCGCCGGGTTGCTCTGCTTTGCGGGGAGGAGGACCCGACCGGCTGCCACCGCCGTTTGCTTGTGGGCCGTGTGCTGCATGCAATGGGTGCCGAGATCATCCATATCCGCGGTGACGGGCGTCTTCAGACCGAAGCCGAGCTGGCGGCCGACGAGGAGTTCCGGCGAACCAAGGGGCAGATGAGCCTCTTCGAGCCGGAGGAGAAGGATGCGTGGAGATCTACACGATCGGTTTCACGAAGAAAGGCGCAGCCGAGTTCTTCGGGGCGCTCAGGCGAGCCGGGATCAGACGGCTGATCGACGTCCGGCTCAACAACACGTCGCAGCTCGCCGGCTTCGCCAAGCGCGACAACCTTGAGTACTTCCTGGCAGAGATTTGCCAGGCCGAGTACGTTCACCTCCCGCTTCTGTCGCCCACCAAGGAGATTCTCGACGACTACAAGAGCAAGGCGATCACCTGGGAGGAGTACGAGGCGCGGTTCCTTGCCCTGCTGCGGGAGCGGAAGGCCGAGGACGTCGTCGACAAGCGGCTGTTTGATGTGCCCGCCGCCCTGCTGTGCAGTGAGCCGGAACCCGATCACTGCCATCGGCGGCTGGCTGCCGAGTACTTGGCCTCGACGTGGGGGGACGTCCGGGTCATCCACCTCTGAGGTGCGCGATGAAGCTCGTCATCGCCCATCTGACCCGCATGCAGGCGGGGTTCTGCTGCGCGGCCGGTATCGAGATCGGCACGAGCAACCACGTGCGGTGCGTCATCGAGGAAGGCCGGCTGCCCATCGAGCTCCTTGCCGTGCACGGCGGGCCGTTCGACATGGCGCGCGTCGTCGAGTTCGAGGGAGCCAGGCCGCGGCTCGATCCGCCCCACACCGAGGATCGTGTCGTCGATCCGGCGTCGATCCGGAGCATCCCGAACACCTCCCCAACCTGGTTCTGGCGTCTCCTGTACTCGCAGAGCGAGGAGTCGCTCACGTCGCTCTTCGGGCAGGAGCTCGAGCGGGTCGGGCCCCGCTCGTGCGCGACCCGGGAAGGCCACGGCAGGACGTCGCTGGGTGTTCTCCGGCCTTTGTCGGAGCTGGAGCTCACGATCAAGGAGCGCGGCAACGGCGCACAGCCGCGGATGAAGATGAGCGGCGGCGCGCAGGTCCGGATGAAGATGCGTGACGGCCGGCTCAAGCTCAGTGTCAGCGTCAGCGACATCCGCTTCTACCAAGAGGACCACGTCACGCCCAATCCACAGGCGGTCGAGCTCGTCAACGGGGCCATTGAATCGGGCATCGACGTGCTCTTCAGCGTCGGTCTCACCCGCGCCTTTGCCGGCTATCACTGGCTGCAAGTCAACAACGTCCACATCGAGAGCGACCCGGCATGGCGCCTCGGGTCGCTTCCTAGTGTATAGTGCGGGGCCGACGAGGGCGGCGCACCGGCCTCGCGGGCTCGCCCCGAAGGGCGTTGATCTCGCGCGCGTGCCCCGAAGGGGCTTGATGGGACAGCCCAGGGCAACGCCCTGGGTTGGCAGGGAACAGCACATCAGCACATAGCCCGAAGGGCTTGCATAGAGGGCTTTACCCAACAGGCCCAGCGGGCCCAGGGAGGTTGCGTGGACGTTGCCGATACGCTTGAATTCGTCGTCGAGGTGGCGCGCGAGGCCGGGCGGCTCATCGAGGAGGCCGCCGGGTCGTTCAGCGTGT
>CAYUZG010000374.1:0-2282 GCA_964449605.1 uncultured Verrucomicrobiota bacterium | reverse complement strand
GAGGCCGACCACGAGGCCGTCCTGAACTTCCTGCTGCCGGAGCTTGTCCGCAACGGGGCGCTCATCGCCGACTGCACGGTTCTGCGCGGCGAGGCGCGCGTTTTCGTCGCGGAAAAGGCCGGGACGATCCTCGGCGTGATGGCTCAGGTGGGCAACTTCGTCGGCATGCGCTGCACGAGCGAGAACGTCTTCCGCAAGCTCATCGGCGCGCACGGCGGCGCGCTCACCGGCCACGTTCTCTGCAGCACCGTCGCGGGCCAGGAGCTTGCGTACATCGACACGCAGGCCACGATCGAGCGAACCGAGCCGATGCACGAGATGCTCTACGACCCGATCCTGGGCCCGGTCGAGCCGCGCGCACCCGCGACGCTGGCGCGCAGGCTTACCGTCGCCGACCTCGGCCTTATGCGGCGCTTCTACGACGAGGTGGGGTACGGGCACTGGACGCCCGACGCGCTCAAGCGTGGCCCGTTCTACGGCATCGTCGAAGACGAGAAGCTGGTCGCCTGCGCCGGCGCGCACTACGTGACCGATTGGCTCGGCGAGATCGGCATGGTCGGTGTGTTGCCGCGCTATCGTCGGCGCGGCTACGGCACGCTCGTCTCTGATCTCGTCACGCAGGACGTCCTCACACGCGCCAAGAAGGCGTGTCTTCACGTCGCCAGAAAGGACCGCGGCCCGCACGAGCTGTACCTGAGGATGGGCTACCGGGACGTCGGCGAGGCCTTCCTCGTCACCTGGCGCGTGTAAGAACGGCGGTATCAACCCGTGAAATCTGTGGCTGACTCCCGCCACTGTGGTATCGTACGCCCCAGGCTTCGAGAGGAGGTTGATTGGGGATGAAGCTTACCGAGGAGCAGATCGCTGCTGTGGTCCGCAAGGTGGCCGACCGCCTCGCCGCCGAGAAACCTGAGCCGAAGCCGCAGGCAGATGTGTTGACGCAGACTATCGCGCTCGAGGACGGTGTCTTCGACACCATCGACGCCTGCTTCGACGCGGCCTGGGACGCTTACCGCGCGCTCGAGGGCGGCACGCTCGATATGCGTTGCGCCATCATCGGCGCCATGCGCCAGGCGGCCGTTGAGAGCGCGGAGTTGCTGAGCCGCTTGGCCGTCGAGGAGACCGGCCTCGGACGTGCCGACGACAAGCTCAAGAAGAACATCCTTGTCGCCACCAAAACGCCCGGCACCGAGGCGCTCAAGCCCGAAGCGTTCACCGGCGACTGCGGCATGACGCTGACCGAGTGGGCGCCGTACGGGGTGATCTGCTCGATCACGCCGTGTACGAACCCGACCGAGACGATCATCTGCAACGCGATCGGCATGGTTGCGGCGGGTAACGCGGTCATCTTCAACCCGCACCCGCTCGCCAAGCGCACGTCGCAGCACTGCATCCAGCTCCTCAACCGTGCGATCGTCAAGGCCGGCGGACCGCCCAATCTGCTCACGACGCTGGCCGAGCCGACGATCGAGACCGCCACGGCTTTCATGAAGCATCCGCGCCTCCCGCTGCTGGTCGTCACGGGTGGGCCGGGCGTCGTCGCGGCCGCGATGGCGTGCGGCAAGAAGGTGATCGCCGCCGGGCCGGGCAATCCGCCCGCCGTCGTGGACGAGACCGCCGACATCGCGAAGGCCGCGCGCGACATCGTCCTCGGCGCATCGCTCGACAACAACATCGTCTGCACCGACGAGAAGGTCGTCATCTGCGTCGACGGCGTCGCCGACCAGCTCAAGACCGCCATGCGCGAGAACAACGCCTACGAGCTGAACCGCGACCAGGCGAAGCGGCTCAACGAGCTCGTGATTGCCACAGCGCCGACGGCGACCGAACGCGGCGAGCCGAACAAGGAGTGGATCGGCAAGGACGCGCCGAAGATCCTCGCCAAGCTCGGCATCAAGGTCGATGACTCGATCCGGCTTGTTCTCGTCGACGTCGGCGCCGACGATGCGCTCGTGCGGACCGAGCAGCTCATGCCCGTGCTGCCCATCGTGCGCGCCGGCAGCGTCGACGAGGCGATCGCGCTCGCCAAGGACGTCGAGGCCGGCTGCCGCCACACCGCGTGCATGTGGTCGCGCAACATCGAGAAGCTCCACGCGATGGCTCGCATGATGGACACGTCGATCTTCGTCAAGAACGGCCCGAGCTACGCCGGCCTCGGCCTCGGCGGCGAGGGTTTTTGCAGCTTCACGATCGCGTCACCGACCGGCGAAGGGCTCACGAACGCGCGCCACTTCGTGCGCCACCGCCGCTGCACGCTCGTCGACGCCTTCCGCATCGTCTGA
>CAYUZG010000373.1:0-2283 GCA_964449605.1 uncultured Verrucomicrobiota bacterium | reverse complement strand
AGTATTCGATGACCGAGTCGTCGGATGCGTAGTAGTCGACGTTGAGGGCAAAGGGGTAATCAGACCCAGACCCTGTCGTTGACTGGCCCGGCGTCAGGTCCTCGCCGGAGTTGTCGTCGTTCTTGCTGGTGAACACGATGTAGTTGTGCGGCTCGCCTTTGGCGACGACCTTCGCGTCTGAGTTGCCGCTCGAGCCGATGGTGATCTTGCCGCCACTGGCGAACTTGACCACCGTGCCGGGTTCAATGGTGAGCGTTCTGCCTCCGGCGATAATCACCTCGCCTGTGACGTAGTAGGTCGCGTCGGCCGTCCAGGTCTCGTCCTCGTCGATCGTGCCGCTCTGGCTCTCGTAGTCGAGCGTGACCGCGCCCGTCGAGTCAGCGATGTACGAATGCGGAAGGCTCTCGACCAGGTAGGTCTTGGAGTCGATGGGACTGCGCCAGAGCTGACGCGCCGCGACCGTCTCATTCGCGATTCCAGTGCTGTCCCAGACACGCGACTCGACGAACCGATGCAGAGTGTCTTGCTGTATCTGGCCGCTGACCGTCTTCTTGACGCTGAACGTGATCGGGTCGTTCGTGTTGCGGGCCGTCTCGAGGTCACTGGCAGATACGTTCACCGGCGCGTCGCCGACGCGCACGTTCACGTCGCCGCCGGCCGTCAGCGCATCGAGACCCAGCTCGGTATACATGTAGAGACGGGTGGCCGCAGCGTTGAAGCCCTCGGGAAGGGCCGGCTTGTATCGCAGCACGACGTTCTGATGCAGAGCGGCCCGCTTCAGAACGAGTTCGATATCGACGCCCGTATTGGCGCCCAGCGCGTCGGTGAAGACGAGGCGCGAAGGATCGTTCGGGTCGATCTGGCCGATCACAGTCGTATCGATCTGTCCCAGGACGACGGTCTGTTGGCCGTCGCTCAGGCCGATCACGCTTGGCCGCATCGCCAGCGTCCTGCCGCCGACCGTGTACTCGTACGCGCTGCCCAGGGTCACCGGCACCTCGATCTGCCACGAGTTGGCCTTCATTCTGAAGCCGAGACCGCCCGGCTCCCACTCGGCCACCGTCCGCTGCCATTCGCCCGCCGCATCCTTGTAGCAGGCGTTCGTTGCGCGCTCGCGCACCGTCGAGATAACCTCCTCGGCCACGAGCTCTTCCGTCTCGGGATCGACGTACTCGACCGTCCGCACGAACCGGTACTCGCGCCCATGCTGCGTGCGCTTCGGGACATCCTCTTGCCACGCCTTGACCGTCTCACGCGGATACGCAGACGACACGTTCCCGCCTGGCTCTTCCGATTCAGACGGCAGTAGCAGCAGCAACCCGAAACAGGCACACATCACCGCAAACGGTGGCACCAACAGCAACCTGTGCTTACGAATGAACGCCATGGCTCAGCCTCCTTGTGTCAGCTCACCAGTAGCTTGTCATCTCGACGGAACACAAAAAACCCCGCACCACGAAAGGCGCGGGGCTTGAACACTGCCCTCTGGATCAGGACTGACAACGTCAGCCAGCCGCAGCCTGACTCTCGTTGCCCGCCTCAGCGTTGACATCTGCGGCCATCTCCTCCGGCAACTCGGCGAGCGAATCAGCTCGCCCATCGCCGACATTCAGGAAAACACTGGCCTGAATCGCAGGGTGTGCATGCAGTGCGCTCGCACCTGCAAGAGAGGCAAAACCACTCCCACGAAACACTGGTTAGTGTACGACAATAGAGGCGGTGTTGTCAAGGCAGTTCTTCATCGCCTTCTTTCTCCCGGCAGGCGCCCACGGCAACTGCTAGGCCGTGCATGAATCGCGCTAACGGCGCCAGCGATCGGTTGGTGCGGTGCGCGCAATGGCACGCTGCCCGCTTGACGGCTCCCCGCCGAGCTGATTGCCCCTGGTGCTGGGCTGCGGCCCTCAGCGGTGCCGCTCAACTGGCCGGAAGAGACACGGCAACCTCTTTCTCTTCCGGGAGTAATCCAACACGGTTCACCGACTGCCCGCGGGTGAAGGTGGGACCACAGGTCTCGACAGGCCGGCCCGACCTGTTCCTCGCTCGGTGGAAAGGCGTACCGCTGAAGGGAGGCTCAGACAGCTGACCGCCTCGGCAAGGAGCCTGCGCAGCCGGCGACTGAACTGCTGGAGGATGAATGCGGCGGCGAAGAGGCGTTCGAGCTCCTCTCCAATAGAAGGAAGCGCTTGCTGACGCACAAGGCTCGGGCGGTCAAGTGGCGTCGCCGCTAACCCGCGTTTCTCACCAGAGAGGTTGCACGAGGCCATTCGCCGTGGTATAAGTACT
>CAYUZG010000372.1:0-2288 GCA_964449605.1 uncultured Verrucomicrobiota bacterium | reverse complement strand
GTGAGCGCGCGCAGCTCGCGCACTTCGATTTCGCGGACGGCCTTCCAGCGATCAACGAACAGGCGGGCCTGTTTCTTGTCCATCGGGGTCTGCCTTTGTGTTCTCCACGTGCTTCTCGAACCACGGGCGGAGGTTTCTACTGACAAACCGAGTCTTGATCACGAAACGGCTGGGATCTTCCTCTCTGTAGCCGATCTCACCGACAACGCTGTCGGGCCACTCCTCTTGATAGTAGCACATGAGCTCGACGCGTTGCTCACCATCGACGCGCAGGTACCACATCGGACTCACCGGCCGGCATCTTTCGTCCGAGTGAGGCGTGGCGTCTCTTGCACAGAGGGCGAATTCGCGAAGTGCCTCTTTGTCGCGGATCTCAAGAGACCCGAAATAGCGTTCGGCGAGCCAGGGGATGACGGTGATCTGCTCCAGCGAATCCTCTTGGAGTGAGGTGAGAGGGCGCAGATGTGAGAGGCCTTTAAAGGCCAACGCGCCAGCCAGAAGAATGCTGGCGCAGATAAGCCCGCACACCAAGACGACTGCTACGTTCAGCCGTAGCCTTCGTCGTTCCGGATGCCACCAGTGCCACGCCAGACCAGCAAGGAAGCAAGCCAGCACAGCCAGGAACTTGGCCATGGTGTCGGTCAGGAGGGGATGATGGAGTGAGCGGAAAAGGGGCGGAAGCGCGTGCTGGAGCGGCCACACGAAAGCCATGGCTGTCCAGATGCGCCAGCATTCCGAAAAGGTGGCGCGTCGTCTCCGGCGGCCCGGCACGAACACGTTTGCATCCGGCTCGGGGCTTTCTGCATCCTGGCTGTTGTGGCCTGCGTTCACGTGTGAGCCACCATCCTGAGACTGTTAGGCGTTTGTGAGCTCGACGAGGGCGTCGAGTTTGGCGGCGGCGGCGCCGGAGGCGATGGCGTCGCGGGCGGCGGCGATGCCGGCAGACATATCGTCGGCGAGGCCGGCGGCGGCGATGGCGGCGGCGGCGTTGAGGACGACGGCGTCGGTGTGGGGGCCGGGCTTGCCGGCGAGGACGTCACGGGCGATGCGGGCGTTCTCGTCGGGCTCGCCGCCGACGAGGGCGTCGATGGCGACTCGCGGCAGGTCGAAGTGCTCGGGTGTGATCGTGTAGTTGATGACGCGGCCGTCGCGCAGTTCGGCGACCGCGGTCGGGCCGGTGAGCGAGATCTCGTCCTGGCCGTCTTCGCCGTGGACGACGAAGGCGCGCGCGGTGCCGAGCTTGTTCAGGACGTGGGCCAGGGTGTCGGTGAGCGCAGCGTTGTAGACGCCGAGGAGCTGGGCGGTGGCGCCGGCGGGGTTGGTGAGCGGGCCGAGGATGTTGAAGACGGTGCGGATGCCGATCTCGCGGCGCGGGCCGATGGCGTGCTTCATGGCTTTGTGCAGCAGGGGCGCGTAGAGGAAGCCGATGCCGGCCTCGCTCAGGCAGCGTTCGACGACGTCGACGGGCGCCTCGATGTTGACGCCGAGGGCGTGGAGCACGTCGGCGCTGCCGCACTTGCTCGAGACGGAGCGGTTGCCGTGCTTGGCGACGACGGCGCCGGCGCCGGCTGCGACGAAGGCGGCGATGGTCGAGATGTTGAAGGTGTGGAGGCCGTCGCCGCCGGTGCCGCAGGTGTCGAGGACGGCGGGCGCGCGGCGGCCTGACTCAGCAGGCCGCACGTGGATGCGCGTGACCTTGTCGCGCATGACGGTGGCGAAGCCGGTGATCTCGTTGACGGTCTCGCCTTTGAGCCGGAGGGCGGTGAGCAGGCAGGCGATCTGGGCGTTGGTGGCTTCGCCGGACATGATGGCGTTCATGGTGGCGGTGGCGTTTTCGCGCGTCAGGTCACGGCCGTCGACGGCGGTGAGGATTGCGCTACGAAGGACTGGAGACGCGTCAGGCATGGTCGTGCTCTCCTCTATTCCCCCATGGCCTTGATGACGAGGCGCTTCCGGCGCTGCCCGTCGAACTCGGCGTAGTAGATCTGCTGCCATGGGCCGAGGTCGAGTGCGCCGTTGGTGATCGGGACGATGACCTCGTGGTGGATGAGCAGGTTCTTGAGGTGGGAGTCGCCGTTGGTCTCGCCGGTGCGATGGTGGCGGTAGTCGTCGCGGTACGGGGCGAGGCGTTCGAGCCACTCGTCGATGTCGGCGATGAGGCCGCTCTCGGCGTCGTTGACATAGACGGCGGCGGTGATGTGCATGGCCGAGACGAGGACCATGCCGTCGCGGATGCCGCTCTTGGCGACGACGTCGGCGACGTCGCGGGTGATGTTGATGTACTCGCG
>CAYUZG010000371.1:0-2289 GCA_964449605.1 uncultured Verrucomicrobiota bacterium | reverse complement strand
GGCGTCGAACGACGCCTTGCCGATCGGCATGTGCAGGTTGGCGTTCTTGTCGATCTTGAACTCGATCTTGCCCGCCTTGACCTCGCGCACCGCCTGCCCCACCTGCGCCGTCACCGTCCCCGTCTTCGGGCTCGGCATCAGCCCGCGCGGGCCGAGCAGCTTGCCGAGCTTGCCGAGCTCGCGCATCGTGTCGGGCGCGGCCACCACCACGTCGAACTCGAGCCAGCCGCCCCGGATCTTCTCGATCAGGTCGGTGAACCCCACGTGGTCGGCCCCGGCCTCCTCGGCCTCGCGCGCCTGGTCGCCCTGGCAGATGGCCACCACGCGCACGGCCTTGCCCGTGCCGTGCGGCAGCGCCACCGTGCCACGCACCATCTGGTCCGACTTGCGCGGATCGACGCCTAGCTGTATCGCCACCTCAACCGTCTCGTCGAACTTCGGCTTCGGCAGCGTCTGGAGCAAGGCGACCGCCTCGTCGATCGAGTAGGCCTTGGAGCGATCGACCTGCTGCGCCGCGCTCGCGTAGCGGCGGCTTGCCTTCATACCGTCACCTCGATGCCCATGCTGCGCGCGGTGCCCTCGACGATCCGGCACGCCGTGTCGAGGTCGCGCGCGTTCAGGTCCTCCATCTTCTCCTTGGCGATCTCCTCGACCTGCGCGCGCGTCACCGTGCCCACCTTCATCTTGTTCGGCTCGCCGCTGCCTTTGGCGATCACGGCCGCCTTCTTGAGCAGAACGGCCGCTGGCGGCGACTTGAGCACGAAGCTGATCGTCTTGTTGTGATAGACCGTGATGACGACCGGGATGATCAGCCCGCCCGGCATCTCCTTGGTCTTGGCATTGAACTGCTTGCAGAAGTCCATGATGTTGAGCCCGTGCTGGCCGAGCGCCGGGCCGACCGGCGGGGCGGGGCTGGCCTGCCCGGCCGGAATCTGCAGCTTGATCAAACCGACTGCCCTTCTTGCCATTGCTTCCTCACACCCTGGGTGCCGCGTGCAAGCTCAAAAAACGCACGAGCGACCGGCGTCCATGCGTTGATGTGTCAGATCACGTTCTCTCGACCTGCCAATACTCGAGCTCGAGCGGCGTCGATCGGCCGAAAATCGACACCATCACCTTGAGCTTGCCCTTGTCGGGGTTGATCTCGTCAATCACGCCGTTGAAGTTGACAAACGGCCCCTCGGTGACCTTGACCGTCTCGCCCACCTCGAACATCACCTTCGGCTTGACCTTCTCTTTCTTCGACTCGATCTGGTCGAGGATGTCGGCAATCTCGTGCTCCTTGAGCGGGATCGGCTCCTGGTCACCAAGGAAGCCGAGCACGCCGTTCGTCTGCCGCACGAAGTGGTAGGTCCGCTCGTTCAGGTCCATCTCGACCAAGATGTAGCCTGGGAAAAACAGCCGGCTCGTGATCGTGCGCTTGCCGCCCTTGACCTCCGAGACGTTCTCGGTCGGGATCAGCACCCGCTTGACGTAGGCGCCGAGCTCCTCGACCGGGATGCGCGCCTCGATGTTGGACTTCACCTTGCGCTCCTGCCCGCTCATCGCTTTGACCACGTACCACTGCAGCGCCATCGGGGCCACCACCCTCAGAAAATCAACCGCACGAGCTTGTCGAACACGAAATCGACAAACACGACGAACAACGTCATCAACGCGGTCGCAACGATCACCACGCCCGTGGCGTTCCAGAGCTCGGCCTTCGACGGCCACGAGACCTTCCTGAGCTCGGCACGCACGTCGGCAAGGAACGCGTTGATCCGCACAAACCAGTTGCCGCGGACCGCCAAGACCAGCAGCACGACGACGACGGCTATCAGCAGTCCCCACCCGAACATCGCGCTCACCGCCACAAGCGGCATCACACACATCGCGCCGTCTCCCGGCCGACACCTCGGTTGTCCCGTCTCGCATGCACGCTCGCTACGATCGCTCCTCTCTCGCCGCCAAAAGTGGCAGGCCAGGAGGGATTCGAACCCCCAACCATCGGATTTGGAGTCCGCTGCTCTACCAGTTAGAGCTACTGGCCTGCCGAAAGCGGTCCATCGCCGACTGGTGGAGTTCTCACCGCACACCCACGACTACTTCGTCTCGCGATGGAGCGTATGCTTCCTGTCGAAGCGGCAGTATTTCTTGCGCTCGAGCCGCCCCGATTGCTTCTTCTTGTTCTTGCGCGTCGTGTACGTACGCCGGTGACACTCGGTACAGGCAAGCGTGATGATCTCGCGCGGCATGGCTACTCGATGATCTCCACGATCGTGCCGGCGCCCACCGTGCTGCCGCCCTCGC
>CAYUZG010000370.1:0-2307 GCA_964449605.1 uncultured Verrucomicrobiota bacterium | reverse complement strand
GCCATGTTCGACATCGTGAACCGGTCGCTCATCTCGAGCGCGTCGATCGCCGGGCCCGCAAATTCCATCGCCATGTAGCGGGCGCCGTCGACGCCGATCCGCCCGATCGTGTAGAGAATCAAGTCCTTGCCGCTCACCCACCGGCGCCGCTCGCCGCGGTAGACGAGGCGGATCGTCTCGGGCACCCGCAGCCAGATCCGGCCGCTCAGCAGCACGCCGGCGAGGTCCGTCGAGCCGACGCCCGTCGAGAACGCGCCGAGCGCGCCGTACGTACACGTGTGGCTGTCCGCGCCGATCACCAGCTCGCCAGGCGCGACGCACCCCTCCTCCGGGAGCAGCACGTGCTCGATGCCCATCTCCGACTGCTCCCAGTAGTAGCCCACGTCCTGCTCGCGCGCGAACTCGCGCATGAACTTGCACTGCTCGGCCGACCGCACGTCCTTGTTCGGCGCGAAGTGATCCGGCACGAGCGCCACCTTCGCCGGCTCCCACACACGGGTGCCGCCCGCCTTGTGGAACTCCTCGATCGCGATCGGCGCCGTGATGTCGTTCCCGAGCGCCAGATCGACGTCGCACATCACGATCTCGCCCGGTTCAACGGCGTCGCGCCCACAGTGCGCCGCCAGGATTTTCTGGGTGATCGTCATCCCCATCGTCGCATAGCCTCGTCGCTGCACGGCATGACCGAACAGGCAGGGAAGCCACATACTAGGTGCACCCTCATGCACCGTCAACCCCAAACGCCCCACGGTGCCGTCTCCGGCACGTCACGGCCGAGCGCCGCTCTGCGCCGTGTCGCCGACAACAGACCGTTGTCCCGCCGACGGCGCACCTTGCGCTGCAAGGCCGGACGCTGTATACGAGTAGGCAGGTGAATGTGACGGAGGGCAACGCAATGAATGGATCGCGGTTCGTATCCACAGTGCAGGGCCTATGCATCGCCATCATCATCTGTGCGCTCGCCACGTTGAGCCTTTCTTGTGGCTGCAAGAAAGAGACCCCGGCCGACAAGCCAACGGAGGATGTCGAAGAGCTGCTGCGCGGCTCGTCGCTGCACGATAGCCTTACAGCCGATCACCGCGACTACATCTTATGTGCTGTCACCTATGTCGGCCGGGCTGGCGGGCCAGACATCGCAGGCCCAAGGCCCGAAACACTTGAGGAATGGCAGGCGCACGGGAGACAGCTCTTGGAGTGGATCAGGAAGCAGGACGCGGACCGCGTGGAATCTCTGGTGAAAGGATACCCGGATTTCGTCCACACATGGTCGCCGTTCTATCTGGACTGAGCCCAGCCTCGACGAGGGATACCTTGTGAGTCGACTGCGGTTACACGTATTCATCGCATGGCTCGTCGGTTGCGCGATCCTGATGCTCCCGGCGGCATCACGCGCGACCGAGGACGAGCGGGACGATGCGGCGCGGGAAGCTGAACTGCGAGCGCAGTTGTTTGCGGCCGACCTCGTCGTGCAGGCGAAGGCGGCCAACATCGTCGGCGTCGGGGGGAGCGCGGTGGTCGTCCTCGAGGTCAGCAAGACATTCCGGGGCGCGACGGCGCGCACGACGATCTATGCCGAGACGGCGAAGGAACACGCGGCCGAGCTCGCCGACCGTGAGGCGATCTGGCTCCTGAAGGCCACGGTCGATCCGCGACGTTTTGTCCTCGACGGCCCCGCGTCGATCCTGCCCGTCGAGCGCGTAGCCGAGGTTGCCGACGTTCTGGAGAACACAACGTACGCGATGCTCAACGATCTCACGTTCACCGTCTGGCTCGACAAGAAGACGTACAAGCTCGACGAGCCGATCTGCCTCACTTGGTCAATCGAGAATCCCACAAACAACCCGATCGTCATCGCCGAGCCTGAGGGCTGGGCCGCAGCGCTCGGCCTTGTCCTCACGCCGCGCACGCGAGGCGCCGACGACACCGGCGCCGTGCTCGAGATCAAACCCGGCACAAAGCCCCAGGCCGACTCGACGCCGCGCTTCCGCACGCTCGACCCGGTCCGACCGACAATCGGCGGCACGGCATCGCTCCTTCGGCTCGTCGTCACCTACGGCAACGCTGAGCAGCGCACGCTGCCCACGCTCGATCCCGGCAAGTACGAGCTCGCGCTGCGCGCCGACACGTCCCACATCACCAAAGACGACGCCGGCACCCCGAAGGAGGCCGCGCTCGGCGCGCTTGCCACCGAGGCGGTCACCTTCCGCGTCGCCGAAGATGACCCCTTCACGCTCAACGAGGCGAAGGCCCTTCTCGCCGGCGTCGCCGGCGTCGAGGACATCGAGGCCGCCATCGCGTCCGATGAGG
>CAYUZG010000369.1:0-2308 GCA_964449605.1 uncultured Verrucomicrobiota bacterium | reverse complement strand
GCGTCTCGCGGCTGTCGGTGCGCCTGTTTTTGCCGAAGCGATACACCTATCTGCGCTTCCACGGCACGGTGCCGCGTGTTGACTACATAGCCACGCCGTGGCAGCGCTTTGGCGACCGCCTTGCCGGAACCGCGCGGCCCCCGGCGCTCTCGGGCGGGTACCGCGCGCGCTACGGCGCGCTCGCCGTCGAGCGACCCGGCGGCGACCCAGCCGCCGATCGCCCCGACGAGCGGGCCACGGCCGGCGGACGGGTGCCGATCACCAAGGAGGGTGTCATCTTCAACTTCGCCAAGCTCGGCGGCGCGGGCCGAATCCGCGTCACCTACTGGCGCACGACGTGGTGGACGTTCTGGGAGATCGTCGCGGCGCTCGTCGTGATCTGTGCCGGAGTCGTTCTGTCGCGGCGCGGCCACGTTCGCCGCTGGCACTACCTCGTCGCGGCGCTCGTCGTGATCGTCATCTTCTACAGCTTCTCGGTGGCCGAGGCGTGGGTCTTCCTGTTCCGCTGGGCGTTCGGCGGGCTCGTGCTGCTGGCGCTCGCGTGGCTCGCACTCGCCCTTGCGTCGGCAGCGCAAGAACGCCGGGCCACGCACCCCGCACACGCCGGCGAGACCGAGAAGGGAGGTGAGTAGCCATGCGGCAGCTCATCTCCACGCTCTGCGCGTCATGCCGAGCGCTGCCATGGCTCGTCGCGGCGGCGTGTGCTGCATGCTGCGCGCTGCCGGCCTTGGGCGCAACGCCTGCAACCGACGACAGCGACGGCTTGGCCGACGAGGTGATCTCGCTGCCGCTGCGCGAGCTCGGCCTCGTCATCGACCGCGAGGGCAAGGGCGTCTACCTGCCGTACTCGGAACTGCTCAAGCTGTGGGAGCTCGCGCGCGAGAAGACGGGCGAGCCCGAACCGGTCCCGCCGGCGGCGTTCGTCGTCCGCAGCGCGCGCCTTGACGGGCGGCTCGAGGGCGACGAAATCGCCCTCACGGCTGTCTTCGACGTCGAGCTGCTCACGGACGATTGGACGTTCGTCGAGCTTGGCCTGCGCGGCGTCGCGCTGACCCGTGCGCTCGACGCTGATGCCCCGCTGCCATTGCAGGGAACCCAGACCGACGCAGGCGTTCGCCCGAGCATGCGCATCGCGCCAAAAGCGGCCGCGGCCGAGCTTCGCGGCAAGGGCACGCACACGCTGACGGTCGAGGGGATGGTTCCCCTCGAGGAGAAAGGAACGCGCTTTGCGCTCACGATCCCGCAGGCGCCGATCTCGCTCGTCGAGCTGAGCGTGCCTGTGGGCCGCAAGCTCGACATCCAGGGCGCCCTGCTCTCAGGTACCGAGAGCAGCGGCGGCACGACGCGCCACGCGTTCTTGCTCGGCAACGCCGGCGACGTGTTGGGCACGCTCTCGGCAGCCGATGAGGCGCCGAGGGCGCCCGGCGTGGTGTACGCGCGCACGGACACGGCCATCGCCTTCCGACGCGACGTCGTCGAGACCCGCACGCGCGTGACGGCCACCGTGCGCCATGCGCCGATCGAAACGATCAGCCTGCTGCTCCCCGAGGACGTGCGGGTCGCGGCGGTCGCCGGCGACGTCGTGGCCGACTGGGCGGCCGCGCCCGTCGAGGACGGCCAGCGCGTCGTCGTCCGGCTCAAACGACATGTGGCGGACCAGGCGATGTTCGACGTGCGCACCGAGGCGTTCTACGACCGGACGGACACGACGCTCGACGCGACCATCCCCGTCGTCGAAGGTGCGACGGACGCGCGCGGCTTCGTCGGCGTCGGCCGCGCACCGCTGGCGCGTGTCTTTGTCGCCTCCGTCGAGGGAATGGTGCGCGCGAACAGCGCCGAGCTCGCCGACACTGGCGTTCCAGTAACGGACGTGTACCGCTTCCGCCAGCAGCCGGTGCGCATGACGCTTGGCCTCGAGTGGCCCGTGGAGCGGTTCCGCGTGTTCGACACGACACTGCTCGACCTGCAGCGCGACGCCGTGCGCCTCGACGGCATGCTGGTCGTGAGTCCCGTCGAGGGCGCGCTCTTCGACCTCGACATCGCCGTCCCGCCCGCATACGAGATCCTCGACGCAGCCGGCGCGCCGAGCAACGCCGCCGAACCGTTCGCAGTTCACTGGAACCTCGACGAGCCCGCGGAACCAGGCGGTCAGCGCGTGCTGCACGTCCGGCTGCCGCACAAGGTGCAAGCACCCCAGGCCCTTGTGCTCGTCATCAACGCGCGGAAGCTGCGGCAGGCGGCCCTTGCCTCGCCCGACCCCGGCGCGCGCGCGACCGAGCAGCTCGGCGGGTTCATCGTTCAGGGCGCG
>CAYUZG010000368.1:0-2309 GCA_964449605.1 uncultured Verrucomicrobiota bacterium | reverse complement strand
CTACCGCTGGTTGAGGCGGTCGACGAGGGCGGGGATGACCCGGTAGAGGTCGCCGACGATGCCGTAGTCGGCGACGGTGAAGATCGGCGCGTCGCGGTCCTTGTTGATCGCGAGGATCGTGTCGCTCGACTGCATGCCGACCAGGTGCTGGATCTGGCCCGAGATGCCGCAGGCGACGTAGAGCTTCGGGCAGACGGTCTTGCCGGTCTGGCCGACCTGGTGCGAGTAGGGGATCCAGCCGGCGTCGACGGCCGCGCGCGACGAGCCGACGGCGCCGCCGAGCGCGAGCGCGAGCTTCTCGATGAGCTGGAAGCCGTCCGGCGTGCCGAGACCGCGGCCGCCGCTGACGATGATGTCGGCCTCGGCCAGGTTGACGGTCGACTCGATCTCCTCGACGAAATCGACGACCTTGGCGCGGATGTACGCGTCCTCCTTCCTCGGCTCGATCGCGATGATCTTGCCCTTGCGCGTCGGGTCGGGCTTCGCTTCTTTCATCACCTTATGTCGGACGGTTGCCATTTGCGGCCGGTGGTTGGGCGTCAGGATGGTGGCCATGATGTTGCCGCCGAACGCGGGGCGGATCTGCATCAGGCCGCCGTCGGCGTCGATCTCGAGCCCAGTGCAGTCGGCCGTTAGGCCGGTGTTGATCTGCACGGCGACGCGCGGGATGAGCGAGCGGCCGATGGCGGTCGCGCCGCACAGGACGATCTCCGGCTTGTGCTTGTTTATCAGGCGGCACAAGACGCGCGAGTACGGCTCGTCCTGGTACTCGGCGAACGCGGGGTGGTCCATGGAGTGGACGACGTCGGCGCCGCGCGCGATCAGCTCCTCGGCCGCGCCGTCCATGCCGTGGCCCATGAGCACGACGTGGAGCTCCGAGCCGCGCTTGCGCGCGAGCTCGCGGCCGGCGCCGATCAGCTCGTAGGTGACGCTCTGGACGGCGCCGCGTTTCTGCTCGGCGACGACCCAGACGTTTCGGTATTTGGCTGTGTCGACCGGCTTGCGCTGCTCGACGATGAGCTCGATCGCGTCGAACGTGCACACCGGCACGCACGCGCCGCACAGCGTGCATTCGGGGCCGATCACGGCCAGCTTCTCGGCCATCGTGATCGCCGCGAACGGGCACGCCCGCACGCACAGCGTGCAGCCGGTGCATTTCTCCTCGATGATCCGTATGCCCATCGTTCTAGACCAGGCTCAGGCGTTTGAGTTCGCTGACGAGTTCGATGGCCACGTCGGTCGGCTCGCCCTCGATGATCTGGCCGTCCTTCTTGCGCTCGGGCGCGTAGATCTTGTGGACGACGGTCGGCGAGCCGTTCAGGCCCAGGTACTCCTTGTTCGCATCGAGGTCGGCGGCCGTCCACGTCGGGATCTCGGCCTTTTTCGCGCGCATCTTGCCGCGGATCGAGGGGAGCCTCGGCTCGTTGATCTCCTTGACGACGGTGAGGACCACGGGCAGGCGCGACTCGACGACCTGGTAGCCTTCCTCCATCATACGCTCAGCGCGGATCTTCTTCGGCGTGATCTCCTCGATTCTCTTGACGAACGTGATCTGCGGGAAGCCGAGGTGGACGGCGATGCCCGGGCCGACTTGCGCCGTGTCGCCGTCGATCGCCTGCTTGCCGCACAGGACGATGTCGACGTCGCCGATCTTGTCGATCATCCGTGAGAGCGCGTACGACGTGGCCCACGTGTCGGAGCCGGCGAACGCGCGGTCGCTCAGCAGGATCGCTTCGTCAATGCCGATGGCGAGCGCCTGGCGCAGCACGGCCTCGGCTTGCGGCGGGCCCATGGTGACGGCGATCGTGGTGACTGGCTCGCCTTCGAGGCGCTCCTTGATGCGGAGCGCTTCTTCGAGCGCGTACTCGTCGAACGGGTTGCAGATCGACTCGACGCCCTCGCGGATCAGCGTGTTGGTCTCGGGGTTGATCCGCACGTTGGTCGTGTCGGGGACCTGCTTGATGCAGACGACGACTTTCATCGTACTTTCGCCGCGGCCGGCCGCTTGTGGCTTGCGTATTCCTTGATGAGATTCGTGGCGATCACGCTGCGCTGGATCTCGTTCGTGCCCTCGTAGATCTGGGTGATCTTGGCGTCGCGCATCATCTTCTCGACGGGGTATTCCCTCATGTAGCCGTACCCGCCGAGGACCTGGACCGCCTCGGTGGTGACGTACATCGCCACGTCGGAGGCGAACGTTTTGCACATGGCACTTTCCTTGGCGCACTTGGTGTCGCCGGCGTCGATCGAGCGCGCCACCGCGTAGATGAGGGTCCGGGCGGCCTCGACGCGCATCGCCATCTCGGCGA
>CAYUZG010000367.1:0-2323 GCA_964449605.1 uncultured Verrucomicrobiota bacterium | reverse complement strand
ATCGTGCAGGGCGTCGGGTTCCGGCCGTTCGTCTACGGGCTGGCCGAGCGGTGCGGCGTGCGCGGCTCGGTGCGCAACGACAGCCTCGGCGTCGAGATCGCCGCGTTCGGCGACGCGGACGCGCTCGATGTGTTCGTTGCCGGCATCCGCGAGGACCATCCGCCCGCGGCGCGGCTCTACGAGCTGCGCGTCGAGCCGATCCCGTACGAGGCGCGCGACGCGTTCGTCATCGAGCCGAGCGAGGTGCTCGACGAGCGGTTCGTGCCGCTGTCGCCCGATCTCGCGACGTGCGCCGACTGCCTGCGCGATCTGTTCGATCCGAACGATCGGCGCCACCGCTACCCGTTTACCAACTGCACGAATTGCGGGCCGCGGTTCACGATCATCCGCGACATCCCGTACGACCGGCCGAAGACGACGATGGACGTTTTCCCGATGTGCCCCGACTGCGAGCGCGAGTACCACGATCCGCGCGACCGCCGCTTCCACGCGCAGCCGAACGCGTGCCCGGTCTGCGGTCCGAGAATGACGCTGCTCGACAAGGCCGGCGGGGACACCGGCTGCGACGACCCGGTCGGCGCGGCCATCGACCTGCTGCTCGCGGGCAAGGTCGTGGCGGTCAAGGGCCTTGGCGGCTACCACCTCGCGTGCGACGCGACGAGCGATGCGGCCGTCGGCGCGCTGCGGTCGCGCAAGTGGCGCGAGGACAAACCGTTCGCGGTCATGATGCGGTCGCTCGACGAGATCGAGCGGTACTGTGTGCTCGACGAGACGGCCAAGGGGCTGTTGACAAGCGTGCGCACGCCGATCGTGCTGCTGGATAAGCGTGGGGCGCGCGACGAGGAGACGGCGGCCGCAGGGGCGGCCGCCCTACAACGGACGGCGGGCCGGGGGCGACCCGCCCTACAACCTGGCGAGATGCGGGCGTTGAGTGAGCACGTGGCGCCCATGCAGCAGCGGTGGGGCGTGATGTTGCCGTATACGCCCGTGCACCACTTGCTGATGGACGGCGTTGGGCGGCCGCTGGTGATGACGAGCGGCAACGTGAGCGACGAGCCGATCGCGTTCCGCAACGACGACGCGCTCGAGCGGCTGCACGGGATTGCCGACGCGTTCCTCGTGCACAACCGCGAGATCCGCACACGGTGCGATGACTCGGTCACGACGGTCTTTCGCGGCCGGCCGTACATCCTGCGGCGCTCGCGCGGCCACGTGCCCGAGCCGCTCATCCTGCCCGTCGCCGCGCCGAAGCACGTGCTCGCCGTCGGTGCGGAACTCAAGAACACGTTCTGCCTGGCGCGCGACAGCATGTACTTCGTCAGCCACCACATCGGCGACCTCGAGAACGCGGAGACGCTCGCGGCGTTCGAGGATTCGCTGGCGCACATGAAGCGGCTGCTGTACGTCGAGCCAGAGGTTGTCGTCTACGACCTGCATCCGGACTATCTCGCGACCAAGTACGCGCTGTCGCTCGAGGGCGTCGAGAAGATCGGCATCCAACATCATCATGCGCAGGTGCTGAGCTGCGTTGCTGAGTGCCTGATCGATGATGAATCGCTCGTCGAGCAATCGGTCATCGGCATCGCGTTCGACGGGCTGGGCTATGGCGACGACGGGCACATCTGGGGCGGGGAGGTTCTCGTGTTCGATGCGCTCGGGTACCGGCGCGTGGCGCATCTCGACGAGGTGCCGATGCCGGGCGGGACGAAGGCGATCCTCGAGCCGTGGCGGATGGCGGTGGCCCATCTGCGGGCCGCGTTCGGCGACAGTGTGCCGGCGCTCGGGATCCCGTTCACGGAGACGCTCGACCTCGCCGAGTACGAGGTGCTCGTGCAGATGATGGCGAAGGGCGTCAACTCGCCGCCGACGTCCAGCATGGGGCGGCTGTTCGATGCCGTTTCGGCCGTCGCCGGGGTGAGGCGCACGATCCACTACGAGGGGCAGGCGGCGATCGAGCTCGAGTACTACACCGATCCCGCCGTCGAGGGCGCGTACCCGTTCGACATCACGGCGACTGACGACGGACGGCTGATCATCTCGGCGGCGCCGGTGTTCGGCGGGCTCGTCGACGACGTCAAGCGCGGCGCGTCAGCGGCCGTGCTGTCGACGCGGTTCCACAACGGTGTGGCGGAGATGATCGTCGCCGTGTGCGAGCGGGTCCGCGACGCGGAGGGCCTGAGCACCGTGGCGCTCAGCGGCGGCGTGTTCCAAAACCGCTACCTGTTGACGCGCGCCGTTGACCTCCTCGAGCGCGCCGGCTTCCGCGTGCTCGTCCATTCGCGCGTGCCGGCCAACGACGGCGGGATCGCGCTCGGGCAGGCGC
>CAYUZG010000366.1:0-2326 GCA_964449605.1 uncultured Verrucomicrobiota bacterium | reverse complement strand
CCCGGTCAACTTCGAGGCGGCGCAGGAGAAGGAGTGGTACTACCGCTGGTTCGAGCCGGACGTCGTGGTCGGCGTCGGCTACTGGGGCCACACGCCCGACCTGATCCTGCATCCGAAACGCTACGGCGTTCACGCGGTGCCGTGGCTCGTCGTCGACGGCTATCTTGCCAATTACCTCGAAGTGCTCAACGAGCTGCCTCTCATCCTGGTCACGTCGAACTGGGTCAAGAAGGTCTACATGCGCGACGGGATCGACGAGGACAGGATAGAAGTGCTCCCCGTCGGGTGCGACACAGATTCGTTCATCCCGCGCCCACACGACGACCCGAAGGTCGCCACCGTGCGCGAGGCCCTCGGCGTCGCGCCCGACCAGGTCATGATCCTGACCGTCGGCGGCGACGCCGCGTCGAAGGGCTCGCAGGAGGTCATGCAGGCGCTCGCCGTCATCGACACGCGGGCGCCGGACTGGAAATACGTCTGCAAAGTCTGGCCGCAGCCGCGCACCGAGCAGCAGAACCTCTCGGACCTGCAGCTCGCCACGCACCTGGGAATCGAGAAGAACGTCGTCTACACCACGGGGAGAATCTCGCGCGGCTTCATGCCCTACCTGATGGCCGCGTGCGACATCTACTCCGCGCCATCACGGCTCGAGGGTTTCGGCATGCCCCAGATCGAGGCCGGCGCGTGCGGCAAGCCCGTCGTCGGGATCAAGGCGATGGGCATGCTCGACACGCTCGTGCACGGCAAGACGGCCTTCCTCGCGGGCGTGGCGCAGGAGGTGCGGCTCAGAGAGACCACGCTCGGCGAGGACGAAGGGTACGAGCCGGGCCATCGCGTCGTCTTCAAGAAACCGCGAACGGCCGACTACCGCGCCAGCATCCACGATATCGCCAACTACCTGCTCGAGCTGATGACCGACAAGGCACTGCGCGATAGAATGGGTCAGGCGGGCCGCAAGCGCGTCGTCGAGCTCTTCGACTACCGCGTCGTCGCGAAGCGATTCGTCAAGGTGGTCTCGGAACGGCTGGGGATCTCGTGATATGGCGACCCGGCTGCGTCGCGCCGTCACAGAAGCCAGAAAGGCGGCCCTCGATGTGCTCCTGCACAACGCGAACGGCCCGTTCCGCCATCTCCCGCGCGCAGCCGGCTGGGGCTATCCGGAGCCGTACACGCGCGACCTGCTGATCTCGGGCCTCGGGATTGTCGTCTCCGGCGAGGCGCGTCTCGTCCGGTCGCTCCGGCGCGTCCTCGACACCCTCGCCAAGCACCAAAGCCCGCACGGACACATTCCGTCGCTCGTCCACGATCCGAATGATCGCGGCGCGAGCGACACAACGCCGCTCTTCTTGCTGCTCGCGGCCATCTTCCGCGAAGCGACCGAGCAGCCTGGCTTCCTGGCCGAGCCCGTCGAGAAGGCCCTCGCCTGGATGGACTACCAGAGTCCGGAGGACGACGTGATCGTCGGACAGCTCCCGACGAGTGACTGGCGCGACGAGCAGTGGGTGGTCGGCTACGGCCTCTTCGTCAACGCAATCGTCTACAGCTACCTGCGCCTGCTCGGCCACCACGACAAGGCCGACCGCCTCCGTTCGCTTATGGGCCGGTTCACCGTGACGGCCGAGGTCAAGCACCGCCACGTTCACGAGGGCCTCGTCGTGCGGCACAAGCCGTACTACGCGCTCTGGTCGTACAAGGTGCTCGGGAGCGAGCGGTTCGACCTGCTCGGCAACAGCCTCGCCATCCTCTCGGGCATCGCGCCGCCGACGCGCGCCGACGCGATCGTCACGTGGGTCGAACGCGAGTGCCGGGCGATGCGCGCGCACGACGAGCTCGCGCTCACGCTCCCGCCGAGCCTGTTCCCCTACATCCGGCCGGAGGACCCCGACTGGCGGCCGCGCTACGCCAAGTACAACCCGCCGGGCGAGTACCACAACGGCGGCATTTGGCCCTTCATCTGCGGCTTCTACGTCGCCGCCCTGGTTGCCGCAGGCCGCTACCGGCTCGCCGTGAGAAGGCTGGCCGAGCTGACCGAGCTCGTGCGTCCGGCCCGGCGCCACGGCCTTGCCTTCGGCTTCAACGAATGGCTCCGCGCCCAGGACGGCGAGCCGTGCGGCCAGGACTGGCAGACCTGGTCCGCGGCCATGTACCTCTACGCCGCCGCCTGCGTCGAGCAGCGCCGCACCCCCTTCTTCGACGAGGTCCGCGCGCGCGCCGACCAGGACACGCCCTGACGCACCCTTGCTGCTGCCGCGGGAGGAGTTGTCTCACGCAAAGCCGCAAAGCCACGAGCCCGTCTTTCCTTGCGGCTTTGCGCCTTTGCGTGAGG
>CAYUZG010000365.1:0-2330 GCA_964449605.1 uncultured Verrucomicrobiota bacterium | reverse complement strand
GGCAGTCTGTTGGGGGACTCCTGGGCAGTCCGTGAGCGGTTGTGTCCAAGGGGCAGACGAGGCGGCGTGCGCGGCCGAGGCGGAAGCTGTCGCAACTCATTGCGGCGCAAGGGGATTAGGTGGTGGGCGATACTGGACTCGAACCAGTGGCCTCATGGGTGTGATCCATGCGCTCTAACCAACTGAGCTAATCGCCCGCCGGTAAGGGGGGTTTTACGCCCGTGGGCCGGGGGGCGCAAGCAGAATTTGCCGGTTCGGCGAGAGCCCGGCTGCCTGTCCAGGTGTCCGTGACCCCGATCGCCCGGGTGCCGCAGGTGCCGCGTCGGGCAGCGCGCGTGCAATCGGGGAGTGTCATTCAGCTTTCTCTCTGGCGTTGCAGTTACGGCCTTCCCTGGGCTACCCCTGGCACGGTTTTTGTGGAGGCTTCTTTCGACGGATTGTCCTTGGTCGGGGCGTCGGAATGCCCCGAGCCGTCCACTTCAGGCGTGGAGAGCGGAATGCCTCGGAGCGGCACCAGGAAGGTCGCCGAGTTCACTGGAGAGACTGTCGAGAAAGCCATCGACCTGGGCCTTCGGACGCTCGGCGTCGAGGCCGAGGACGCTGAGATCACCGTCCTCCAGCGCCCCCAGCGCAAGCTCGGCCTGTTCAAGTCCGACGCGGTCGTCAGCATCGCTTACGACGAGGACTACATCCGGCGCAAGCAGGACGAGACCGAGATCGAGAAGTACCTGACGCTGCGCTATGCGCCGGACGGCTTTGCCCTGAAGGTCGATCCGGTCCCCGATGAGCTGCACTGGCAGCTGCTCGAGGTGACGACCCATTTCCTGATCAAGCATCACGTCCCCGGGTTCCGGCGCGTCACGCGCGAGCAGCTTGTCGAGGAGCAGACGGGCGAGTACCACGTGATCTTCGAGCCGGAGGTGTTCGAGCTCGACGACGTCCGCGTCAGCGTCTACATGTCGCCGCCGAAGATGGACGCCTACTTCATCCAGTACGACGCGGGCCGGATCTCGCGCCAGTCGATCGAGCGGGCGATCAGCGTCCGGAACATCGTCAAGGGCATCATCCCCGAGGCGGTGGATGCCATCGTCGACGGCAACTACACGCCGGGCATGCCGATCGTGGTCGCCAAGGGGCAGAAACCCCGGGTCGAGTACGCCGGGACGCTCGAGTACCAGTTCAACCCGAACCAGGTGTGCATCACGTTCCGGGAGGACAGCTCGGTCGATTTCCGCGACATCCAGCGGCTCAGCCACGTCGAGAAGGACGGCCTGCTCGTGCGCAAGAGCGAGCGCATACCAGGCGAGAAAGGGTGGACGGTCACCGGCGACGATATCGACTACAAGATCGAGCCGGAGCCTCGGTTGCCCCGGGGCACCAATACGTACGTTACCGAGGACGGTTTGGAGCTGCGCGCCAGCATCGGCGGCCATATCGAGATGCACAACGCGCTGGTCTGCGTCGAGGAGACATTCTTCGTTGAGGCCGATGTGGACTACCGCGTCGGGAACATCAAGTTCGACGGCAGCGTCATGGTCGGCGGCGACGTCCGGCCCGGCTTCGAGATCAAGGCCAAGGGCAACGTCGAGGTGCTCGGCAGCGTCGATAATGCCGTCATCGAGACCGAGGGCGACGTGGTCGTCCAGTACGGCATCTTCTCGAAAGGATCCGGCCGCGTGACGGCCAAGGGTGACGTGAAGGCCCGCCACTGCGAGAACGTCACGATCAACGCGCGCCGCATCCACATCAACTCGAGCGCCGTCAACTGCGAGCTCAACGCCCGCCAGGTCGTCGAGGTGATGGGGAGTCCCGGCGCGCTCGTCGGCGGCGTGGCGCGGGCAAAGCATTACCTCTTCGCGTGTCACTTCGGCAGCGACATCGGCACACGCACCGAGGTGATCGTCGGCGACCCGTCGAACTACGACGTCCAGATCGACGCGCTCAAGCGCGCGATCGGCCAAAAGGCCCGGCGGCGCATGGAGCTGCTGCACAAGTACGAGGTCACCCTGTCCGGGTCCGGCAGCCAAGCGCCGTCGGCCGACCAGACGGGCCGCCTCGAGCTGATGCTCAAAGAGGCCGGCACGCTCGAGAACGAGCTGCTCGAGCTTCGGGCCAAGTTGCCGCCGCTCAAAGACAAGCGGCGCCGGCTCGCCGCGGCCAAGTGCCACGTCTACACCAAGCTGCACGAGGGCACGTTCGTCCAGCTCTTCAACGCCAAGCGCCAGTTCACCGAGGAGGTCAAGCACTGCACCCTCCTGTTCGACAAGGACGAGGTGCGCGCCTTCCCCTTCCAGTACGAGGAGCTCGACGACGACGCGCCCGAGGACGAG
>CAYUZG010000364.1:0-2331 GCA_964449605.1 uncultured Verrucomicrobiota bacterium | reverse complement strand
CTCGACGGCGACGGCCAGATCGGCGTCACGGGCGCGAACAGCCTGCGCGGCTGCGAGATCGACCCGCTGGGTCGAATCTGGATGGCCGACATCGGCGCCGGTTTGGTGTTCCGCGTCGACGGGGATGGCTCCGGGCTGATCTCGACGGCGGTCGGCAACGCGATCGACGTCGGCTTCGACGGCACGCAGGCGCTGGTGACGCAGTACACGAACCGCACGATCACCGCGCTCGACCTCGACCTGAACCCGATCGGCGGGCCGCTCACGGCGCCGTGGGCCCAGCTAGAGCTCGACCCCATTGGCCAGAGCGGCGGCGGCGCGTTCTCGGGCATCGTCGTGATCCCCGGCCTCGGCTTCTACGTTGCCAACGAGGCGGGCCAAACGGCCCACGAGAAGTCGACGTACGGCCGCATCAAGCTCGTCGAGGACGGCGGCCACAGCGGCTGGGACGGCGGGACGTTCTACACCGACCTGTTCTGGGACGACAACGACCCGATCCTCTACGCCCAGGTGCCCGAGCCGGGGATCCTCGTCTTGACGGCACTCGGGGCTGTGGCGCTCGTGCGCCGGAAGCGGCGCTAGGCGCCTTCCGCAACACTGCAATCATCGGCCCTCGACGAACCCGTCGGGGGCTTTCGTTTGCCCTTTCGCCAGGCCCCGCGCGCACGTTTGTTCTTGACAGATCCGGCCAGGTATGAGATACTGCGGGCGAGATAAGGGGAGCTGCTTCGAAGCCTTTCCACCCAGCCTTCAGTGCATGGCGAAGTCCCGACGCGCCTGTGAGGGGTGCGTCGGACCGGTGGAGCACATCTACAGAGTCCCCTTGAGACACATTTGGAGATAGGAGGGATCGATATGGACAAAGCACTCGCGATCTGTGCGGTGGGGTGCCTGATGCTGGCCCTCACCGGCGCGGCTGAAGCCGTGATGGTCAACGGCGCAACCGCGGAGCTCGACATGCAGGCGACGATCACGTGCCAGAACGGTCTCGTGCTGACATTCGTCCCGGGCCACGGCATGAACGGCGCGGACGCCTACGTCTACACGGACGTCGGCGGCGTGGTCGAGGAGGACTCGGAATACCTCGGCACGTGGCAAGACGACACGTCGTCGTGGTACGCGTCGGCGAGCACCTCGCACGGTGTGGCCCACGGCAGCGTGACGGTCAACACGCCCGGGTTCGACTACTCGATCCACGGCGACGCCATGGTCGAGGGGCTCGCGCTCGGCGACTACGGCTTCGCCCAGGGCGACGGCTACGGCTGGCCCGACTGGCTCAGCTGCACCAGCCCCGGCACGGCGAGAATCACGATCGAGTACACCTTCACCCTCGACACACGGGACACGTGCGACGACGCCACGGCGTGGGTGTACATGAACGCGTTCTTCGCCGATCACCCGGGCACCAACTACCTGACGCCACAGGGCGACTGGATTCTCGACGGCGGGAGCAATCCCGACACGACAACCGTCGATTACAGCCTCTCGATCGGCGCCGGCAGCTGCGTGACCGTATGTGACAGCGTAAGCTGGGACATCGTGATCCCGAACACCGCCGAGCCGAACAACTGGTGGTCGTTGTGGGCCTACGGGGAGGTCGGCGTCGAAGTCGCGCCCGTCCCCGAGCCGGCGACGCTCGGCCTCGTCGGTCTTGGCGTGGGCCTGCTCTTGCTGCGCAGGCGCACGCGTTAGGGCCCTCACCGCGACAGAGACTCATCGACCCCCAACCGGCCAGGTTGGGGGTCTTTTTCTGCCCCCCTGATGCGGCGTCCGCGTGGTGAGCGTGGCAAGCCAATACAGCAGAAGAACTTCCCTTGACAATCGCCCCTCTATGTGCAATAATACACACGCTCAGTCGCATTGTAGGGGTTCTATCAGCAAGCCGCGTGAGCCGGTTCCCGTGGTGTCTCTGGTCGCGGTCCTTTCGGCTGGTCCTGGCGGCGAAGGGGAGGAACAGATGCGAGTTCTCACACCGTTTCTAGCAGCACTCGTGTGTCTTGCGGCCCTGGCGTTGGCCGGCGCTGCCGCGGCACAACCAGACTTCGCCCGGGCTTATAGAGCGCGTAACGTTGTGGCGAAGGAGTTGCCACGTCAGATCGGCCCGCGCCTCTACCCGGTCAAGCGTGTCCTCGAGCCCATGCCCATCGACCCTTGGCCGAAGCCTATCGACCCGCCCGGCGACGAGCCGGAGGATCCCGCCGTCGATCCGGTCGACGACTCGGTCGACAATGGGGCCGAAGACGTCGAACAGAGCCAGACCTGGTACGACCCGGATGGCCCGACGAGTTGGGACGACGTGTTTGGCGATAACGGTGGCGGCGGATGGGGGCC
>CAYUZG010000363.1:0-2360 GCA_964449605.1 uncultured Verrucomicrobiota bacterium | reverse complement strand
CGCGAGCAGATCCTCGCGAAGCTCGAGACGAACATCCCCAAGGTGGACTTCGAGGACGCCGAGCTCAAGGAGATCATCCGGTTTCTCTCGCGCGAAACGGGCGTCAACATCGTGATCGACCCGGTTGTCTTCGCGGCTCGGGCTGAAGGAGGCCGGCCGGGAATCAAACCGGATATGTCAATACATCTAGGCGACGTGCCGCTCAAAGACGTCCTCAAGTACGTGCTGCGCTACAACAACCTCAAGTACGTCGTCGAGGATTACGCGATCCTCGTCATTCCGCGCGACTACGTGCTGCCCGAAGAGCTCGAGACCGAGGTCTTCCGGCTCTCAACAACCGGCCCCGGCACCACGCTGGACGCTCAAGGTGAGCGCAAGCCCGAGACGATCAAGGAATGGCTGCGTGGTGCCAGCGGGGTGACGTGGCCCGTAGGCAGCGACATCGTTTACCACGAGGAGACCGGCACGCTCATTGTGACGAACACCCCGACAAACGTGGCCCTGATCCGCGAGCTGATCACGATCTGGGACAAGCCGTCGGCCGGGCAGACAATCACGCCGACTTGGCCGGCGGTCGGGGGTGAAAACCAGGTCGATAGGCTGCCCGAGGTCGGCGCCTTCAGCGCGTTTTACGCGAAAGGCATGGTGCGCGGGTTGCTGTCGCTCAATATCACGATCCCCGTTGCGGGCGTTGACGTGCCGTTTGAGCGGCTGAGCGGCGGCGGCGAGGTCGTCGTGCGCTACGCGTCGACCAACTCGCTGGGCCGCGCGCAGACGATCGTCATCATCCTGACGCTGCTGCTCGGCTATGGGCTGCGTCGCGTGCTTGGGTGGAAGCGCGTGGGTTTCGTCGTGTTCCTCGCCGTGGCGTGCACGATCGCGCCCGGGCTCGGCAACTACTGGGGCACGCTGTACTGGGACATGGTGGCCAAGGGCGTCCTGCTGCTGGCCGGCGTGTTCTTCATCGAGTACGTCATCACACGCGTCAGGCACCGCCATCTGACGAAGGCGGCTGCTGTGGCTCTCCTTGTCGCTCTCGCTGCGCCGGCCGTGTGGGCCGAGGAGCCCGCGTCGCCGGCGACCGTCATCGAGGAAGGCGGCAAACGCATCTACATCCCGTTCACGCAAGTGGACCGGGCCGTGCTCGGCAAAGACACGCGCGTGTTCGTCTCGCTCGACGAGTTCATCCGGCTCTGGGAGCGCGCGTATCCCGAAGCGGTTCGCGTCAAGCCGCCGCGTGCGTACGCCCTGACGAACGCCGCGTACCACGGCCGGATCCGGAAAGCGGACGACGGCACGATCAGCGCGGCGTTCACGGCCCGCTTCGACCTCCTCGTGCTCAGCGACGCGTGGACGGTGGTGCCTCTGCCGTTCGGCGCGACGGCCATCGAGAAGGTGACGCTTGACGGCGCCGAGGCGCCGCTCACGATGCGCGACGCGACCCCAACGCTCGTCTTCGAGAAAGCGGGCCGCCACACGCTCGAGATCGAGTTCACGCGCCCGGTCGTGGGCGTGCCTGAGGAAGGCAGTGTGCGCCTGACGATGCCGCCGGTCGCCGTGGGCGTGCTCGAGCTTGAGGCGCCGGCCGAGTCGCTCGAGTTCCGGACCGAGGCTGGCCGGCAACAAGGCACGACGACGACAGAAGACGGGACGACAACCTACCGCATGCCGGTGGGCGGGTTGGCCGAGGTCGGCGTCTCGTGGTGGCGGCCGGGAGTAACACGCACCGTCGGCCGGGCCATCTACCACCACGACGCCCTCGTGCGCCTCTACGTCGATGAGCGGCTCGTGCTCGCTGAGTTCACCTCGACGCTGCGCCTCGTGCGCGGTCAGCTCGACGCGGCCGTCTACGATGTGCCGCCCGGCGTGAACGTGCTCAACGTCACCGGCGAGGGCCTGGCCGACTGGCGCCTCGACGAGAGCGACGGCGCGCGTGCGCTCGAAGTCGAGTTCGCCCAGCCGCTCACGTCGGAGGCCACGCTCGTGATCGATCTCGCGCTCGCGCTCCCCGGGCTCGACACGGCGATCGCGTTGCCCGACGTGCGCCTGCGCGGCGCGCAGAGCGACCGGGGCACGATCGAGCTGCACGCGCGCCACGGCCTCGACGTCCTCATCGTCGAGGGCGAGGGCCTCGAGCCGAAGCTGAAGCCGTCGGGCACGCGGACGCTCGCCGAGACGGGTCTCACCTACGAGCCGCGCGCGGCGCGCGCATACCCGCGCCGGCCGTTCTCGCTCACGTTCGAGGCGCGGCGCATCCCGGACGAATGGAAGGCGACCGTGCAGACGCTCTACACCGCGCTCGAGTCGCGGCTGACGCTCGAAACACGCCTGATCTTGACGGTCCGGAGCGGCTCGATCTA
>CAYUZG010000362.1:0-2390 GCA_964449605.1 uncultured Verrucomicrobiota bacterium | reverse complement strand
ATCGCGCTGCGTCATCGCACCGTCAGCGCCCTTCCGCGAAAGCGACGCGCCCCGCGACGCGGCGGGCTCGCACAACGCTTCCGCGACCGCTTACCGTTCGATCTGACGGGCGCGCAACGACGCGTTATCGACGAGATCGCCCACGATCTGCGGCAGCCGCACCCGATGAACCGGCTCTTGCATGGCGACGTCGGCTCCGGCAAGACAGCCGTCGCCATCGACGCCGTCCTGCGCGCGTGCGACGCGGGTGACCAGGCCGCCGTCATGGCCCCGACCGCGGTGCTCGCGTGTCAGCACGCGACGAAGATCGCCCGATACCTACGCGAGTTCCCGGTCCGCACCGCACTCCTCGTCGCCGACCTGCCCGCCGCCGAGCGCCGCCGCATCGACGACGGAATGCAGTCCGGCGAGATCGACGTCGTGATCGGCACGCACGCGCTCTTTCAGAAGCGCGTCGCATTCAAGCGCCTCGGCCTCGTCGTCATCGACGAGCAGCACAAGTTCGGCGTCCTGCAGCGGCTCCGGCTCCTGAACAAGGCCGAGCATCCCGACGTGCTCGCGCTGAGCGCCACGCCGATCCCGCGCACGCTGACGCTGACGCTCTACGGCGACATGGAGGTCTCCGTGCTCGACGAGATGCCGCCCGGACGCACGCCCGTCGAGACGCGCTGGCTGCGCAATCGCCAGATCACGAAGGCGTTTAGCCTCATGCGCCGCGAGCTCGACGCCGGCCGGCAGGCCTTTATCGTCTACCCCATCATCGATGAGAACCCGGACCTCGAGCTTAAGGCCGCAAAGGCCATGTACGCGACGCTCCGTCGCGGCGCGCTCGCCGGCTACCGCGTCGGCCTGCTCTACGGGCCGATGCCGGCCGAGGCCAAGGACGGCGTCATGCAGCAGTTCGCGCGCGGCGAGCTCGATGCGCTCGTCTCGACGACGGTGATCGAGGTCGGCGTCGACGTGCCGAACGCAACCGTCATGCTCGTCGAGAACGCGAGCCGCTTCGGCCTGGCCCAGCTCCACCAGCTTCGCGGCCGAGTCGGTCGCGGCGCGCACGCGTCGTACTGCATGCTCGCCGACACGCCACGCACCGATACAGGCCGCGAGCGGCTCCGCATCATCGAATCGACGTCGAACGGGTTTGAGCTGGCCGAGGAAGACCTGCGCATGCGCGGCTGCGGCGAGTTCTTCGGCACGCGCCAGAGCGGCCTGCCGGAGCTGCGCGTCGGCGATCCGCTTCGCGACGTCGAGCTCATGCAGCTCGCCCGGACCGAGGCACGGCGGCTCGTCGACGAACAGACGCAGATCAGCGGCGAGGTTCGCGCGCTGCTGCGCGCCGAACTCCGCCGCCGCTACGCGGGCAGGCTACGGCTCGTCACGACGTAATGCGGCCTCGGCATCCATCTCGCGCCAGAACGCCGCCAGGTCGCCGACCACGTCCGTCGACACCAGCTCGAGCGGCGACGCCTCATGCCAGTCCGGCGGGAACAGCTCCGCGTACAGCTGCGTCGCAAACCGCTGCCCGATGAGAACGGCCACGCCCGCGTCGTCCTCGGATCGGATCAGCCGACCGACCGACTGAATCACGCGGTTCATGCCGACGTAGACGTAGGCATACTCGAAGCCGGCGTCGTACCGCTCGGCGAAGTACTCACGCATCAGCTCTTGCTCGAACGACACGCGCGGCAGACCCGGTCCGACGACGATGACGCCGATCAGCATCGCGCCCGGGTAGTCCACGCCCTCGGCGAAGATGCCGCCCTGCACCGCAAGTACGACGTGGCTCTTCGACGGCTCACGCAGCCGCTCAAGCAGCTCGGCGCGTGCCCGCTCCGACATCGACCGCCCCTGCCGCAGCACGAGCGCGCCCTCGAGCGCCACGTACGGCGCGACCGCGTCGAGGTAATCGAAGCTCGGGAAGAACGCGAAGTAGTTGCCACGCCTCGCCGCCACCACCTGCTCGATGAGCCGGGCGATCGCCTCGTATGAACGGGCTCGGTGCCGGTACCTCGTCGAGATCTGCGGCACGACGAGCACCCGCCGGTGCTCTTTGGGAAACGGCGACGGGAGCGACACAAGCCGCGTGCGGTCGCGGTCGAAGCCGAGCACGTCGCGGTAGAACGTCAGTGGCACGAGCGTGGCCGACATGCCGACCGCGGCGTAGCAGCCATCGAGCCGCTCGCCGAGCTGGCGCGCCGGATCCTTGCAGAGGATCTTGAGCGCGCCGCCGCCCGTTGCATCCCAAAGATACGAGAACTCGTCGCCGCCGAGCTGAAGCACGTTGTTGAACGCGATGTAGGCGTAGAACAGGTCGCGCAGCGGATCGTTCGGCCCGAGGCTCGCCGTCGCCCGGCAGTGCGCGGCGTACTCGACGATGATGTCGTCGAGCA
>CAYUZG010000361.1:0-2391 GCA_964449605.1 uncultured Verrucomicrobiota bacterium | reverse complement strand
GGCAGAACCGGATCCCCTCGATGCCGTCGAGGATGTGGCTCACCTCGATCAGGCCCGACGTGCGCGACGCCGGCAGATCGATCTGCGTCACATCGCCCGTGACCACCACGGTCGAGCCGAAGCCCATCCGGGTCAGGAACATCTTCATCTGCTCGCTCGTGGTGTTCTGCGCCTCGTCGAGGATAATGAACGAGTCGTTCAGCGTCCGCCCGCGCATGAACGCCAGCGGCGCCACCTCGATCACGCCGGTGTCGAGGTAGCGCTTGATCTTGGGGATCTCCATCATCTCGTAGAGCGCGTCGTAGAGCGGCCGCAGGTAGGGCGAGACCTTCTCGTAGATGTCGCCCGGCAGGAACCCGAGGCTCTCGCCCGCCTCGACCGCCGGCCGCGTCAGGATCATGCGGGCCACATGGCCGCCCGTGAGCGCCGAGACCGCCATCGCCATCGCCAGGTACGTCTTGCCCGTGCCGGCCGGGCCGATGGCGAACGTCATGTCGCACTCGCGCATCGCGCGCACGTACACCTCCTGACCATCGGTCCGAGGCACGACCACGCGCCGGCGCGACGGCACCGGGATCCGCAGCTCGTCGGTCTCGGCCGCCGCGGCGCGCCGGGCCGGCAGGGCACGGTCGCCGGCGATCTGGCGAAGCGCCGCCTCGAACGCAACCCGGTCGACCGGCAAGCCGCGGCGCTTCTCCTCGAACAGCCGGCGGAACAGCGCCTCGGCCCGCTCGACGTTGTCGCGCTCGCCGAGTACTCGCAGCACGCTGCCTCGGGCGACGAGCTGCACGCCGAGCCGCTGCTCGGCGATCCGGAGCCGCTCCTCACCCGGGCCGAATAGCTCGCGGGCCCAGTGATGATTCTCGAATCCGATCTCGGCTTGTGCCATCCCGTGCGCTCCGAGCACCCCCATACCATAAGACAATGCAACTCCTGAGCCGTGGGCTCAAGAGCAGTGAACGGGCATCGCTCTCGCGGCTGCCGTCGTATGGGTGCGCGCTACGTCGTCTCCAAAAGCTCCTCGTTGAGTCGGACCGGCCCCTCCAGGACGGCGCCCTTGTCAACGCGCAACGCCCGGGCCTTGACGCCGCCGTAGCAGCGGCCCGTCGAGCCGATGACGAGCGACGAGACGCTCACGATGTCGCCGCGTACCTCGCCGTCGACCAGCACCTCGCGCGCGTTGACGCGCCCTTCGATGATTCCCTTCCTCCCCACGTGTAATCGGCCGCACGTGAACACGTCCTGCTGGCGCCGGGCGCTCACCTCGAGGTCGCGCAGCTCGACGCGCTGGCCGCATTTGGGGCACATCGTCGAGAGCGCCTCCTCGGCCGCCGTCACCTCGGCGCCGCACGCGTAGCAACGCACCACCTGGGCCCGCGGACCTTCCACCCGGCCGCCGCGTTTCGGCTTGGCCACGGGGTGACCTTGGCGCAGGGGAAACAGCTCGCGGCAGTGGCGGCACGTCGCGTTGATCGCCATCGGCGGCGCCGGCGTCTGCCGGCCGCAGTGCGGGCACGTCACCTCGACCTGCGAAGGAGTGCCGTCGCCGAAGACGGGAATGCGCCCGCTCGTCACCGGCGAGGAGGACTCCTCGATCGAGAGCCGCCGGTGGCAGCGCGTGCAAAAAGCCGATAGGACCCCCTTGTCGAGCTCGTGCTGCTTGCCGCAGCTCGGACACTCGACAAGCCGGGTCTCGGGGGTGCGTTTTTTCAGCCTCCCGAACATGAGGCGGAACCCCGCTGCGGGGGTTGTGTGGACATACTCAGGTGCCGAGGCCGATCTCGATCTCGGACTGCTGCAGCTCCAGCTCGGACTCCGGCTCGGCCTTGCTCTTCTTGGTGCTGCTCGATGCGCTCACCTTGCCCGGACCCACCTCGCACCGGCCGAGGAAGACCACGCCCTCCTCAACGACCAGCTTGCTGGCCCTGACATCGCCTGTCATCCGAGCCGTGGACCGCAACTCGACGCGATCGCTGGCGGTGATGTTGCCCTCGACGGTTCCCTCGACCACGGCACCGCCGACGTCGATGTCGGCCCGCACATCTCCCTGCGGCCCAACATGAAGCGTGCCGGAACTCGTCAGCTCGCCGTCGAACCGGCCGTCGATACGGAGCCGGTCGCCGAACTTGAGCGACCCCTTGAACTCCACATCGGTCCCCAGGAATGTCCCGCCGCCATCAGTCGGCGGCGAAACCGAGCGTTCCCTGTCCAACATAGGCGCCTCCCTGCTCGTCTCGTGCTCCCGTGCCGGCCCGCCGAGCACTTCCGGCGGCGGCGTGCTCTTCTGGTCAGGACGGCCGGAACTGTGCCTCCCTTTGCGAAACATCACGCGTCCTCTCAGGATGACCCGGCCCGCAGACCGGCCTGCACAAACAAGACGGTAGCCAAGCC
>CAYUZG010000360.1:0-2392 GCA_964449605.1 uncultured Verrucomicrobiota bacterium | reverse complement strand
TGATGCAGCGCTACAACCCAGTGTTCGACGCGGTGCGCCGGCTGATCGAGTCGAAGACGCTCGGCGAGCTGCTGCACGCCACGTTCGAGAACTACGCGACCGACGAGCACCTGCCGCCCGAGCACTGGTTCTGGGACCGCACGAAAAGCGGCGGTATCTTCGTCGAGCACGGCGTTCATTTCTTCGATCTGTTCGCCGGCTGGCTCGGCGAGGGCGCGGTGGTCGCCGCGCAGGCCGTGCTCCGGCCCGGAACCGAGTCGATCGAGGAACAGGTGCACTGCACGGTACGATACGGCGACGGCGTGCTGGTGAGCTTCTACCACGGGTTCCACCAGCCGGCGCGCCTCGACCGGCAGGAGATGCGGCTCGTGTTCGAGCGGGGCGACGTGACGCTGCACGAATGGGTGCCGACGCGCGGGCGCATCTGCGCGATCGCCGACGAAGCGCAGACGCGGCAGCTCTGCGAGCTCTTCCCCGGAGCGCGCCTCGACGTGCGGACCACCTACTCGGCCAAGGACCGGGCGTGCAGCGGCCGACACAAGCGGCTCGACGTCTACCAGATGCTCGACATGACGTTCGGCCTCGGCGACGAGAAGATGCACCGCTACGGTGAGCTGCTGCGCGCGATGATGGCCGACCAGCTCGCCTGGATCCGCGACCGCACTCACGCGCGCACGATCACCGAGGCAAACGGCCGCGCCTCGCTCGCCACGGCCCTCGCCGCCGACCACCTGGCGCATGCTTAGACCGTCCTGTGGCTGAAGCGGGCGACATCCCAGGAGCGAGCCAATGATCCGACGCATCTCGTGCGCGTGCCTGCTCAGGCCGGCCGATCTGCGCCCATCGCAGGATGATCTCGACATCGTCGGCGTGTTCAACCCGGGTGCGGCCGAGGTTGGCAAAGACGTCGTGCTCATGGCGCGCGTGGCTGAACGCCCGAAGGAGCGGCGCGCGGGCTTCACAGGCCTGCCGCGGTGGGCGCCCGGCGCGGGCGTGGTGGTGGACTGGGTTGCCGACGAGGAGCTTGTGCCGCTCGACGCGCGCGTCGTCCAGCGCAAGGCTGACGGCTTGGTGCGGCTCACGTTCACGTCGCACCTGCGCGTCCTGCGCAGCAAGGACGGGTGCTCAATCGACTCGGAAGTGGCCCGGTTTGTGCCGGAAGCCGAACACGAGGAGTTCGGGGTCGAAGACCCGCGCATCACGAGAATCGACGACACGTTCTGGATCACGTACGTGGCGGTCTCGCGTCACGGCGCGGCCACGGCGCTCGCCTCGACGAGGGATTTCCGAACGTTCGAGCGGCACGGGATCATCTTCTGCCCCGAGAACAAGGACGTCGTGCTGTTCCCGGAGTGGATCGGCCGCGAGTACGCGGCGCTGCACCGGCCGAATGCGGCGACGCCCTTCACGAGGCCCGAGATCTGGCTCGCGCGGTCGCCGGACCTGATCCATTGGGGCCGGCACGAGCCGCTGCACGTTGGCGCGGCGGCGTGGGAAACCGGCCGCATCGGCGCGGGCACGCCACCGATCAGAACAGACAGAGGCTGGCTCGAGATGTATCACGGCAACCGCAAGGCGCCCGGCGAGGCCGGCGTGGGCGTCTACTCAGCGGGCGCACTCTTGCTCGATCTCGACGACCCCAGGCGCGTGATCGCCCAGGCGCAGGAGCCCGTCATGGTCCCTGAGGCCGACTTCGAACGTGACGGCTTCGTGCCGAACGTTGTTTTCCCGACAGGCATCGTCGAGCGCGGCGACTCGCTCCTCGTCTACTACGGCGCCGCTGACACGGCGGTTGGCGTCGTCGAGTTCTCGCGCCGCAAGCTACTTGACGTGCTCTAACCCGCGTTTCTTGCGATGTGCCGGCTAGTAGCGGTCGAGTGGGCAGAGGTCCGGATGCTCGTTGGGGAACAGTGCGCGTGCGAGCGTGCGAGCGTCGCCCGCCGTGCGGATGCCGCCGCCGTCGATCACAGCGTCGGGATCGTCGCTGCCGATGAGCAAGCGCCCGATCGCCTCGCCGCCGCGGATTACGTTCTTCGTTCTCGCTGGCGGCGCGACGCGCACCCGGCCCCGATTGATGCTGAGCGTCAGCTTCTCTCGTCCGTTGGCGATCAGCAACGCACCACGCCACGCGTGCAGCGGCGACTGCTTGAGACGGCGCGCGAGCTCGTTGGCCATCTTGCTCAGAGTTGAGCACAGGCTGAGGACATGGATCATGGCGTTGGCCGAGCGTTTGTAGTCGGTCGTGAGAGAGCAGTTCTCTCGACGCAGCCGAGCGGCGAGCGGAGTCGCGCCGTGAAGCGCCAGGAACCGGACGTTGCGGCATTTCGCGTTGTCGGCCAGCTTCCTGAGGACGCCCAGGACCGCGTCTGGGTCGCCCGCGTGCTCGCGGCAG
>CAYUZG010000359.1:0-2396 GCA_964449605.1 uncultured Verrucomicrobiota bacterium | reverse complement strand
CCTATCGCCCCTACAGGGCTCCGTCGGATCTTGGTTCACCGCGATCCTGGGCCTTACGGCCCAGGCTACCGCCTGCCGGCGCTACGCGCCTATGGCGAACTTACGGCTCCTCGTTCTCTTTCCTTTGCGCCTTTGCGTGAGGCTCCTCCAATGTGTTTTCGCCTTGTTTTCACGTGGAACACCTGCTACAAAACCCGCATGGGCGAGCCGAGGTCAATCGAGGGCACCGTCAAGCGCATCGTCTTCACCAACGAAGACACCGGCTACACCGTCGCCCGGCTTGAGATAGCGCGTGCGCGCGATCCGGTCACCATCGTCGGCAACCTCGCCGCGCTCACCGAGGGCGAGATCCTGCGCTGCCACGGCGACTGGGTCGACGACCCCCGTTTCGGCCGCCAGTTCGCCGTCGACCGCATCGAGCCGCTGATGCCCTCGACCACACAGGGCATCGAGCGCTACCTGAGCTCCGGCCTCATCCCCGGCATCGGCCCCGTCTTCGCCGCGCGCATCGTCGAGCGTTTCGGCCAAGACACGCTCGACGTGATCGGCCGGACGCCCGACCGGCTGCTCGAGATCGAAGGCTTCGGCCGGAAGAAGCTCGCGTCAGTCAAGGAAGGCTGGCAAAAGCACCGCGACATCCGCGACCTCATCGTCTTCCTCCAGAGCTACGGCGTCACGACCACGTACGCCGTCCGCATCGCCCAGCACTACGGCTCCGACGCCCTCGCCCAGGTCAAGCGCAACCCGTACCAGCTCGCGCTCGACATCACCGGCATCGGCTTCCACACCGCCGACAAGATCGCGCGCCACATCGGCTTCGCCGAGGACTCGATCGAGCGCGCCGAGGCCGGCGTCGTTTACGCCCTCGAGCAGGCCGCCGGCGCCGACGGCCACTGCTACCTGCCGCCACACGCGCTCGTCGAGAAAGCGAAGGAGCTGCTCGGAATAGGGGAGGGCCGCATCCTCGAAGCCCTCCGCCGCCTCGTCGAGACCCGCGTCGTCGTCTACGCGCGCTTCGACGATGAGGCGCCCGACCTCGCCGACGCAACCGACGACGACCTCCAGCGCCTGCTCAAGAAAACCAGTCGCCGCGAGATGCCGCCGGCCGGCGTCTACCTCAAGCCCCTCTACCGCGCCGAGGACAACATCGCCACAAAGCTCGCCATCATCTCAGCGGCGAAAGGCCTCCTGCCGCCGATCAAGCTGCCGCAAGCCGTGAAATGGGTCCAGAAACACGCCGGCATCGAGCTCAGCCCCGAGCAGCAGAACGCCCTCCGCGCCGCCCTCCACGAGAAAGTCCTCGTCATCACCGGCGGCCCCGGCACCGGCAAGACCACGCTCGTCGACTGCCTCGTCCGCATCCTGCAAGCAAAGAAGGTGAGCATCGCGCTGTGCGCGCCGACCGGCCGCGCCGCCAAGCGCCTCGCCGAAATCACCGGCTTCGGCGCCTCGACCATTCACCGCCTGCTCGAGTTCAGCCCGAAAACCGGCACCTTCATGCGCCGCGAGGGGAACGAGATCGAGGCCGACGCCGTCATCGTCGACGAGGTCTCCATGATCGACGCCCCGCTCATGGACAACCTGCTCCGCGCCATCGGTCCGCAGACGCACCTCGTCCTCATCGGCGACGCCGACCAGCTCCCGTCCGTCGGCCCCGGCAGCGTCTTGCGCGACCTTCTGGCGTCGAACGTCGTCCCCGCCGCGCGTCTCACCCACATCTTCCGCCAGGCCGAGCGCAGCCTCATCGTCACGAACGCCCACCGCATCAACCGCGGCGAGTTCCCGCGCGCGGAGCAGATGGCCGGCGGCAAGGTGACCGACTTCTACTTCATCGAGAAGCACACGCAGCAGGCGATCCTCGACGTGATCAAGGAGCTCGTCGCCGTCCGCATCCCGAAGCGCTTCAAGCTCGACCCGATGAACGATGTCCAGGTCCTCGCGCCCATCCACCGCGGCCTCGTCGGCGTCGAGAACCTCAACATCGAGCTCCAGCAACTCCTGAATCCCGGCGGCGAGAAGCTCGTCTTCGGCGGGCGCAACCTGCGCATCGGCGACCGCGTCATGCAGATCCGCAACGACTACACCAAGGACGTCTACAACGGCGACCTCGGCCGCATCACCGGCTTCGACGACGAGAACCGCCGCCTCCTCGTCGACATCGACGGCCGCACCATCGCCTACGAGCGCGGCGAAGCCGACGAGATCGTCCTCGCCTACGCCGCCTCAATCCACAAAGCGCAGGGGTGCGAGTATCCGGCCGTCGTCGTCCCGATGGTCACCCAGCACTACATGCTCTTGCAGCGCAACCTGCTCTACACCGCCGTGACCCGCGGCCAGAAGCTCGTCGTCCTCGTCGGCCAACCCAAAGCCATCAACATCGCCGTAAAAAACGACAA
>CAYUZG010000358.1:0-2401 GCA_964449605.1 uncultured Verrucomicrobiota bacterium | reverse complement strand
TCCTCGCCGAGGATGAAGCGCTCGCCGAGAAGGTGTATGCGGCGATCGCCGAGCTCGAGCCGGCCGAAACGACGTTCGACGACGGCGACGCGTGCACGGTCACCCTCACGCTCAAGCTCGGCCAGCTCGACGAGGCGCTCGGCCAGGCTCTCGCCGGCACGATCGCCTCGGTCGAGGAGATCGCGAAGGCCGACTACCTCGCCAAGTTCGGCGCCCGCGCGGCGATCACGACGAAGCGCGCGGCCACCGTTGACGCCCAGCGCCGGCTCGTCGAGAAGATCTACGGCAGCGTCATCGAGGGCGGCCGGGTCCTCAACGACGTCGCCACCGAGCCCGTGCGCGTGACCATCCAGGGCGTCGTGCGCGGCGCCGCCGAGGTCGAGGAGCACTACTACTCCGACGGCTCGGTCGCCGTCGTGATGAGCTGCCCGGGCGAGCAGATCGCCGCCGAGCACGGCGACCTCGTCGGCGACACGTTCCTCTCCAGCCCCGAGCCGGCCGTCATCCACGACTTCGCCGACTATCGCGCCGCGCACGAGTAGGCGACTGCCGCGCCATGCAGAGGTGGACTCGGGTTGACCGTGACAAGGCGTGTGAGATGACACGCCCGGCGGGTCGCGTCCGAAACGGGGCGGTCAACGGAGGCGAAACTTTTTCGTATTTTTAGCTTTACATCAAGGACCGCTTGCGTTAGGTTGCCCGCGAAATCGGCGCTATCCGGTTCGCGCCTGCCGCGTTTGTGGTTGATCCCTTCCCGTTTCAGCCCCACTCAGAGCAACACATCATGCCCAGCCTAGACCGGTCCAAGTATCTTGGGTAGGCCGCATACAGTAGGAGTTGATCTATGCCGTTCGAGAAGCTCGGCCTCCAGGCCGAACTGGTCCGTGCCGTCAAGGCACAGGGCTACACCCGTCCCACCCCGATCCAGACCCGGGCCATCCCGGTTGCTCTTGAGGGGCGCGACATCCTCGCCGGGGCCCAGACGGGCACCGGCAAAACCGCCGCCTTCGCGTTGCCCATACTGCAACTGCTGAGCCGGCGGGGCACCAACGGGCGACAACCGCGCGCGCTCGTTCTGACCCCCACGCGCGAACTGGCCGCCCAGGTCGAAGAAAGCATGCGCACGTACGGCCACGGCCTGCGGCTGCGCTCGACGGTCGTCTTCGGAGGCGTCGGCCTGAGCCCGCAGATCCAGCACCTGCGCCGCGGCGTCGACATCCTCGTCGCCACGCCCGGCCGCTTGCTCGACCTCGCCGGCCGGGGCAATCTCGATCTGTCGCGAGTGGAAATCCTCGTGCTCGACGAGGGCGACCGGATGCTCGACATGGGATTCATGCCCGACGTCCGCCGCATCCTCGCGCTGCTTCCCCGCAAGCGCCAGAACATGCTCTTCTCGGCCACGTACTCGGACGAGATCAGAGACTTGGCCGACACGCTCCTGTACCGGCCCGAGATGATCGACGTCGCACCCCGCAACGCCGCCGTCGAAACCGTCGCGCAGGTCGTGCACCCCGTGGCCAGTCGGCAGAAGCGCGAGCTGCTCGCCAAGCTGATCCTGGACGGCGACTGGCGACAGGTGCTCGTGTTCACCCGCACCAAGCACGGCGCCAACCGCCTCGCCAAGCAACTGCTCAGCGACGGCGTGAGCGCCACCGCCATCCACGGCAACAAGAGCCAGACGGCGCGCACACGCGCCCTGGCCGACTTCAAAAGCGGCACGGTTCGGACGCTGGTTGCCACCGATCTCGCCTCACGCGGTCTGGACATCGACCAGCTTCCGCACGTGGTCAACTACGAACTCCCCCACGTCGCCGGGGACTACATCCACCGCATCGGCCGCACCGGTCGAGCCGGTGCGAACGGCGTGGCCGTCTCATTGGTGTGCGCCGAGGAGCGGCCGTTGCTGGCCGACATCCAGCGCCTGCTCCGACGCGAGATCGAAGTCGAGACAATCGCCGGCTTCAGGCCCGAGGTCGCACGCGTCGCGTCGACCTCGCGCCTCGCGACGACCTCGCGTCTCGCGACCGCGAGCACGGCGAGATCGCCTCGCGCGCCGAGGCAGCCGGCACGCAGCAAGAGCACAACTGATTCCAGACGGCGGCCCGCACGTCGGCGCCGAAGCAAGTTGCCTCGCTCATACCAGTGAGCTACAATCCGGCCATGCCACGGTCGGCGCGGGCTGTGGCGCCAGGACCGAGGTGTAGCGCGCCCCGATCTCCGGGTCGGGAAGCGCGCGTCATTCTCCAAGCAAGGAGAGAGACATGGGCGACAAGGGTGCGAAGGACAAGGCCAGAAAAGCGCAACAGCAGAAGGCCAAGCTTTCTCCAAAGGAAAAACGGAAGCTGAAGAAAGAGAAAAAGAGAAGCCAATAACCGCCCGCTCGCGCTCACGCTGACGCTCG
>CAYUZG010000357.1:0-2406 GCA_964449605.1 uncultured Verrucomicrobiota bacterium | reverse complement strand
TGCGGCACCCACCGCCCTTGCGGCACTCACCGCCCTTGCAATCCTCACCATCCTCAGCGTGCCGCTGCTCGGCCGGGCCCAGGACGACGACGACGCGGTCAACTTGCGCCTGCGCCTGCAGGCGGGAGACAAGTACCAACTCACCATGACGACAGAAGAGACAATGACGGAGTGGTTTGGGAACAACGAGGCTATCTCGACATCCACCGCTATCCGCTGGGTGACGATGGACGTGATCTCGGTCGAGGAAGACGGCAGCGCCAAGGTCAAGCTCACGTTCGACCGGATCGCCATCAAGACGAAGGCCGGCGACGATGACGCGTCCGAGTACGACTCGCAGAATCCGGGCGAGAACCTCGAGTACCCGCTCACGCTCCATCAGAGCGTCATCGGTCAGTCCTTTCAGGCCAAGCTCTCGCCCGCGGGGGAGGTGATCGAAGTACTCGAAGCCGATGCGCTGCAGGGCGCACAGACCAAAGCCCACTCCAGAGGTAGATCGAGGGTCATCAGGTCCACCAGCAGGCGCGGGTTCGCGGTGGCCGTGTTCGGCACGGACTTGGTACTGGATCCCAAGACGCTCATGGCCAAGAAGGGCCTGCGGCGACTCGCTAGCTCCATCCTGTTTCTCCGTCCCGACCAGCCGGTCGCGACCGGACACGCGTGGGCGCGCGAGAACGACCTGCCCATCGACCCGCCGATGAAATGCGACAGCACGTACACGCTCGCCTCACACGAGAACGGCGCCGCCACGATCCAGATCGAGGGGACCATCAAAGACGATCCGCGCGCGCACGCACGGATGGCCAAGACAATCTTCCCAAGATGGACGAGCTCGATGGAGGGCACTCGGAGCGGGGAGCTGAAGCTCGACAAGGAATCGGGCGTGGTTACGCTGGCCCGGATCGTCGACACGCTCAAGGGGGAGATAAAGCCGACCGACGAGCCGGACGAAGAGAACGACGAAGGGACACACACCAATCTAAGATCGGTCCTGACAACGCTTGACATCGTCACCACCATCACGTGCGAGAAGCAGCCGTAACCCGCTGAGCGAGAACCGCTCCGCAATAGACGCTGTCCGCAAGCACAACGAGGGCCTCGCTACGGGGCCCTCGTTTCTTGCCGTCAGCAACCGCGCACCGCGCCCGCCGGTATCGCTTCGGCTCCGAAAAGCCATCTGCTACAATGCCGCGCACGATCGATCGACGCTCACCATCACGCTGGGAGGAATCGGGCCATGAGAAAGCTGCTCGCAGTCGCCACCGTCCTTGCCGTCCTTGTCCTGCTGTCGTCAGCCACCGCCCGCGCCGGCGACGACAAGATCCAGCTCGCCTTCCACCTCGAGAAAGGTCAGTCGTACAAGCTGGTCATGACGACGGACCAGGAAATCGTCCAGCAGGTCCCGGGCAGAGGAGAGATGAAAGTCCAGCAAACGACCAGCATCGGCTACACGTTCGCCGTCACCGACGTGGACGACAAGGGCACCGCGACGATTGACGTCACCTTCGGCCCCGTCTCCATGAAAGTCGACACCGGCATGGGCACGTTCGAGTACGACTCCGAAGACGCGCCCGACGAGATCCCGGCGTCCGCCCAGAACATGGCTGCCCTGGTCGGCAAGTCCTTCACGATGAAACTCGCGACCGACGGCGAGACCCTCGAGGTCACGGGCGTCGATGAGCTGCTCGACGAGCTGCTCGAGCTGATCGACCTCCCCGAGGGACCGATCAAACAGCGGATGACCGAGGACGTGAAGAAGCAGTTCGGCGAGGCCGGGCTCAAGGAGTCGATGGGCAACATGATCGGCATCTTCCCCGACGAGCCCGTCGGCATCGGCGATTCCTGGGCACGCATAGTCACCATCACGGCCGGCTTCCCCATCATCGTCGAGACCACCTACACACTCGCCGGCCGCGACGACGGCGTCGCCACCATCGAGATCGAGGCCACGATGAAGCCCAACCCCGACGCGGAGCCGATCAGCATGGGCCCGATGACCATGAGGTATGAGCTCGAGGGCACCCAGGAGGGCACGCTCAAGATCGACGAGGCCACGGGCTGGTACGTCGAGGGCACGATGGACCAAGACCTCAAAGGCCAGCTAGTCATGAGCGGCATCCCCGGCCAGGAGGGCGAGCTGCCCATCCCGATGACGATCAAAAGCACCATCACGTTCAAGACCGAATAGCGCCACGACCCGAAGAGCAACATGACGAGGCAACAAGCCATGAAGCACACACTCACGGTCCTCGCACTGCTCGCGATTCTCACTCTTCTGACGCCGAACAGCGCCCGCGCCGGCGACGACAAGATCGACCTGCGTTTCCACTTCGAGGAGGGGCAAACGCTCAAGCTCAAGACAAAGATGGAGCAGGACATCGTCGTCTGGATCGGAGGCAACGAGCA
>CAYUZG010000356.1:0-2424 GCA_964449605.1 uncultured Verrucomicrobiota bacterium | reverse complement strand
TTTGAAGACATGGTGCGCCGCATCCTCCAAGCCGACGGGCCCATCGTCGAGATCGCCGTTGGCCCGGGCGGTGGTGTTGCCCCGTTGCTCCTGGACCTCAAGCCCGATGCCCACGTCGTGATGAACGACCTCGGCCTGTGGCCGTTGCGTGAGTGGCAGAAGCTCGCGCGGCGCAAAGGCTGCTGGCCGAACCTATGCTTCGCCCAGTTCGATGCCACGCAGATGCCGATCGCGTCGGACTCGGTGCCGACCGTCGCAAGCCAGAGCGGCATCACGAATGTCACGCCGTCGAGGCACACTGCGCTGCAGGAGGTGTTCCGCGTCCTGCGCCCCGGCGGCACGTTCTATGGGTGGGAGGCCAATGTCGACGTGCAGCCCACCGCGGCGTCGCCGCCGGACGCAATGGAGACCTTCAAGAAGACGTTCCCGGACTCCTTGGGGTTTCACTTCGAGCCTGCGCTGCACGAGATCGGGTTCCGGGTGATCGAGATGCACCCGACGGGGAGGAGTCGCGCGATCCCGGGAGACAGCGACCTCGGCGATTTCGCGGAGCAGTACAAAACGGACGCGTACTTGGTCGGCTACCGCATCGAGGCCGCGAAGCCGTAACCAGCGCGCGACTGTTGAAGCTCCGGCACCCATGTCATGACCGCATCGCGCGCCTCTGGCTGGGCGCCGCGGGTACGTAATCGTCCAAAGCCTGCGTGCCGACGGAATGTGCGCTTGACACGTCGTGGCTAAACGCGTATAATGCGCGCCCGGAGCGGCGGCTGGGTCGAGTGCGCGCTGGTGGGTTTTCTTACTAGCGGTTTGTGCGCCGGTTTTTCGCCCGCCGCCGCTCCTCAGCACTGCGAGTCGGGCCGGCTAAGTCTCCGCCTGGGCGAGGGATGTCATGTCGGGGCTCAAGGAGTCGATTCGGGAGGCGATCCGCAAGGAGAAGGCCGCCTACGACCTGTATCGCCTCGTGAACGCCGCGACGACCGACGCCACGCGCCGGCAACTGACACGACGGCTCGCCGACGATGCCGTCCGCCACCTCGGCATCCTCGCGCGGGCGTGCCGGTCGCGCTGGCCGAGCTTGACGACCTACCTCGATCACCTCGTCCCCGAAACCGAGTTCACCGGCGACACCGAGGACGAGCTTCGCGAGGCGCTCGAGGCGGCCGTCGAGCACAAGCGCGAGCTGGTTGAGCTCTACGGCACGCTGTCGGACCGGGAAGACGAGCCGCACTGGAACAAGGTGTTCCGCGAGCTCGTCGAGACGGAGGCGGCCCATCTCGAATTCGTTCGCACTCGCCTGCCTTCTGTGTGATAATTTGCCCCTCCGTAGACCCCAAGAGAAGGGAACCGCCTCGATGAAGCTCGACGTTGCCGCCTCCCCGCCCGCCGACGTGCAGGCCGATGCCCTCGTCTGCGCGCTCACCGAGAAGCCAAAAGCGTTGCCGCACGCGCTCGCCGAGCTCGACCGCGCCCTTGACGGCCTTGTCCGCGACGCGCTGCAGTCCGGCGAGCTGACCGGCAAGCGCAACAAGGTGGTCTCGTTCCACACGGCCGGACGCCTCCCGGCGCGGAAGCTGATCTGCGTCGGTCTCGGCCCATCGGACAAGGTCACGCTCGAGCACGCGCGCCAGGCGGCCGCCGTCGCCGCGAAGGCCGCTCGCGACCAGAACGCCAAGATGATCGCCGTTGCCGCCGACACGTTCGGCGTCAAGCGAACGCCTCGGCCCGACGTTGCCGGCGCGCTCGCCGAGGCCATTCTGCTGAGCCAGTATCGGTTCGACCGGTTCAAGAAGAAGGACGAGGAGGCCAAGGCACTCGCCAGCGCGACGCTCCTTGTTGCCGCGCAGCACGTGCGCGCCTGCCGCAAGGCCGTCGCGTACGCCGCCGTTGTTGCCGAGGCCGTGAGCGGCGCGCGCGACCTGGTCAATATGCCCGGCAACGAGCTCAACCCCGAGACGCTGGCGCGCACGGCCCGCGAGCTCGCCCGCACGCACGGCCTCACCTGCCGCGTGCTCCAGGGCACGCAGCTCGAGACGGAGCAGCTCGCCGGCCTGCGTGCCGTCGGCGCCGGGAGCAACAACCCGCCCCGGTTCATCATCGTCGAGTACCGGCCCAAGAAAGCCCGTGGGAAGCCGCTCGTCCTGGTCGGCAAGGGGGTGACCTTCGACAGCGGCGGCCTCTCGCTCAAGGGCCAGCAGTACATCGTCAACATGAAGAACGACATGAGCGGCGCGGCGGCCGCGCTCTACGCGATGGCCGTCGTCGCCCACCTCAAGCCCACGTTCCCCGTGATCGCCCTCGTGCCCGCCGTCGAGAACATGCCGAGCGGCAGCGCCTCGCGGCCCGACGACATCATCCGCTACGCCTCCGGCCAGACCGTCGAGATCATCAGCACCGACGCCGAGGGCCGGCTCATTCTGGCCG
>CAYUZG010000355.1:0-2434 GCA_964449605.1 uncultured Verrucomicrobiota bacterium | reverse complement strand
GTCGACAACGCCCAGTACCGCATCGCCGGCGCGCTCTATCGCCAGGGCAAGTACGACAAAGCGCTCGCCGAGTACAAGGCGTTCGCCGAGCGGTTCCCCGACAGCGAGCTCGGCGACCGCGTCGCGTACCAGACAGGCGTGTGTTACTACAACCTCGGCGACTATTACCCCGCGCTGCTCGCCTACCAGTCGGTGGTTGACGCGCACCCCGACAGCCCGCTCGTGCACCGAGCCGCCTACGAGATCGGCTGGTGCTACTACATGCTCGGCAAGGGCGAGGATGCGTTCAAGCACTTCACCGACTACGTGACCCGCTATCCCGATTCGGCGCTCACGCCCGAGGTGATCTTCTGGCTCGGCGAGCACCACTACAACCGCGGCCAGCACGACAAGGCGCTCGAACAGTTCGCCAAGCTCAGCGCCGACTACCCGCAGCATAGGCTGGCCGCCGCGGCCCTGTACTGGGCCGGCCGCTCGTGCCTGAACCTCGGCCGGCACGAGGAAGCGTGCACCTACTTCGCCGCCGTGCTCGCCGAACACGCCGAGAGCGACTTCGCCGCCGACGCCCGCTACCAGAGCGCCGTCAGCCTGATCGAGCAGGGCGAGCACGAGGCCGCGCTCGAAGCGCTCGCACCGCTCGCTGACGAGCAGAGCGCGCGCTACCTGGCCGACAAGGTGCAGTGGCGCGTCGCCGATTGCCACTTCGCGCTCGGGCACGCCGAGAAAGCCCAGCCGATCTACGAGGGGCTCGTCGAGCGAGCGCGCGACGAGACCGTCCGCGCCTGGGCCCAGTACGGGCTTGGGCGTTGCCATGAGGCCTCCGAGGACTACGGCCGAGCCATCCGCCAGTTCATGGCGATCGCGTCCGACTACCCGATCGAGCGCGAGGTCGTCGGCCGCGCCATGGTCGAGGCGGGCCGCTGCTACGAGGCGCTCGGCAAGCGCAACGAGGCGCTCATTGTCTACGCGAGCGTCGTGCGCAAGAACCTGCCCGGCAAGGCCGAGGCCGAAGGGCGGATCGAGGCGCTGCGCAAGAAATCGTCCCGGTTTTTCCAAGAGAGTTCTGTCGACGAAGACTGACACCCGCGGGAGGGCACTGGATCAATGATAGAGCTGTTCAGAAGCGGTGGGCCGGTGATGTACCCGATCCTGCTCTGCTCGATCCTGTTCGTGGCGATCCTGATCGAGCGGCTGTTCCACCTGCACCGCGCGCAAATCAACACGGGCGAGTTCGTCGCCGGCATCCGCAACATCCTCAAGAAGCGCAACATCGCCGAGGCGGTCTCGATCTGCGAGGAGACGCCCGGACCGGTGGCGCACGTGATCAAGGCTGGCCTGATCAAGCACGACCGGGCCAAGGCCGAGATCCGCGAGGCGATCGACGACGCGGCGCTCCACGAGGTGCCGCGGCTCGAGAAGAACCTCGTGGTGCTCGCGACGATCGCGCACGTCTCGCCGTTGCTCGGCCTGTTCGGCACCGTGCTCGGCATGATCACCGTCTTCGACAAGATCCGCGAGCTCGGCGGCCGGACCGACGCGGCCCAGCTCGCCGGCGGTATCGGCCAGGCGCTCATCACGACGGCCGCCGGCCTCGCCGTGGCGATCCCGGTCTTTATCGCCTACAACTACCTCGTGAGCCGGGTCGGCACGCTCGTGTGGGACATGGAACGCAGCGCGAGCGAAGTGGTGGACCTGCTCACCGAGCCGGGGCGGGGGTATGAGGTTTAAGCGGCGCGTCGCCATCTTCAAGGGGCAACTCGAGCTGACGCCGCTCGTCGACGTCGTGTTCCTGCTGCTGATCTTCTTCTTGCTCTCGTCGAGGTACCTGGCGAACCCGGGGATCACCGTCGACGTGCCCGAAAGCGCCGCGACCACCGACGTCGAATCGAGCGACCTGACGCTCACGCTGACCGACAAGAACGAGGTCTACCTGCGCGGCAAGCTCATCTCGCCGCTCGAGGGCTACGAGCAGCTCCGCACCGAGCTGCAGAAGATCCGCCTCGCCCAGGGCGACGATGTGCCGCGCCTCGTCATGCAGATCGACAAGAAGATCCCGTTCGGCCGGGCGATCGAGATCATGTCGATCGCCTGGGAGGAAGGGTTCCACGCGCAGTCGCTGGCAACCCAGCCCAAGGAGGTGCACTGAACGCGCAATGAGCCAGGGCCGGCGCATATTCCTCGAGGCGCTCGTCGTCTCCGTCCTCGGGCACGCCATCTTCTTCAGCGTCTTCGTCGTCAAGGAGGATGAACCGGGCCGTGGCGCCCGGGACCGCCCGGCGCTGATCAGCATCGCCCAGATCGAGGCCACGGCGCCCAGCCCGGACGCGATCCCGGTGCCGTCGGACACCCAGGCCGACCTGCCCGGCCGCGTCGAGCTGCATCGCCGGACCACCGTGCCGAAGCTCGAGCTCGACCGCACGGCGCTCGTCCTGGA
>CAYUZG010000354.1:0-2443 GCA_964449605.1 uncultured Verrucomicrobiota bacterium | reverse complement strand
GTCGTGTACTTGACTCCGACGACGCTGATGAAGTTGGCGACGCCGTCGTGGCGCGCGTGGTCGATGATCTCGAACTTCCGCGCCGTCCGCGATACGGTCGGGTCGATGTTCTTCTCACCGACGGGCCGCATGCCGCCGAACCAGTACGGCACCTGGTCGCGCGTCAGCTTCGCGGCGGGATAAGCCGCGTTGATCTCGTCGATGAACTCGGCGACGTCGCGCTCGGTGATCGCGAAGTCGTCCGGGTCCCCCTCGTAGACCGTGTCCGTCGTGCCGATGAGCGAGCGACCCCGCCACGGCGTGATGAAGTAGAGGCGATTACCCCGGCTGATCACCGCGTCGGGATCGCGCTGCGTCCCCTCGACGGCGAACGCGTAGCCAGCGTTGTAGAGGGGCGCGACGATCTGAATCCCCTTCGAGCGCAGGACGCGCCGCTCGGGCGTCGCACCGCGCAGATGCGCAACGACGACGTCCGACCACGGGCCCGTCGTGTTGGCGACCATCTTTCCGCGAACGTCGAACGTCTCGCCCGTGTGAAGGTCCTTGGCTGCAACGCTCGTTACCCGCCCGTTGCGCGTCGAGAGGCCGGTCACCTCGACGTAGTTGGCGAGATCGGCGCCCGCCCCAGCCGCCGAGAGCGCGAAGCTCAGCGTGAGCCGGTCCGAGTTGACCATCTGCGCATCGTAGTAGACGGCCGCGCCCGTCAGGCCCTTCGGGTCGATGTCCGGCAGGATCTCGAGGCATTCCTTCCGGCCGATCACCCGCCCGTTCGGGATCCTCTTGGCCGGGTCGTCGAGCCGGTTGCGGTCGAAGCCGATGAGATCGGTGATCGCCATCGCCACGGCGAGAACCTCCTTGCCCCGCAGCAAGTGGCCGTAGGCCGGCACGACGAACGGCATCGGGTGCACCAGGTGGGGCGCGAGCCGCATCATAAGCAGCCGCTCGCGGATCGACTCGCGCATCCGGCGCACGTCGGCATGCTGGAGGTATCGCAGGCCACCGTGGATGATCTTGTGCGTGGCCGACGAGGTCGCCGCGCCGAAATCGCCCTTCTCGAGCAGCGCCACCGATAGCCCGCGCAGCGCGGCATCCCACGCCGTACACAGCCCGTAGACTCCACCGCCGATCACGAGCAGGTCGTACTCGGCCCCGGCAATCTTTCTAAGGTTCCGTTCCACGCTATTCTCCTGGTCGGTCCGATACGTTACCGTGCTATGCTCGTCGGCGTCAAAGGGTTCGGCTGTCACGCGCAGAGTGGATGACGGGGAACCGAAGGGGCCGGGAGGGCGTCCACGCCACTGAGGGAACCTGCAGAGCATCCGTGGCGAATCGAGGCGTTTGAGCGCAGGCTGGTCTGACTCGTGGTCATCGTCCACATCGTGGGAGGGACTTCGATGCTGTACCCCAAGATTCTTCTCGTGCTGGTTGGTCTGTGCATTCTCACGTCGAGCTGGACGCCAGCCGCCGCGCAGCCGACGCTGCCGATCGAAAGCATCCCGGAAGACCTACCGCCCAAGCTCCGTGCAGCGCTAGAGATGCTCTACGACGAAAACCCGGAGACTCGCTGGCGTAGTCTGTGGAAGCTCAGGGAGCTGGGACCGCAAGCGGTCGAGAAGGTCCTGCCGTACCTCGTAAGCATGATGGGCGACACGGGAGCATTCCATGAGTACCACCATCCTTTCGTGGGTCCTCCGCATCGCGTCGAGGACTCGCTCGCTGCGACGCTTGCCGCGGCCGGGACGTCGGCTCGGGACCCGCTTCTGAAAGCGCTGAGCGACGAGTCCGCTCAGGTGCGCCGCTGTGCGGTGAAGGCCATTGGCCTTACCAAGAACCGCGCAGATGCCCAGCGTGTGGCAGCGCTCGCGGGCGACACCGATAGCGGCGTTCGGGCGGCCGTGGCGGAATCCCTCGGGCTGCTGGCTGACCCCGGGACAGTCGAAGCGCTTGCGGGACTGCTTGCCGACGAGGATGAGTCCGTCCGAAAGGCAGCCGCGAAGGCGCTTCTCGGCCTGGGCGAGGTCGGTGTTGACCGGCTTGTGCAAGCCGCAGAGGAACAAGGCGCAGGCACGGCGGAGGCCTTCGAGGCGCTCGCGTCCGTCCGCGAGCCACGGGCAGTCGGGCCGCTTCTGTCCGCCCTCAGCTCCGAGGATGCGACGCTGCGCGCGTCGGCGGCAAGTCAGCTCAAGTACTACAAGGCCCCCGAAGTCACACAAGGACTTGTCGCGGCGCTGGGCGATCGCCACCCCGGGGTACGAGACGCGGCCGCGCGTTCACTTGCATCGGCCGGCGACGCGACGGCGGTTGAGGCCTTGATCGCAGCACTGAAGGACGACTCGTGCTATGTGCGCATGCGCGCAGCGTACGCGCTTGAAAGGATCGCTGACCCCCGAGAGGTTTTGTCAATAGGTGTGTAAATGGGTCTTAGGCGGCGGCCTCCTCGGGG
>CAYUZG010000353.1:0-2444 GCA_964449605.1 uncultured Verrucomicrobiota bacterium | reverse complement strand
CTGACGCCCGTGGCTACAACATGTCGCCCGCTGCGCGGGCTTGGCGCACGGGCGCGGCGCAGGAAGGCGCGCGATGGCTGATCAGCGGGCCCCCTACTTGCCCGCCGCGGCGGCCTGGAGCGCGGTGATGGCGACGGCGTTCACGATGTCGGCCACGTCGCAGCCGCGGCTCAGGTCGTTGGCCGGCTTGCCGGCGCCTTGCAGCAGCGGGCCGATCGCGTTGGCGCCGGCGAGCCGCTCGGTCAGCTTGTAGGCGATGTTGCCCGCGTTCAGGTCGGGGAAGACGAGCACGTTGGCGTCGCCCTGGATCGGGCTGTCGGACGCCTTGCGCTTGGCCACGCCGGGCACGAGGGCCGTGTCGGCCTGGAGCTCGCCGTCGAAGACGAAATCGACGTTGCGCTTCCGGAGGATCTCGACGGCGTCGGTGACCTTCTCGATGGTCTCGTCCTTCGCGCTCCCCTTGGTCGAGAAGCTCAGCAGCGCCACCTTCGGCTTGGCGCCGATCAGCGCCCGGCACGAGCCGGCGGCCGCCATGGCGATGTCGGCGAGCTGCTCGGGGTCCGGGTTCGGCACGACGCCGCAGTCCGAGTAGATCAGCGCGCCGTTCACGCCGAAGCTGGTGTCCGGCACGACCATCAGAAAGCAGCTCGACAACGTCTTGATGCCGGCCGACGTGCCGAGAATGTGGAGCGTGGCGCGCAGCATCTTGGGCGTCGGCGCAATGCTGCCGCCGACGAAGCCGTCGGCCAGACCCTTGCGTACGCACATGGCGGCGAAGAACACGTGATCGGCCATCGTCTCACGCGCCTCGTCGAGCGTGATCCCTTTGTGCTTGCGCAGCTCGTGGTACTCGCCGAGGAAATCGTCGGCGTACTTCGGGTCGTCGGGCTGGATGAAGGTGGCGTGCTCGATGTGGGCCAGGTCGGTCGCCTTGCCCAGGATCTCATGGCGGTCGCCAATCAGCACGACCTTGGCGATGCCGTCCGACAGGACGCTGTCGGCCGCCTCGAGGACGCGGTCATCGTACGTTTCGGGCAAGACGATCGTCTTGCCGAGCCGCTTGGCCTTGGCACGGATCTCGTCGAGAATGCTCATCGTTCTCCCTCGTTCGGGTGCGGCAGACGTGTCCCCTCCTCGGAGACATGGTAGCGGTAGTCCGGCATGGGGTCAATGGCGGAGGCATCGTGTCGGTCACGGCGACGCAGCCGGGACGGGTGCCCCGGCTGCGCCACCTGAGAGTGGTTTGGGGGGATCACGAAGCACGCGGCTGACGCGGTCACCGCGCAGGGTCGTCCTTCGGCGCGTCCTGCTCGTCGGTGGCCGGTTCGTCGCTCTCTGGTTTGTCGGCCGCCGGTTGATCGCTTGGCGGTTGATCGGTCGTTGGCTGATCGGTCGTCGGCTCGTCGGCCGCCGGTTGGTCAGCCGAGCGCGCCTCCCTGAGGACGCCGAACCACGCGCGCCCGTCTCGATCGCGCTCGAGCCATCGTTCGCGGCGGTGCTGCTTGATCTGCGCTTCGCGCAGCGAGACCCTGGCCTGAACCAGGCGCTCCATCGCGAGCTTCAGGCCCATCTCGGCCACCTTCACCTCGAGCTCGGCGACCTCGATCTCGAGCTGCGAGTTCTCTTTGACGAGGCGCTCGAACTCCGCCCGCAGCTCGGGATGCGTGTCGGTGCCGGACGCCTCACGCGCTTCATCCAAGAGCTCGCGCAAGCGGCTCGTGTTCTCGTCGAGCACGCGGCGCGACTTGGCGATCTGCTCCTGCGCCGCGCGCAGCTCTTCCTGGTACGCGCGCTCGATCTCCTTGATCTCGTGTCCCGGGGGATGGAAAGGCCGTGGGCGCGCTTCTTCGCCCGGAGGCGGGGGACCTCCCCCGCCGGGCCTCATCATCGCGGGAGCCCCCGCAGCAAGACTCACCAACAAGGCCACAGCTCCGACGATCATGATCCGTTTCATCGCTCGTCCACCTCGTTTTTCGTCAACCGGCCGGGCCGCGTGGCCTCAGCCGAAGATGTACGACTCGTCGGTCTCGCCGTTCTCGTCGAAGGACGGCGCGCCCTCGATCACCTCGTCCACCTTGTCCAGCTCTTCCCAGAAGTGCTGCTCGGCGCTGAACAGGTCCGGATCGGGCAGCGTCTCGGCCACCGGGTAGTAGTGGGCGAACTCCTCCCAATCCCATTCCGGCTCGTCGATGCCGGCCGCTGCTGTTCGCGGCTTCGGCTGCGCGCCGGGGCGCAGCGCAACGACGCCGATCAGCACGGCAATCGCCACGACCGTCACGGCCGACGCGGCGACGGCGAGACGCCGCGGCCACAGCGACGCGACGACGCGATCGAGCCACAGCGCCAGCCGCCCATACGCGCGTGGTTGCCCGGCCTCGATGGCGGCCTCGAGCCGCGTCGAGAACGCGGCCCACTCGAACTCGCTCGGCTGCTCGACGGCGCTC
>CAYUZG010000352.1:0-2451 GCA_964449605.1 uncultured Verrucomicrobiota bacterium | reverse complement strand
TAGGCGGTCTGACCGGAGAATTCGGTGTGGATTTGGCGGAGCTGCTCGACGAGCGGGCGGATGGCGTCGAGTTTGTCGGCCTTGCCGAGCTGTTCGATCTGGGCGCCGATCTCGGTGATCTGGGGGAAGCCATATGAGGCGCCGTTGCCCTTGAGGCGGTGGCCGATGGCGCCGAGGGCGGCGGCATCGCCGTCGCTGACCAGGGTGTCGCACTCGGTGAGCACGTCGACAAACAGCTTCATGTACTCGCCGCGCAGCTCGACCATCAGGTCGGCCATGTCGTCGTCGGGTGTGGGCTCGGCCTCTGCGGGCGTCTCGGCAGGTGCCGTGCCGGCGACACTAACGGTGGGGGTATCGGGCTGGGCGAGCGTGTGCGGCTCGGTCGGAGCGTCCGGGTGGGCAGGAGGCTGAGAGCCGTCGAACGCGTCGGGCTCGGCGAGTCTGCCGCTCTGGGCCAGGGCGCGTCGCATCTCGGGGAACAGTTCGGCGAGCTGCACAGGCTTGGCGACGAACCCGTCGCAGCCGGCCTCGATGGCTCGTTCGCGGTCCTCTTTCATGGCCGAGGCCGTCAGCGCGATCACGGGGATCGAGGCGAGGTCGCTCTCGCGTTTGAGTGTGAGGGTCGCCTCGTAGCCGCTCATCACGGGCATGTGCATGTCCATCAGGATCAGGTCGGGGTGTTGGAAGGCGAGCTGGATGGCTTCGATGCCGTTCTCGGCGAAGCTGACCTCGAAGCCGCGGCTGGTGAGCAGTCGCGAGATGAAGCGGCGGTTGAGCTCGTCGTCCTCGGCCACCAGCACGCGCAAGCCGTTGCCGGCGAGCTGGCCAACCTCGCCGGGCTGGATTTCGTCTGCCACGTCGCGCCGGGCGGGGATGTAGGGGAACGAGAAGGTGAAGGTCGAGCCCTGGCCCTCCGCGCTGCTGACCTGGATGGAGCCGCCGAGCGTTTGGCTCAGGTGCTGGCACAGGGTGAGGCCGAGTCCGGTGCCGCCGAAGCGGCGCGTGGTGCTGGCGTCGGCCTGGGTGAATGGATCGAAGACGGCCTTGAGCTTCTCGGGCGGGATGCCGATGCCGCTGTCGATGACGGCGATCTCGATCATGGGGCCGTTGCAGCGTGCTCGCAGCGTGACCTGCCCTTCGTCGGTGAACTTGACCGCGTTCGACAGCAGGTTGGTGACTACTTGGCGCACCTTAACCTCGTCGGTTCGGATGGCGTCGGGCACGTTGTCGGCGATGTCGACGACGAGGACGAGGCCGCGTTCGTCGCAGCGGTTGCGCACGAGGCTGGCGGCGTTGCGCAGCAGCGTGTGCAGGGAGAAGTCGACGTGTTCGAGGCTCATGCGGCCGGCCTCGACCTTGGACAGGTCGAGGATGTCGTTGATGAGGTCGAGCAGGTTCATGCCGCTGGTGTAGATCATGCGCAGCGTGTCGTGCTGCTCGGGTGTGAGGCCTTCCTCCATCAGGAGGGTTGAGAAGCCGATGATGGCGTTCATCGGGGTGCGGATCTCGTGGCTCATGTTGGCCAGGAACTGGCTTTTGGCAATGGAGGCGGCTTTTGCCTCTTCGGTTTTGGCCTCGAGATCGCGCGTGCGTTCCTGCACGAGTTCTTCGAGGTGGAGGCGATGCTGTTCGAGCTCGGCGTCGCGCGTCTGGATCTGGTCGAGCATTTCGTTGAAGCCGCGATAGAGCACGCCGAGCTCGTCGGTCCGATCCGGGTCGACCCGGATGGCGTAGTCGCCGTAGGCCGAGACGGCCTTGGCGGTGCGCGCCAGGTGGAGCACGGGCGCCGAGATGATGCGCTGGAGCCGGACACCGAGCAGGACGGCCACGCCGAGCGAAACGACCACAACGGCGGCGACGATCATCACGGTCTGCGTGATGCGGGCGCGGATCTCGCCCATGTGCGCCCGCACCAGGATCGTGCCGATCGGCTCGGCGCCCTGGCGGATGGGCATCGACACCTCCAGGTAGCCCTCGTGGATGCGGTAACCCTCTTTGGGTGGTGTGGACGGCCAGTGGTTCGGCTGCGACTCGGCGTGGTACTGGGCGAACACGGCGTCGTCGGCATCGTAGACACAGGCACCGAGGACGGCGTGCTCCTCGCGGAGCGAAGCGAGTGTTTCGCCGGCGGTGGCCGGGTCGTCGAAGGTGACCGCCGCCGCGCTGTTGGCGCCCAGCACCTCGGCCAGCGCCGTGAGCGTGCGCACGGTCGAGGCGCGGATCACGCGGACTTCGTTGGCGACGAACAGGGCGCCGCACAGCAGCACGGACACGGCCGCCGTGACGGCCAGGAGCACAGTGAGCTTCGACTTGATTGATAGGTCGCGGAAGCGCCGCACGCTACTATCTCTCGCCGGTATCGGCCTCGTTGGGGGTCTCTTCGGTGATAATCGTGGCCAGACGCAGGAGCTTCGAGCTGATCTTGAGGCCGGCGCGCGCCGCGGCCTCCGG
>CAYUZG010000351.1:0-2457 GCA_964449605.1 uncultured Verrucomicrobiota bacterium | reverse complement strand
CGCGCGACAGGAACCGCATGAGCGCGGCCGCCTCGTCGGGAGCAAGGAACTCGTTCCTAGGGCACGAGTCAAGGGCCGCTGTACTTCGCCCCTTCATCGAGCATGGCCAGGTAGTTGCTCAGAGGAATGTAGTTGGCAACGCTGTTGCCCGAGCCGAGGGCGAAGCGGCCCGGCATGCAGGCGTCCAGCGTGGCGCGCACATACGCTCTCAGCTCCGGCTCAGGCAGCCGGACCAGCTTGTCCATGTCGATCCCGCCGAGCGCGGCGATCCGGTCGCCGTACCGATCCGAGAACTCGCCGATCGGGATGATCGAGTCCTGGAACGAGTGGAACGCGTCGATGCGCACGTCGTCGATCAAGTCGCCCATCACGGCCGAGACGTTGCCGCAGCAATGGTACCAGTACGTGCCGTCGCGCTCATGGGCGAGGGCCGCGTAGCGCGCGAACCACGGGAAGACGTGGGCACGCAGGAACTCTGGGCTGAGCATCGTCGAGGTCCCGTAGCCCAGGTCGTCGGCGTGGAAGAGGGCGCCGACGTTCGGCACGTCGAGCGCGGCCCGATAGGCGTCGTAGACCTTGCGGCCCCACATTTCGAAGACCTTGGCCACCAGCTCCGGGTTCTCGACCGACAGGATAAAGAGGTCCTCGTAGCCGAAGAAGTACTCGAGGCACATCTCGAACAGGCTTGCCCACACAACGACCTTCATCCCGTCGGGCACGAGGCGGCCGGCAACCTCGATGTCGCTCACGTCGGGCTCGATGCGGTCCCACGCGATGCGCTCGAAATCGTCCCACGTCTTGACGAGGCCGCCGCTCTCGTCGACCCAACTGCGCTGGCCGTGCGAGAGCTCGGCAGTGTCGGCCGTCGTGCGCGCTTTGGACTCGGGCATGTTCCTGAATGTGGGGCCGGCCGGGTAGGAGTCGTAGCCGAGCCGATGGAAGAACTCGATCCGTTGGCGGATGTAGTCGCGCCTCGTCTCGGGCGACTGTGGCACCCAGTAGGCGAGCGCGCGGGCTCCTATTGGCACGGAGCCGCGTCCCGTGTCGAGCGACTGCGGCACCCACCGCGCGCCAAACAGGTCCTCGGTGACGGCCCGCATGATCTCCTCGTCGACCCCGAGCTCGACGAAGTGCACCTTCCGCGGGGCGAGCTCGCCTTTGAGCACGCGCTCGAACGTGTCGAAATCGGGCCGGGGTTTCTCGATCGGGATCTTCATAGTGCTCCTGTCCTCGTCTGTTTGGCCCGTCCTCTCATGCTAGATCAAGGGGCCGCCGGCCTGCTCGAACGCGTCGCACAGCGCCTCGATGGTGGCGAGCGGGACATCGGGCTCGCACTCGGCGTAGAGCATCAGGCCGCCGTCGTCGCCCCGAAGCACCTCGACCGCCTCGTGCACGTGCGCCACGATCTCGTCGGGGCTGGCGAACGGGAAGAGCTGGCGGTCCAGGTCAAGGTGAATGCACACCTTGCCTTTCGCAACTTCCCGGAGCCCATCGAGCGTGTTCGCCCCGACTTGCGGATTGAGGACGTTCACGCCCATCTCGACGAGGTCGGGGATGATCGGGAGGATATGTCCGTCGGAATGGAAGTAGACGATGGCGCCGCGCTCGCGGCAAAGGCCGAGCATCTGCATGTAACATGGCTTGAGGATCTGGCGGAACTTGTCCGGGCTGATTGCCAACGCGTTCTGGAGGCCAAGGTCGTCGCCGAAGATGACTCGCTCCGCGCCGGCGTCGAGGATGCGCCCGATCTGCGCGAGGTTGTATTCGAGTACCATGTCGATGAGCCGCCGGAGCTTCGGCTCATCCGTGGCGACGTCGACCATCAGGTTCTCGAAGCCGCGTAGGTCGCACAGCCGCATGTACAGGAACCCGTGCGGGAGACCGCCGGTCGCGAGGCCGCCCCGGGCCTTGACCTCGTCGAACTCGCGCGCGAGCGCGTCCCAGTCAGGCGGCGCGGCCCATCCGTCGCTTTCATGGATCGGGTCGGGCGCACGATACGCCTCGAAGGCGTCCCAGCTCTCGAGCGGCGAGCCGACGACGAGCCCGTCGAGGCCGCGCGCGATGTTGCGCCACCGGCAGCCCCAGTTGTCCGTGAACTCGCCGGCCTCGTAGCGACGGTCATCGACTGCGTCGAAATCGCGCCCTTCCCGGTAATCAGGGAAGAGCGCGCGATGCGCCATGACAAGCTCGTCGAGGTCATTGCGGTACTTCATCCAGGTGGCCGACGGCAGACCGATGCTGCAGGGGATCCACTCTGGCCGCTCGAAGAAGACCGCCTTGAGGTAATTGTCGACTTCCCTCGTTTTCATCATCGCCGCCGCTCACGCCACACGAGGAACGCTGCACCCACCGGAAGACGTGCGGAAGAGAATACGGAGGAGGACGTGTCCTCCGAAGCTTCAGCGGAGGAGGAGGGATTCGAACCCCCGGAACCTTGCGGTTCAGCGGTTTTCAAGA
>CAYUZG010000350.1:0-2464 GCA_964449605.1 uncultured Verrucomicrobiota bacterium | reverse complement strand
CCACTTCGTGCGCCACCGCCGCTGCACGCTCGTCGACGCCTTCCGCATCGTCTGACACCCACCAGCCTGATTGGAAGTCCTCAAAGCCCCTGGACGTGGTGTCGCCGCGTCCGAGCCGCGTAGCGGCGTCTGGCAGTAGCCTCGGGCGCAAGCCCGTGGAACGAAAAGGCGTTCAACGACAACGGAGCCCCGTCAGGGGCGATTCAACACGCGCGCTCAATCGCCCCTGAAGGGGCTCTGGGTGTTCTTCGACTTCGCCTCCCACGGGCTTGCGCCCGAGGCTACTGCCAATCGCCCCTCACGGGGCTCGCCGCGGTTTTCAATGCCGCATTTCACGGGCTGCTCTCCTTCGCCAAGGCCACGGAGGATCTGTACCGTAGGCTACTCCCAATCGCCGCTCCGCGGCTCAAGCACAAGGACCCCACGTGCGTGCGTCGTGAGAAATGCGGCCTAACCGCCGAGCAACCCTAAGTCATGCGCGAGCCTCAGGACTGTCACGACGGCAACCGCGTAGGCCAGGTACGCGAGGCTGTGTCGGATCTGCACGCCGCGCACCTTCCTGGTCGTGGCGGCGCCGAGTTGCGCCCCGACCGTGCTGCCGATCAGGATGCACGCGGCAAGGACGATATCGCAGTTGGCGCCTTCGGCGCGTGAGAAGAACCCAAGGCCCGTGGCGTGGAAATAGGTGCCCACGCCCGTGTTCAGGATGATCATGAACAGGCTGGTGCCGATGGCCACGCGCGTCGGCATGCCGAGGATGTAGATCATGGCGGGCACCATGACAATGCCACCGCCGACGCCGAGCAAGCCGGCCGTCAGCCCCGCCGCGAACCCGATCAAGACAAGCACCCAGACTGAGACGTCTTCGATGCCCGACGCCGCCAATGACACGCGCGGCCCCCATCGAAAGCGCTGAAGCAACTTCTTCGCCGACGCTTGGAAGGGCGCTTCAGGATCGACGCGCAGCTCGCGTTTGCGGCGCGCGCTCTCGCGCTGGAAGAGGCGGCCGACAAAGACGAGGTACGCGGCATAGACGAGCGGCAACACGAAGTTCACGGCCAGGATCGGCCGTGGCGCGAATTGCACCTCGCCCCAGTGCTTGAGCAGTTGGACAATCCACGTGCCGAGCAACGCGCCACCGAAGCCGCCGACGAACATGAGCAGGCCAAGTGCGGCGTCCACCTGCTTGAGCTTGCGGTGGCGCAGCGTGCCGGCAATGGCGGTCCCGAAGATGACGGCCAGGGTCGAGCCGACGGCGTAGTTGTAGTGGACACCGAAGACGATGTGCAGCATCGGAACGGCAATGATGCCACCGCCGATGCCGAAGAAGCCGGCAACGAAGCCCGTCGCGACCCCAAGCGCGACGAGCGCGACGAGGTCGATCGACTGACCAGCAACCGGAAGCTCGACGCCCAGCATGGTGGCCCCTACCCCTTCTTCCCGACGACGAGTCGCTCGACGCCCATCGTGATCGCCGTCATGAGCACACCGAGCACTATGGGCGCGACGAGGCACAGCACGACGTAGAGCCACGACGGCTGGAAGCCGGCCTGATCGGGCCGGGCATCGCGGAATATCGAGAGTGCGGCCAGCAGCATCGTCATCGCAGCACACGGAGCGCGTCCGCAGCCAACGAACAGGCTCACATGTCGAGGCTGCTCAGGAACGCGCGGAAGTAGGGGTTGATCTTATCGTACTCGACGAGAAATGCGTCGTGCCCGTACGCCGACCGGATCTCGTGGTAGACGACGTTCTTGCCTTGCGCCTCGAGGATCTCGGCCATCCGCGCCATGCGTTCGGCCGGAAAGAGCCAGTCGGACGTGAAGCCCATCATGAACACCCGCGCCTCGATCCGCGCCAGCGCGTCCTCGATCGTGCCGTAGCCGCGCGACAGGTCGTACCAGTCCATCGCCCGGCTCAGGTAGATGTACGAGTTCGCGTCGAACTTGCGAACCTTGATGAATTTCTCGCCCTGATGGTCGAGATAGCTCTCGACCTGGAACTGCTCGTCGAACTCGTGCCACTTGTCGATGTTCGTGTGCCCGCGGCCGAACTTGTGGCGCATGCCCTCTTCGCTCAGGTACGTGATGTGCGCTACCATCCGCGCGAGCGCCAGGCCTTGGAGCTCAGGCATCGAGTCATAGTAGTCGCCCCCGTTCCAATTCGGGTCGGCCATGATCGCTTGTCGGCCCACCTTGTTGAACGCGATCGCCTGCGCGCTGAGCGCGTCCGTGGCCGCGATCGGCATGATGGCCCCAGCAAACCCCGGGTAGTCAACGGCCCACTGCAGCACCTGCATCCCGCCGATCGAGCCGCCCGTGAGGCACAACACCTTCTCAAGCCCAAGATGGTCGCGCAGCAGGCGGTACTTGGCGTTGACGATGTCGCGAATCGTGATCGGCGGGTAGTCGGGCCCGTACGGCTTGTCCGTCGCCGGGTTGATCGAGTTCGGGCCCGTCGAGCC
>CAYUZG010000349.1:0-2468 GCA_964449605.1 uncultured Verrucomicrobiota bacterium | reverse complement strand
CGGGCCCGTACGGCTTGTCCGTCGCCGGGTTGATCGAGTTCGGGCCCGTCGAGCCGGAGCACCCGCCCAGGCAATTCGAGGCGACAATGAAGTACCTGTCCGTATCGAACGGCTTCCCCGGCCCGATCGCCTCCGTCCACCAACCCGACGACGTCTCCTCGCCGGGCAGCATACCGGTCAGGTGCGCGTTACCCGTCAGCGCGTGGCACACGTAGATGACGTTCGACCTGCGCTCGTTGAGCTTGCCGTACGTCTCGTAGTAGAGCGTAATCGGGCCGAACTTGCGGCCGCTCTCGAGCGCCATCTCGTCCGGCGGCTGAGCGTACGTGTAGAGGCCTGTCTGGAGATTCGTGTCCTTCATGCCGTCATTCTCTTCGCTGCGTCCGTTGGTTGTCAAGCGCCGGCGAGCAGCGAGCCGCCCGTGGCGAAACCCCCCATGCTCATGTGGTCTGCCTCTGCGCGAGCCCCCGCAGGGGGCGACATCTGACAACTGCCCGCCGCAGATGTCGCCCCCTGCGGGGGCTCAGCTCTCATCTCGCTCACGTTCCACGGGCTCACGCCCGTGGCTATATCATGTCGTCCCCTGCGGGGACTCGGCTTTCTGCAAGCCGTATACTTCCGCGAAGCGATCGCCGCGCCTCTACACCCGCGCCAGGGCCTGGTCGAGGTCGGCGATGATGTCCTCGACGTGCTCGATGCCGACGCTGAGCCGAACGAAGTCGTCGGTCACGCCTGAGGCGAGCCGTTCCTCGGCGGTCATCTGCTGGTGCGTCGTCGAGGCCGGGTGGATAATCAAGCTCTTCGCGTCGCCGATGTTCGCCAGGTGGCTCAGCAGCTTCACCGACTCGATCAGCTTCTTGCCCGCCGCCGTGCCGCCCTTAACGCCGAAACCGATGATGGCGCCCTGGCCCTTTGGCAGGTACTTCCGGGCATTCTCGTAGCTCGAATTGCCCGGCAGGCCCGGGTAGTTGACCCACGTCACCTTCTCGTGTTTCTCGAGCCACGCGGCGACGGCGAGCGCGTTCTCGCAATGGCGCGGCATCCGCACGTGAAGCGTCTCGAGCCCCTGCAGGAACAGGAACGCGTTGAACGGGCTCATGCACGGCCCGAGATCGCGCATCAACTGGAGCCGTGCCTTGAGCACGAACGCCATCCCGTTGTTCTTCCCAAACTGATCCCACCAGCGCACGCCATGGTACGACGCGTCCGGCTCGGTCAGCTCCGGGAACTTGCCGCTGCCCCAGTCGAACTTGCCGCTCTCGACGATGCACCCGCCGATGCTCGTGCCGTGCCCGCCGACGAATTTTGTCGTCGAGTACACCGTAATGTCGGCCCCGTGCTCGAACGGCCGGAACAGGTACGCGGTCGTCACCGTGTTATCGACGACGAGCGGGATGCCGTGCTCGGTGGCGAGCGCGCCGATCGCGTCGAAGTCGGCGACGTCGTTCTTCGGGTTGCCGATCGACTCGACGTACAGGCAGCGCGTGTTCGCGTCGATCGCCGCGCGCCACGCCTTGAGATCCGCCGGCTCGACGAAGCGCGCCTCGATCCCGAACTTGCCGTGCAGTGTGTGGTGAAACAGCGTGTGCGTTCCGCCGTAGAGCGAGCTCGAGCTGACGAAGTTCTGGCCCGGCGAGCACAGGTTGAGGATCGCCAACGAGATCGCCGCCTGGCCCGAGCTGGTCGCCAGCGCGGCCGAGCCGCCCTCGAGCGCCGCGAGCCGCTTCTCGAGCACGTCGGTCGTCGGGTTCATGATCCGGCTGTAGATGTTGCCGGACTCCTCGAGCTCGAACAGCCGTGCTGCGTGCTCGGCGCTCTCGAACGCGAACGACGTTGTCTGGTAGATCGGCACCGCGCGCGCACCCGTCGCCTTGTCCGGCTCGTGGCCCGCGTGCAGCGCCAGCGTGTCGAAACGGTATTGCTTCTCGCCCATCGGGACGTCTCCCCTGCCTGGTTGTTGGCAGCCGATCACTGAATCCCGACAGGGTATGCCGCCCCGTCTACTCGCATCAAGCACTTCCTGGCACACGCCCGAACGGCTTTCGGCTTCATGCGCACGACGGCCTCTGTGAGAAGCCGCAGGTCGCCAAGTCGACATCACGCGCGCGCTCGTGACGAACGCCGACCACGTGGCCACGCAGATGGGCTGGTCCACGACAAACCACGTCATGGACATGCGGCCCCGGAAGTTCTTTGACACCAAGCGCGAGAACGAGTACACGTTCGGAGCGTTGTCTCTCGAGAAAACCGCGGCGCAATGATTGGACGGACTGGGTCGACAATGGCGGGGAAGGTTCTTGTCATAGGCATCGACGGCGCGACCTGGGACCTGATCGAGCCGTGGGCGCGCGCCGGCAAGCTGCCGACATTCAAGCGCCTCATGGACGAGGGTGCCTGGGGCACGTTGCGCTGCCCGATCCCGCCGATCTCGGCGCAGAGCTGGGCCTCGTTCGCCACCGGCAAGAACC
>CAYUZG010000348.1:0-2475 GCA_964449605.1 uncultured Verrucomicrobiota bacterium | reverse complement strand
TTCGACCTGCTCCGGCACGCCGGGCTGAGCTACCCGGAGCTGCCGCCGGAGACCGCGCGGCTGCTCGACGTCGTCGCGCAGCCCAAGGCGTACATGCATCAGCTCGTGCGCGAGATCTCGCGTCAGCCCGTCCTGGCGCAGCGGCTCATTCGCCTCGCAAACACGCTGTACTACTCGCCGCCGAAGCCGGTGCGGAACTTGAATCACGCCCTCGTCGTGCTCGGCGCCGAGGGCATCCGGAACGCGGCGCTCGCCCAGACCGTGCACGACGCTTTCGACTTCTCCCAGCCGCTCCAGGTCGAGCTCTGGCACGGCTCGGTCGCCGTGGCGATCGCGGCGGCCCTCGTCGGCCGCGCCGTCCGGCACGGGAGGCCCGACGAGCTCTACGCCAATGGGCTGGTGCACGCCGTCGGCCGGATGGTTCTGCTCAAGAACCGCCGGACCGAGTACGCACGCCTGGCTGACTTGATGAAGAACGAGGACGTGCCCGCGAACGACGTCGAGCGCGAGGCGTTCGGCTTCACGAGCGCCGACGCCGGCGCGGTGGCGCTCGCGATGTGGGGCCTGCCGCGCAGCTTCCAGGGCGCCGCCATGTACATCGATGACCTCGACGCGCCCGGCCTCGCCGGTTTCGGGCGCGAGGCGGTCGTCGCTGCCACGGTGTTGAGCGCCGCCGCTGCGATCGCGAAGAAGGTCACGGGCGTCGGCGCGATCCCGAGCGACGCCGAGGTCGATCTCGCCGCGAACGGCGCCGTTCGGGCATTGGGGCTTGACGCAAGCCGGCTCGACGACATTGGCCAGGATCTGGGTGACATGTACGCCGAGCAGCGCAGCTTCCTGTAGGAGAGTAGGGACAGTTCCCGACGCTTCCTGCGCGCCACCGAAGACGATCAGTCGGACAGATCCTCAGGCTTCCAGAAGGTATCGCTCGGACGTAACACGTGAACTCGCGACCAATCGCCTACGTCGGACACCCTGCGACCCAACAGGTGACACTCCGCTCCATACACCTGAACGTGTCGTTCCACGATGGCTTGCCATTCTTCCAGAGTGGCTTCCTTCTCTTTCGACAGGTCCTGCCCCGCCTCGCCTTCCGCCCTGGCGAGAACTGCCAGGGCTAGTGGATGGAGGTTCAGCTTCCGGTACAGCTCGGCAATCCGGACAACTGTTTCCCTCTTCCAGCGTGGTTCAGTCGCAACCCGTTCTTCCCCGGGCGCTTCGCTGAGTGCTCGCTGGATACCTCCTATCGCTGCCTCGACATGCTGCTTGTCGGTATGCGCTGATCTCAAGTAGGCCCTGATCGCTAAACGCATCTGGCCTTGCTGCGCTTCAAGTTCAGCGATCTTCAGCCACAGACGACCTCTCTCCTCGTCAGTCCCAACTAGAGAGGAATACAGCGCTTCCACGTATGAGTTGATCGCTTCCCTCTGGAAACCGATCTCCTCATATAGCTCGCCAATCTCTGCCAGGGAGTCGACGATGGTGAATCCAACACCCCCCAAGACGGGAACCGACGGAGGATAAGGATCGATCAAGACCCGAGGGGCGTAGCTAAGGTCTCGGTTCTGTCCGTGCAGGCTGATAGGGACGATTCTCCCGTGTTCATTCCAGATCTTGCTCCGAGCCTCGGCCTTCTCACCGCCGCCTTCACCAACCATCCATATCTCGAGTGTGTAGAAATCCGGAGCGTCAATGCCCCGCCTGATTGCTTCTCGGGCAATCTGGCGAAACTCCTGTTCCCTGCCGAGTAGCTGCAAGCACTTGGCCTGATACCAGAGCAGGGAGTCTCTCATCTCCGAAGGCAGGTTCGGTGAAAGCTCCTTGAGTTCCTCGAGTGTCGTCCTAACGTCCTCTTCACTGTCAGTAGTCTGAAGTTGTATCGGCTCAACAGCGGCTACTGAAATGACAACCTTCCGGACCAGGGCTTCCAGTTCTTCGTCATCAAGAAAGCCTCCAGGCTCCGCTAGGACAACAACAGGGACTGCCAGGAAGACGGTGACAACACAGCCTACGGCAGCAACACACTTGTTGCTGCTTGTCCGTTCAGAGGTGATCTGCTTCATGTTCCGCGGCTTGCTGAGATCCGCGGGGATCGGGACTGCCGCTATTCTCAGTCCGCCTCCCCGCTCTCGGCTGACACGAAGGCCTTGAGGATTGGGGTATTCCCCTCATTCTCCACGGAGGTGGGCTCGCCGGGCGTGCGGGGCGACGGGGTCGCAACGACTTCGGTCTGAGGGCCGGCGGCTGCTTCCGGTGGCGGGTAATAGCGCGTGGCGTGGATCAGGCGCCACCGCTCGAACGGCCGGTCGATCGCCTGGAGCAGTGCGCGCACCTCGGCACGATCGACGCGCGCGTCGGCCTCGTCGTACAGGACGGGGAAGCGGACGTTGACGTCGTCGAACTTCGCCGCGCCGTCCGGCTTCGGCACGAGCAGGTAGAGGCGCTTGCCCTTCGTGTTGTGGTCGATCAGGCCGA
>CAYUZG010000347.1:0-2478 GCA_964449605.1 uncultured Verrucomicrobiota bacterium | reverse complement strand
CGCCAAACACGACCGGACGCGGCCGGATCACGCGCGTTTGCCGCACACGACTGACAATCTCCTCGACGATCTTGCCCCGCGGCCACAACATGCCGGCGAGGACAACGAGGGCCCGGCCGCGTGGTCGACCCAGGACTACCATGCCCTTATGCCAGACAAGACACCACTGGACCTCGTTCCACGCGACGCGCCGGTCAAGGAGCAGCGACCGAAGACGTACCCCGTCCTCATCGACGACAACGCGGTAGCGCACGTGCACGGCTCCGTACAGCGAGACAAACACGCCGACAGTGGTGGCGAAAAGCCAGATGTGCCTGCGAACAGGTGCTGACGCCCCGACGATTCTGCGGAGCGTGCTATCGGTCGGCCGAACGGAGCTGGTCCGTCCGCCAAGCTGGATCCATCCCCAGACCGCCATCGCGATCTGCATCAAGCCCAGCACCAGCAATACGGTCGGCCATCTCCCCATCCTGTACTCTTTGCGCTGTGTCCTCTCTGCGCCCGAGTCGCACATCATGCTCTCCACACCCATTTCAGCGGGCTCAAACAACATCTCAACGTCGACTTCATCGACCACTTCTTCCAAGGCAAAGCGGGCGAACTCCTCCCGCCGCTCGTCGACGAGTGGCTCGGCCGGCTGGGCTGACGGTCAGGCCTCACAACTAAGATAGCGCGCGAAGCAGAACGCGGCGTACCAGCCGATCATGCCCGTCAGGCACCACAGGACAAGCCCACGGCCGGAAAGACCCACTGCGAAGTGAAGTACGGCAAGACCCACCGCGCAAAGAACCGCGGCCATCGCAGGAACGAGCAAGCGCGCCGTCCCGTACCGCATCCGCGGCAGCAACGCCACCCACACCGGACCGGCGTATACACCGATCAGAGCACCGACGAGCAGCGGGCGCCACGACGAGAAGAGCGCAAGCACTGTGGCCGCAAGGGCGAGAGGAACGGCGAGGAAGAACCAGAAGTCTCCCAACACCACCCTCGACGGCGGGCCAAGCTTCGCCTTCAGGTCACGCACGATCGTCTCGTACAACTCGAAGTGCCAAAGAGGCAGACTGACGGCGCGCCCGGACCTCATCCGGAAGATGCCGTGACTCGGACCGCCGTAGAGCTCGTACGATTCGATCTCGTCCCATTTCAGCTCGCGGACTCCCCCGACGCCTCGGCAAACAAGCGCATCTTCGCCGAGAGTCAAGCCGGGATCCGCGGGAAGGTGCCGACGCGCCAGCCAACCGCGCACGAACAAGGCGAGCGACGCCACGGTTGTCGTCGCAACCAGCGCACCCCACACCGGCGCGTGGCGCATCAAGTTCATCGAGACCGACAGCGTGACTGCGGCAGCAATAAGCCACTGGCCGTATCCCCGCCGCCTCCAAGACACCATCGGGTACACGGTCCCTTGGCGTCCGTCGCGAGCCACAGCCTCAGGCGATATCCCCGTCGTGCTCCGTTCCTCCATCTCCCACTCCTTTCACGTGCTCCAACCCGCAATGACGAGCTCACTCGGCCGTAGGCGGCGGCCGACGCGAAACCTCGACGCCGCGACATGCAAGTGCCTCTCGGTAGTCCTCGCTGTACGCGCGAAGGCCGGATGCCAGGATGAACCCCCAAAACACGCCTAGGAAACCGAGCACGGCGAGCAGAACCTGCCACACAACCACCTGGGCGCGCCCGTACTCGACGCTGTCCGTCCACACGATCGCGACAATCACCGACAGGACGGCCAAGGCGACGCATCCCCACCCGATCCACCGACACATCGAAGAGCTTACACGGACGAACAAGTTCAACGCGATCCCCAACGCCAAGCCAAGCGCCGCACCGTAAGCCAGGTGCAGAGAATCGCTCTTCGACCGCGCGAGGACTGCGACAGCGATAATAGCGATGATCCAGAGCACGATTGACGACGCGATCAGCGAACCGAGCAGCACGCGCGTGGTGATCGGCTCGGCGTCTGGAAGCATCACGCGCAGCGCGTCGCGGATCTCGTCGGCGCGCTTAAAGTTGTCGAGGTCGATCGAAAGGGACCTGTTGTCGTATGACTGGAGCCGCATGGTGTTCCCAAGGCCGTGATGTGAGATCGCGGCGATCTCATCCCACTGCATCGACACAACGGCCCGGCCCGCGACGTAGCGAACCCCGTCAGGCCCAACCTGCAGGCTGAGCTTCTTCGCACTGAGAAACATCATCACGTCCATAAAAGCACCGACTACGGCCAGCAAGGCCGCCGCCAGGTCAGATGCCGTGACCGCGCGGACAACGGCACTGAATAACATGACTTGCATGAGGACAAACGCACCCGTGGGAGGCCGCGACGCGCCGCGGAACTCGCGTGTCTCGTCGACAGACCACTCGCCCGGCTCCGCCGGCTCAGGCGGCGGCGCGACCTTGTGGCCAATCGCCAAGCCTTCGTTCTCAGCCAGGCCCATCCGGGGTTCCCCCAGTGCAATAACCACACCATTATAGCACATC
>CAYUZG010000346.1:0-2489 GCA_964449605.1 uncultured Verrucomicrobiota bacterium | reverse complement strand
CGCAACGGCTTCGAGCCGATGACGTTCCCGCTCGAGCGCGACGCCGATGGGCGCCTGATCATCCACGTCATCAAGGGCACCCGGGCGTACGCGTGGCGCGAGGAAATCTCGACGGAGGAGGTTCGCGACAACCAGGTCAAGGGCCCGATGCTGGCGAAGGGCATCGATATCGACCAGGAACACATCATCATCTTCGAGAACGCCACCTTCCCCAGCGAGCCGGGCTACAAGAGGAGCTATCGCGCTTGGGCGCCGTACTGCGGCGGGGGCAACCACAGGAGCGGCACGGCCTACGTGCACGATTACCCGGGCATGGACATCGTGAACAGCCCCACGATCGGCATGGGCGGCGGCGTGGCGCACGAGTTCGGCCATGCGCTCGGCCTCCCGCACAACAGGGAGACGGACGAACAGCGCGAGCGGCTCGGCTACACGTTGATGGGCCACGGCAACGAGTTCTTCTCGGCCAAACGTGTCGGCAAGGAGAAAGGGGCGTTTCTGTCGAAGGCGCATGCAACGGCCCTCTCATCGCACCCGCTGTTCCGGCGCGACACGAAGGACATCGACGTGTCGCCCGTGTGCCGGTTCTTCGACATCGAATTCGCCCAGGGTGAGGGCGAGTACATCGTGCGCGGTCGCGTTGAAGCGTCGCCGGCGGCGTATGCCGTGCTCGCCTATCACGACGACAAGGAGATCGGGATGGACTACGAGGCGACGAGCTGGGTTGCCGACTTCGACGACCAGACCGGGCGCTTCGAGGTCCACGTCGGGCAGCTCGAGCCCGGTTCGTACCAACTGCGCCTCCGCTGCTACATGGTGAACGGCGACATGCGTGGGGTGGGGTTTCAGTTCGAGATCGGGCCGGATCTCGAGCTCCCGATCGACGAGCTCGCTCGACAGACGCTGTACGAGATCTACGCCAGGCCGGAGATCCAGGCCCGGGATCCCGTCGCGCTGCTTGCCGCCATCGAGAAGCTTGCGGATCTCAACGACGTCTACTATCGCCGCGCCAGGGCGAACTACGCCCTCATGACGCGCACGATGCCCGAGCCGAAGGAGCTCAGCGCCTTTCCCGACTCGGTGTGTCAGGTGGCGCTCTCGTCGGTCACGTGGGAATCGGCAACAGTGGGGTGGACGGTGGTGACGCGCGATAGCATCCCGGCCGCGGACGAAGAGGAGAGAAGACTCGACTGGCCGCTCGAATCGGGCGTGCAGTTCCACGAGAGCGGCCTCTACGCGCACGCCAATTCCAGCTTCGTCTACAAGCTCGACGGCAACTGGGAGCGGTTCACGAGCGGCTACGGGCTCCAGAACAACAACAGGGGATCGGTTGTTTTCGTCGTCAAGTGCGATGGTTTTGAACGCTTCCGCTCCAAGCTGGTCACGAACTGGGTCGAGCGGCACGTCGACGTCGACCTGACCGGCGTCCAGGAGCTCGAGCTGATTGTCGAGGACGGCGACGATGGCCGGTGGGGTGACTGCGGTGTCTGGTTCTCGCCCGTGCTCACACGCGTGGACACCAGTCCCCCGGAAGATGAAATAGAACAGACGCGTCGTGTTGAGAAAGACGCCCCCCCGCATCAATTCGTCCACATCGTCTACTTCAATCCGGCCGGCCGCGAGTGCCCGCCGGGATACTACAAGCGCATCGAGCGGGTGATGACCGAGATCCAGTCGTGGTATCGCGACGAGATGGAGCGCAATGGGTTCGGGCCGATGACGTTCCAGCTCGAACGCGATATCGGCGAGCGGCTCGTCATCCACGTCGTCAAGGGCACGAAACCCTACGTCTATGCCCAGCCGATCAGCACCAAGGAGATGTTCCACGACTGGATCAAACCGCAACTGCTCGAGAAGGGCATCGACGTCGAGCAGGAGCACATCATCGTTTTCCAGAATAGCTGCTTCGAAACCGTCAGCGATGATGTCTGGTGCATTCACAGTTGGGCGCCTTACTGGGGCGGCGGCTGCCTGACGGACGGCGTCGCCTGGGTCATCGACTTCTCGTTGTTCGACCCCCTCAACCTGACCAGGACGAGCCCGATGGTCTACACGGGCGGCAGTCGCTACTGGCCGCTGAACCGTTTCATCATCTCGCACATGGGCGGGGTGGCGCACGAGTTCGGTCACGCACTCGGCCTGCCGCATAACAAGGAGACCGACGAGCAGCGGAAGGAACTGGGCATCGCGCTTATGGGCAGCGGCAACTACCACCTGTTCGAGGAGCGTGCCGGCCTGGGGAAAGGCGCCTTTCTGTCCAAGGCGCACGCGGCCATCCTGTCGTCGCACCCGCTGTTCCGGCACGACACGACGGACATCGACGTCGTCCCCGACTGCGAGTTCCACGACGTCGAGTTCGCCTCCGGCGATGGCGAGTACGTCATCACCGGCCGCGTCGAGTCATCGCCGCGCGCGTACGCCGTGGTCGCCTATCACGACGACATGCAGTACCAGATGGACTACGACGCCACGAGCTGGTATGGCGAGGT
>CAYUZG010000345.1:0-2493 GCA_964449605.1 uncultured Verrucomicrobiota bacterium | reverse complement strand
TCGGCGTCACGTTCCTCGTCTACGCGCTCGCCCGTCGGGGCGGTCGCATCAACACGACGCTGCTGCTGCTCACCGGCATCGCGGTCGGCACGTTCGCCGGCGCGGTTGCCTACCTGCTCATGTTCCTGTTTACGCAGCAGACGATCGGCCAGGTGCTCGCCTGGATCATGGGCACGCTGAACAACTGCGGCTGGCGCGACGTAGCCATCGTCGGGCCGGTCACGATCGTGGGTGTGGCCTTCACGCGCATGTACGCCCGGGACCTCAACGTGATGCTGATGGGATCCGAGACGGCCCACCACCTCGGCGTGCACGTCGAGCGGACGCGCCTCGTGTTGCTCATCGCGTCGTCGCTGCTCACGGCGGTCGCCGTGGCCGCGGTCGGCATTGTCGGGTTCGTCGGCCTGGTCGTGCCGCACGTGATGCGCCTCATCGTCGGGCCCGACCATCGCGTCCTGATCCCCGCGAGCATCCTCGGCGGCGCGCTGCTCGTGCTCGGCGCGGACGTGGCAGTTCGTGCAGTGTTCCACGAGCAGGTCCCGCTCGGCGTCTTGACCACGCTCGTGGGCTGCCCGTTCTTCATCCTGTTGCTCACCCGCCGCGAGAAGACCTTCATATAGAAGGGCCTCTCGCAGAGGCGCCGTGCGTGCTTCGCACGCGAGCCCGCAGAGAGGAACTCCTGATCCACGATCATCTCTGCGAGCTCTGCGTCTCTGCGAGAGATACTCCTCCTTGCAGTCTCAGTCAAAATGTGCTCAGCTATCGGCCTGCGCAACACGGGGAACCGTATGACCGACCTGACTGATAAGACTGTCTTCATCACCGGTGGCGGCAAGGGAATCGGCCGCGCGGTCGCGCTGGCGTTTGCCCAGGCCGGCTGCGACGTCGCCATCTGCGGCCGGGACGCCGACGCCCTCGACGCGACCGCCCGCGAGATCGAGGCCGCCGGCGGCCGGGCGCTCGCCGTCCCGGCCGACGTCTCGCAAGAAACCGACGTGAACCGGGCGGTCGCGCAGGTGGTGGAGTTTTTTGGGCGGATCGACATCCTCGTCAACAACGCCGGCCAGTTCCTCACGAAGCCCTTTGGGGAGCTGACAACCGACGAGTGGGACGAGGTGCTGGGCGTGAATTTGCGCGGCGCGTTTCTCGTGTGCAAAGCGGTTGTGCCTACCATGATCGAGCGTGGTGCCGGCCACATCTTCACCATCGCGTCGGTCGGCGCGCGGCGGCCGATGAAACACGCGACCGCCTACTGCGCGAGCAAGTACGGCGTCGCCGGTTTCTCGAAGGCGCTCGCGCGCGAGCTCAAGCCGCATGGGATCAAGGTGCAGATCGCCTACCCGTACCAGGTCGCCTCGCACGGCGAGGTCGATTGGGCCGCCGAGGACCCGAAGTTGACCACGTGGATCACGCCGGAGGAGTTCGCCGCCGTCCTCGTCGAGAACGCGCGCCGGCCGCACCGCGTCCTCGTCGAGGATATTGTCTTCGAGCCGGCCGTCGAGGGTCGCGTCAAAGGGAGCTCGTGATGCCGACGGTGAGGCTGACAAAGCGCGTGCAGTTCTCGGCCGGCCACCGGCTGTTCAACCCCGAGCTGAGCGACGAGGAGAACCGGCGCCTTTACGGCAAGTGCTCGAACCCCGGCGGCCACGGCCACAACTACGCGCTCGAGGTGACCGTTGAGGGCGAGCTCGATCCGCGCACGGGCATGGTCGTCAACTTCGCCGAGCTCGAGGCGACAATCCGGCGCGAGGTGCTCGACCGCTTCGACCACAAGAACCTCAACACGGAAGTGGACGCCCTGCGCGGTCTCGTGCCGACCGCCGAGAACATCGCCGTCGCCATCTGGAAGTGCCTCGAGCCGAACGTGGCGCCCGGCCGTCTCGTCGAGGTCCGGGTCGCCGAGACCGACACAAACATCGCCACATACCGAGGAAAAGGAGCCGACTGAGTCCGATGCAGAAGCTGATTCGTGAGCTGCTTGTGAAACTGGGCGAGGACCCCGACCGCCCCGGCCTCAAGGCGACGCCCGAACGCGTCGAGAGCTCGCTCCGGTTCCTGACGGCGGGATACCGGACGAAGCTCGACGAGATCGTCAACGGCGCGATCTTCGAGGAGGACTACGACGAGATCATCATGCTCAAGGACATCGAGCTGTTCAGCCTCTGCGAGCACCACCTGCTGCCGTTCTACGGCAAGTGCCACGTCGGGTACCTTCCCAAGGGGCGCGTGATCGGCCTGAGCAAGATCCCGCGCGTCGTCGATATGTTCGCGCGCCGGCTCCAACTTCAAGAGCGGCTTACGACCCAGATCGCCCACACGCTCAACGATCTGCTGAAGCCGATGGGCGTCGCCGTCGTCATCGAGGCCTACCACCTCTGCATGGCGATGCGCGGCGTCGAGAAACAGCACGCGTTCGCCACGACAAGCTGCATGCTGGGCGCCTTCCGCACCCACCGCGAGACCCGCCAGGAGTTCATCGACCTGCTCAAGACC
>CAYUZG010000344.1:0-2498 GCA_964449605.1 uncultured Verrucomicrobiota bacterium | reverse complement strand
ACACCAGGTCCTGGTCGCGCATCAGGAACTCGACGTCGCGGTAGCCGAGCTCGATGGCCCGCTCGAGCGCCGCCAGTGCTTCCTCTGTGTGGCCCGTCAGCGCGTGACTGCACGCCAGGTTGTAGTGGACGGTCGGGTCGTTGGGGCGCAGCGCGGCGAGCTTCTGGTCGACCTCGAGCCCCTTGTCGTACAGGCCGGCCTTCGTGTACGCCTCGGCGAGCGGGACCAGCACCTCGACGTAGTCCGGGTCCTCAGCCAAGATCCCCTCGTAGAACTGGATCTCGAAGTTCAGGTTCTCGCTGTCCTCGCTCGACGACACTGACCCAACACCTCCTCGCGCCGATTCTACCAACCCAGCGCCCGCGTAATCAACTCAGCGAGCCATCCCTGAGTCGGCGGACAGGGACCCGGGGCGCTTCAGCGTCCCGATCCTAATAGGCCAGTCCTTCAGGGCTGGTCCCGCGGTGCGCACCCAGGTCCCACGAGGGCGTTTCAACGTCCTTCCCGTCTTGGCTTAAGCCCTTTGTGCGAAAGCCCGTTGAAACGGGCTGCGCAACGGTTCGCTGGTGCGCGTGATACCGGCCCTAAAGGACCGGCCTGTGCCGAGGCGCCAAGCCCGCTGAAGCAGGCTTCAAGAGAACGGGGAGCAGCTCCCATTTCCGAGGCCGATGATAACGACTTGCCTCGGGCTATTGGCCCCACAACGTTGACCCGTCCGAGCCCTTCTCCTAGAGTGCCGGGGTAACGACAGCTAGCCGAGCGCGACGGCGCCCGGAAGTCGGGGGGATCTGATGGGATCGTTCTTCAGCGCGTTCCTGAGAAGACCGGCCGAGGTCGGCGCGATCGCACCCAGCTCGCGCTCGCTTGCGCGCAAGATGGTGGCCGGCATGGACCTGTCGCGCGCCCGGTCCGTCGTCGAGTACGGCCCGGGCACCGGCGCGTTCACCCGGGAGATCCTCGACCGCATCGGCCCCGGCGCCACGTTCTTCGCCATCGAGAAGAACCCGGACTTCATCCCCGTCCTGCGGCAGCGCTTCCCCGGCCTCGACGTGGCTGAGGCGAGCGCCGAGGCGCTGCCCGACCTGCTCGCCGGCCGCGGCCTCGACTGCGCCGACTACATCGTCTCGGGTCTGCCGTACACCGTGCTGCCGTGGAACGTAGTCGAGAAGATCATCGCCGTCTCGCACCGCTGCCTGCGCGACGGTGGGCTCTTCAACACGGTGCAGTACTACAACTCGTACCTGCTGATGCCGTCGGCGCGCCGGTTTGGCCGGCTGTTGCGCGCCACTTTCCCCGCGATCACGTACTACCGGACGATGTGGAATCTGCCCCCGGCGTTCGTCTACTCGTGCCGCAAGCAGGATAAGCCAGGCCGGAAAGTGTAAGGACAGACGCTGCCACCCGCCGTTCGGCCTGCTGCGCAATGAAACCGGCGTCCTAATGCGCGCCGCTGCGCAGAATGGGGGACGAACGAAGGCTGGAACCCGACGGCGTCGTGACCGTGCGGCTCGACGTGGGCGGCGGCGTCAGGCCCGTTGCCGCGTAGTAGCGCTCGAGCGCCTCGGGCATGTACTGCTCAAGCTGCGCGATCCGGTGCGCGTCGCTCGGGTGGGTCGAGAGGAACTCGGGCGGCTTCCCGCCGCGCGCCTCGCCGAGCTTCTGCATGCGCCGCCAGAAGTAGACCGACTCGCGCGGGTCGTAGCCGGCGTCGGCCATCAGCATCAGGCCGATCCGGTCCGCCTCGTACTCGTGCCTGCGGCTGTACGGGAGCTGGACGAACAGCGTCGTGCCGATCCCGTAGGCGGCCATGATCATCTCGCGGTTCTTCGCCTCTTCATCCTTCGTCGCGTACGCCACTGCCGCCTGTCCCGCCAACAGGATCAGGCCAAGCGACATCCGCTCGGCGCCGTGCCGCGCGACGGCGTGGCCGACCTCGTGCGCCATCACGGTCGCGATGCCGGGATCGTTCGCGCACACCGGCATGATGCCGGAGTAGAAGCCGATCTTGCCGCCCGGCAAGCACCAGGCGTTGATCGTATCGTCGGCGTCGAAGACCGTGAACTCCCACTCGTAGTAGTCGCGACCGGTCACCGAGGCGATCCGCGTCCCCACGCCGGTGACCTGCGCGTTGTAGCGCGGGTCCATCGAGATCGTTGCCTGCGACCGCGCGTCGGCATACGCCGACGCCCCGAGCGCCAACTCCTGGCTTTCCGGGATTAGGATCAGCGACCGCCGCCCCGTCTCGGGCACCGTGTAGCAGCCGATGATGAGCGTCGCCGTCAACGCGACCACCACGACGGTGACCGTGCAGTTCGCCATGAACCTGTTCATCCGCATCGGAACACCCCCGGCCGACCCAGCCGACAGGCTGATCGGCCCGACAAAGGTACCCTGATTCTCTCAGCAGAAGGGCCGCTCGCCTTGCCCCCCCAGCGAAAGCGAGCACCGACCCTGCAACCCTGTCAACTTGGACGGATCCGCCAAGGCCGTATTCGCCC
>CAYUZG010000343.1:0-2502 GCA_964449605.1 uncultured Verrucomicrobiota bacterium | reverse complement strand
CCGACCACGATGTCGAAGCTCACCTGGAGCCCGTCGGTGACGCCCGTCGGCGGCGTGGGAAACGACACCTTCACCTCGAATTGGCCGACGCCCGTCGAGCTCTCGTGCGGTGTCAGCGACAGGTAGGTGACCCGCCCGGGCAGGCTGCGCCCGAGGCCGGAGGACTGCACGCGCGCCTCCGGCCGCTCGGCGTCGGGCACGTCTGGGTCGTTGATCCGGTCGCGGTCCAGCTTCGCCTCGTCGGTCTGGTAGATCTTGCCGCGCACGAGCAGCGTATCGAGGTCGGCCACACGAAACAGCGCGGTGCCCTCTTCGTACTCCCTGTCGGGGTCGACGGCCAGGTCCTCAGGCTCGATCATCACCTCGAGCACGGTGCCCTTGATCGGCGAACGCACCTCGCGGCCCGCGGCCTGCTCCTCAAGCTTGTCGAGCTCGAGCTTCGCCTGCGTCACGTTCTCTTCGGCCTCCTGGATGTCGGCCTCGGTGACCGCATCCAACGCCTCTTCGTAGGCGTCCTTGGCGAGCGCGGCGTCACGCTCGGCGAACTCGACCTCCTTGCGCAGTTGATCGAGCTCCTGCGCCGAAATCTGCTCGTTGCCCGTCGCCTCCGTATTCTCGAGCTCACGCTTCTTCTTCTCATAGTCATTCTGGGCGCGGTCGCAGGCGGCCTTCGCTTTCTTGACGTCGGTGCGCTCCTCGGGCGGCTTACGCAGTTCGGCCAGCTCGTCCTCGAGCTTGGCGATCTCGGCCTTCTTGAGCTTCACGAGGCTCTCGATCTCGTCGTTCGTGATGCGCATCAGGAGCTGATCTTTCGCGACCTGCTCCCCCTCCTTGACGAGCGGCTCGCCGAGCTTGCCCTTGACCTTCGAGGTGATCGCTGCCGCCGACGCCGACTCGAGCGCGCCCGTGCCTTGCACGGTCTCCTCGACCGTGCCGCGCCGGACCGTCGTGCGCTCGGTGAGCCGGTCGGGGCCATTGTCGGAGAGCAGGAGTACCTTGACGAGCACGACCACGGCGACCGCCGCGACCGCGATGATGAAAACGCGCAGTGCGAATCTCATTGTGCCTCCTTCTTGCCCGGCGGCTCCGGCCCGGACGAAGCCAGCCCGTGCGCGACCTCGTCCAGCGACGAGACGCCGATCGCCTTGAGCAGCGCGGCGCGCGCCGCCAGAGCGTCGAGCTCAAGCGTGCGCAGCCGCCGCCGGCTCTCGCGGTAGCGGATCTCGGCCTCGGCAAACGCGATGTCGCCCAGCGCGCCGCGCTCGCGCAGCACGCGGGCGTCCTCGAAATCGTCCTCGAACACCTCCTCGCGTTCACGCGTCGACTCGAGCTGGCGCAGCGTGTTCACGTACGCCCAATACGCCTCGCGGATCTCGCGTTCGACCCTCAGGTGCGCCTGCGAACTCTGGATCCGCGCGCGGACGGCGGCCGCCTTCGCGTCGGCGATCACCGCCGCGGTCTCGCCCGCGCCGTAGATCGGATAGCTCACGGTGACGCCCGCGAGCAGCTCGATCTCATCGCGTCCCACCTGCTGGGTCAGCGCGTAGTCGCTGCCCGTGAAGAAGTACACGCTCGGGAGGCGCTTGAGCCCGGCGTACTTGACGCCCAGATCGGCCAGCCGCACCTGCTGCCGCGCCGTGAGCAGCGTGATCCGCGCGTCCTGCGCGACCGCGAGACAGTCCTCCACGGTCAACTCGTCAACGGGCTCGATCGCGCGGTCGATGTCGGCCACCCCGGCCGCCTCGTCGCGCCCCATCTGTTCCTCAAGCTCGATCAGCGCGATCTGCAGGTTCTGGAGACTCATGCGCCAGGCGGCGTCCGCGTCGAAGAACACGCCCTTCTGCTTGAGGACGTCCGCTTTTGTCGCGTCGCCGGACTCGAACTTATCCTCGAGCACCGCGAGTCGACGCTCCTCGAGGTCGCGCTGGAGCTTCTTGAGCTCGACCTCGTCCCTGGTGTTGAGAATGCCGTAGTAGAGCTGGCGGAAATCGTACTCGAGGTCGATGGCCGCTTGGCGTCTCGAGAGCGTCGCGACCGTCACCCCGACGCGTGCGGTCGCATTCTCGCGCAGCAGCTCGCCGTTGCGGAACGGTGACCAGTCGAGCACCATGCCGGCGCCCATGTTCCGGTCGCTCGACCACCCGTCGGCCTGGAGCAGGTCGCCCCGGAAGGTCCCCTGCACCCTGAGCCGGGGGTGGTACTGACGCCGGGCCCGCTTGAGGCGCCGGTGCGCGTCGCGCACGTCCTCGTCGGCCAGCTTCAGCTCGTACGAGTTCTGGATCACGCGCGCGAGCGCCTCGTCGTAGGTGATGATCTGGCCCTGCTCGGGGCCCGTCTGCTCCTCGGCGGCCTGAGCTGCCAGCGAGAGCATAGCTGCCGCAACCACCGCTGCTACGGCGATAACCCGGTTCACCGGTGCCCCCTCCCTGTGTGCCGTCCTCCGTTCAGTGCTCGTCCAGTATAGGAAGCCGCGCGGCCGAACACAAGGAGCGCCTCCGATGC
>CAYUZG010000342.1:0-2573 GCA_964449605.1 uncultured Verrucomicrobiota bacterium | reverse complement strand
GCCGGCGATCTCGGTGATGGCGCAGACGGCGTTGAGGCGGACGGTTGCGTCCGGGTCGTCGAGCATCTTGACGATGGCCGGCAGCGTGTCGACGTGGTTGCCCTTCCAGAGGGCTGTCACCGCCCGGGCGCGGTCGAGTGGGTAGGGGCTTTCGAGTTGGGCGAGCACCTCATCTTTCGTGGGCGACGGCTCGATGATGAGATCGACCGTGTTCGAGACGATCTCGCCGTGCCAGCCGGTCGGATCGAGCTCTGGTTTGTCGGGCGTGCCGTGGGTGACACGCACCGTCAGCGCGTACTTGCCGGCGGGAGCGAGCGGTTCGAGGCCCCTGTTCTCCATGTAGCCGGTGATGGCCTCGTCGATGCGGATGGCGCCGTCGCGTCTCGACGTCCAGCGGATGCTTTCGCCGGGCTTCAACTCGAGGAGGATGACGGGCCGCGGTTCGCGGTCGGCGTCCCGAACCGGGCGGCGCTCGGGCGGGGAAAGCACGAGCCAGCCGTCGGGCTGGTCGTCGAACACGTCCTTGCCGTTCTCGTCGACGAGCTTGATGGCGACGCTCTTGTCGGCCGGCCAGCTTGGCACGGACAGCGGCGCGATGCCGATGTTCGCGTACCAGCCGTCGAGGAGGATCTCGCCGCTCTGCGTGGAGCTCACGTCGCGCGGACGGACCGTGAGCAGGAGGCCGTCGGTCGCCGTGCGCGACTCGAACGCCGGGGGACGGTCCTCGCCCTTGAGTGAGAGGACGTCCTTGGCCTGGTCGTATTGCTCGTCGGGCCGTGCTTTGCGGATCGAGAACTCGTCGATGTAGTGCGTGTACTTGTGCGGCGCGAACCACCAGCCGGAAGCGAAGACGCGGGTATCGCCGAACCGGAGCTCCTGGACGATGTGCGGCTCGTTGCCGAGGTAGTTGTCGAGCAGCTCGTCGAGGTTGATCGTGATCTTGTGCCAGCGCTGGTCGGTCGGGAAGTCGACCGTGTCGAGGCGCACGCTTGGATCCCAGTGCTGCTCCCACAACCCGTGCAGGAGCACGCCGTAGTATTGCTGGCCGCGGTCGGTATCGAGTCGCACGTGGAAACCGAGGTTGGCGTCGCGCCCGTCCGAGCGCATCCACCACTCGACGATCGGGTAGTCGTTCGTGTCGTACGTGTAGGTGGTGTGCGGCTTGCGTCGTCCGGCGGGCCAGAAGCGGTCGGTGCCGAACATCCTGACGTAGCCGTACCGGCTGCCGCCGCCGTCCTGGACTTTGAGGCACGTCGAGCCCTTGAAGGCGACGGGTACGTCGTACTCGTCGCGCGCGAGCTCGACTTCGTACAGGCCAAAGGGGTAAGCGAAGTCCGACGGGATCGCGTGCTCGAAGTCCTCGTGGACGAGCGCGTCGCCGAGCGCGACCTGGACCTGGTGCGCGGCGTGGCTCGTAACGCCTCTCGCGGCGCCGACCTCGGCGACGGCGCGCAGCACGTGCGTCGTGCTCGCTGCATCCGGCGGCAGCGTGAGCTCGAACTCGACGCGCGTCTCGTCGTCCTGCTTGTCGAGCGTGAAGCGTTCCGTGACAGGCGAAGCCGTCCAGCCGTCGGGCAGCTCGAGCCGCAGCGTGCCGCGCGCGCGCGCGGCGAGGTTGTTGTGGACGACGGCACAGGCGGTCGCGTGCGGTGTGGTCAGCAGCGAGCTGCCGTCGATATTGAGCGTAATGCTGACCGGATCGAGCACGTGGACTGGGACCGGTCGCTCGAGGACCTGCGGTGTGCCGTCGCGCGTGTACGAGATCAAGCCGGCGTAGTTCACGACACCCGCGGGGAGTGCAATCGTATCGATGGGCGCCTCCATCGTGAGCGTCTCGCCCGGCAGTAGGTTCACGAGCGAGCGCGTGTAGAAGTCGCCGGTACGGACCGTGTCGGCCGTCTCGGCGCGGAGTCGGCGTTCGAGTCGGAGCTCGATGTTCTCGAGGTTGATCGCGTGCCCGGCCTGGGCCGGCACGTACGACGCTTCGAGGTTGAGCATGAGCGGCTGGCCGCGCACGACGCGCGGCACGCTCGGCCAGGCACGCAGGGCGAGGTCGGCGTCGCGCACGGTGAGCATCGCCAGCTCGTTGGCCGGCAGCGGCTCGCCGAGGTAGGTCTCGAAGACGACGGCCTGCTTGGTGTCGCGCATGATGGTGCCGATGATGCTGTCGCGCAGCGGGCGCGGGTCGGCGACCTCGATGAGGTCGATGAACGGCTCGACCATGTCGATGCGGACAAACAGCAGGTCGCGCGGCTCGCCGGTCTCGGGGTGCGTGTAGCGGATGAGGGCCGTCGTCTCGATCGAGTGGTTGATCAGGTTGTTGAGCAGGTAGTCGTAGCTGTCACGCTCGACGGCGACGCGCGAGCGGATGCCGCTGATCGTGCTCACGTCGATCAGCATCGTCTTGTCGTGGCCGCTGCGGTCCGGCCCGGGCACGGGGCGGCCGAGGTCGCGGCTGCCTTCGATCCAAACGCCTTTCTGGCCAAAGAGCGCCTCGAAGTGCTGCTCGTTGAGGATCGGCAGCGCGCCCCACCAGTCGTCGGCCACGTCGCCTTCCCACGAGTAGTAGGTGA
>CAYUZG010000341.1:0-2573 GCA_964449605.1 uncultured Verrucomicrobiota bacterium | reverse complement strand
GTGCTCGACCCCGAGGTCAACACCGCGTTCAACGACCACTACATCGAGGTCGATTTCGACCTCTCGAAGGTCTTGTTCATCGCGACGGCCAACACCCCGCACACGATCCATCCGACGCTGCTGGATCGCATGGAGATCATCCGGCTGCCCGGTTACACCGACTGGGAGAAGCTGGCGATCGCCTCGAAGTTCCTCATTCCCAAGCAGCTCAAGGCGCACGGCTTCGCGCGCCGGAAGGTGACGATCACCGACGAAGCCCTCCTGCGCATCATCCGCGACTACACGCGCGAGGCCGGCGTGCGCAACCTCGAACGCGAGATCACAAAGATCCTGCGCAAGCTCGCCAAGGAGATCGCCACCAACGGCCGACGCGGCGGGCTCAAGGTCGGCGCCGCCGACCTGAAGCGGTACCTCGGCACGCCCAGGTATCGTCGAGAAACCGCCGAGAAGCATGCCGGGCCCGGCGTCGCGACCGGGCTGGCCTGGACCGAGGCGGGCGGCGAAATCCTCAAGATCGAAACGTCCGTCATGCCCGGCAAGGGCGAGATGGCGCTCACCGGCCACCTCGGCGAGATCATGAAAGAGTCGGCGCGCGCAGCCGTCAGCTACATCCGCGCGCACGAAAAGGCGTTCGCGCTCCCCAAAGGCTTTCACAAGGCGAAAGACATCCACGTACACGTGCCGGAGGGACAGACGCCCAAGGACGGCCCGTCGGCCGGCGTGCCGATCATGGTCTCCGTCCTGTCGGCCCTGTCGGGCCGGGCCGTTCGCGCCGACACGGCGATGACGGGCGAGATCACCCTGCGCGGCGCCGTCCTGCCCGTCGGCGGGCTCAAGGAGAAATCGCTCGCGGCCCATCGCTCCGGCATCAAACGCATCGTCATCCCGCGGGAAAACACACGTGACCTCGACGAGATTCCGTCGAGAATCAAACGCGACTGCACGTTCATACCGGTCGAGACCGTTGACGAAGTGATCGCGGAGGTGTTCGAAGGATCATGAAAAAGGAATACCTGTATTCTCCGGGACCAACGACCGTCCCACCCGAGGCGCTCTCGGTGATGGGCGCACCCATGTTCCACCATCGCACGGCGCGCTTCCGCGCCCTGTTCGGCGAGGTCGTCGAGGGCCTCAAGCGCGTGCTCCAGACCAGCAACGACGTGCTCGTCTTCACCGCGTCGGGCACGGGCGCTATGGAGGGATCGGTCACGAACGTCTGCTCGCCCGGCGACCGCATCATCACGGTCAACGGCGGCAAGTTCGGCGAGCGCTGGGGCCAGATCGGCCGCGCGTACGGCCTCGACGTCGACGAGATCATGCTGGAGTGGGGCACGGGCGTCACGCCGGCCCAGATCACCGAGCACCTGACCGATCAGGTCAAGGCGGTCTACATCCAGCTCTGCGAAACCTCGACCGCCGTCGCCACCGACGTTCAAGGGATCGCCGAGGTCGTCGGCAAGACGAACGCCATCCTCGTCGTCGATGCGATCAGCGGCCTCCTGTGCGACGAGCTGCTTACCGACGAGTGGGGCGTCGACATCGTCGTCGCCGGCTCGCAGAAAGGGCTCATGATCCCGCCCGGCCTCGCCGCGGTCGCCGTGAGCAAGAAGGCATGGGGCCTCGTCGAGAAAGCCACACTGCCGCGCTACTACTTCGACTTCGCCAAGCACAAGAAGTCGGTCGACAAGAACGACACGCCGTACACACCGGCCGTCAGCCTCGTTCGCGGCCTGCGCGAGACGCTTGCGCTCGTCGAGGCCGAGGGCCGTGACGCGATGCTCGCGAACGCGGCGAAGTACGCCAAGGCGATCCGGGCCGCGATGAAAGCGCTCGGATTGAAGCTCTTCTCGCAATCGCCGTCGAATGCCGTGACCGCCGTCCTGATGCCCGAGGGGGCCGAGGGCGACAAGTTCATCAAGATCCTGCGCGACACGCTCGGCGTGACCTTCGCCGGCGGGCAAGAGGCACTCAAGGGCAAGGCCTTCCGGATCGCCAGCATGGGCTATCTCAACGAGTTCGACGTGCTCACGGCCGTCGCAGCCGTCGAGCACGTCCTCAAGGCGATGGCCATCTCGTTCTCGCCGGGGGCCGGCGTCAAAGCAGCGCAGGAAGTCCTCGTGGGGTAAGGCGATGAAAGTGCTCATCAGCGACAAGCTGGCCGACAGCGCCAAACACGTCCTCGACGCGCGCGGCCTGGCCTACGACGACCGGCCGGGCCTGTCGCCCGATGAGCTCAAGGCGTGCCTGGGGCACTATGACGGCATCCTCATCCGCAGCGGCACCAAGCTGACGCGCGACGTGCTCGATCATGCCGGCTCGCTCCGCGTCATCGGCCGTGCGGGCGTCGGCGTGGACAACGTCGACCTCGACGTCGCGACCGAGCGCGGCATCCTGGTCATGAACACGCCGGAGGGCAACACCGTCTCGACGGCCGAGCACACGTTCTCGATGCTGCTCGCGCTGTCGCGCAACATCCCGCAAGCGGTCGCCTCGGTCCGGGGCGGCGAGTGGAAGAAGAGCACGTTCGCCGGCGTCGAGGTCCGCGGCAAGACGCTCGGCGTGATCGGCCTCGG
>CAYUZG010000340.1:0-2585 GCA_964449605.1 uncultured Verrucomicrobiota bacterium | reverse complement strand
CTTCGCAGACTCGGCCACCGTCTCTGGGTCGCCACCTCGAAGCCCCAAGTCTACGCCCGGAGAATCATCGACCATTTCGGCTTGAGCCATTGGTTCGAGGAGGTGTACGGGTCGGAGCTGTCCGGCGAGGGCTCGGACAAGAGCGAGCTCATCAGCAACATACTCAAGCGCGAGCGGCTTCGGCCCGACGACGCCTGGATGATCGGCGATCGGTCTCACGACATCGTCGGCGCTCAGCGGAATGGGGTGCGCACCATCGCGGTTCTGTGGGGGTACGGCTCGGAGGAGGAGCTCCGAGGCGCACGGCCTGACGCGATGGTCGGTTCGATGGCTCATCTGTGCGAGTACCTGGCCGCCGCCGCATAGGCGCGCCAAGGTCTGCGCCGAGTGCGTCCGCGCCGGCGAGATCACGAAGGCGTGAAGCGGCGCGACCGGATCAACCTTCACCGGATTCCGGCGAGCTCGCCCTGCCTGCAATGGAGCCGGCCCTTCCCGGAGCGCAGAGCCCTGAGGGCCGAAGGCCCGAAAGAACCTAGCCTGGCCCGTAAGGGCCAGGGAGCATGGCAAACCACACCGAAGTTGAGCCCCGAAGGGGCGGCACGTTCATCTTGTTGTGTCGCCCCTTCGGGGCTCCGGACACGTTTGGGCGATTTCCACCCGGGGCTGACGCCCCGGGCTACCTTCTGTCGGACCTTCGGTCCTTCCGCTCATCGCTCGAGAACACGTGGAAGACCAAGGAGCGACTGCGCCTACTCGGCTGACGCGAAGCGGATGTCGCGGATGAGGAGCTGGACGGTCTCTTCGCCTCGGAAGTAGTTGAGCCGCGGGATGTAGGCGATGTCGTAGGCGGCCTCGCTGTTGCGCAGCCGCGGCAGCAGCTCGCCCATCGAAAAGCCGATCGCCTCGACCGCCTTGTCCTTGCTCTCGAACCACAGCTTGAGGTGGTTCGACCCGACGAGCTTGGGCGACCACTTGAGGTAGACGCCGCGCGAGACGAACAGCGGCTGCGGATTGCCGTGGCCGAACGGCTCGAGCACCTGCAGCTCGCGCACGAAGCCGAGGGTGACCTCGCTCAGGTCGGTTTCGACCTCGACGCTCAGCGACGGCAGGTACGGCTCGGTGCCCGGATAGCGCTGCCCGATCACCTCGTCGAACCGCGCGCGGAACTCGTCGATCTTGTCGGCCTCGATCTGGAAGCCGGCGGCGAGGCGGTGGCCGCCGTAGCTCACCAGGAGATCCTCGCACTCGCGGAAGGCGTCGAGCAGGGCGATGTCGCCGATGCTGCGGGCCGAGCCCTTTCCGAGTTCGCCGTCGATGGCGATGATGGCCGTGGGGCGGTGGTAGGTCTTGGCGATGCGCGAGGCGACGATGGGCACCACGCCCAGGTGCCACCGGTCGCTGGCGAGCACGATGCTGCGCGTCGAGTCGAGATCGACCGTCCGGCCGATGACCGCCTCGACCTCGGCGAGGATCTCCTGCTCGATCGTCTGGCGGCGGCGGTTGTTCTGCTCGATGAGCGTGGCCAGGTTGAACGCTTCCTTTTCGTCCTCGCTGCAGAGCAGCTCGACGCCCGAGTGCGCGTCGCCGAGGCGGCCGACCGCGTTCAGGCGCGGGGCGAGCCGGTAGGCGACGTCGTAGCTGGTGATCTCCTCGTTGACGTTGCTGACCGCCTTGAGCTCCTGTAGCCCGATGCGGTCGCTGTGGCTGAGCTGGCGCAGGCCGTACTTGACCAGGATGCGGTTCTCGTCGAGCAGGGTGACCGTGTCGGCCACGGTGCCGAGCGCGACGAGGTCGAGCTTGCGCTTCAGGTTGACCTGCGCGCGCTCGAGCATGCCGCGCTCGACGGCCCGGCTGGTCAGGCCGTGGACGAGCTTGAAGGTGACGCCGACGCCGGCGAGATCCTTGAACGGGTAGGTGCTGTCAGCCCGCTTCGGGTTGATCACGGCAAGGCAGTCGGGCAGCGCGTCGCCCGGCTCGTGATGGTCGGTGACGATCACGTCGGTGCCGAGCCGGCGCGCGTAGGCGAGCTCCTCGTTCGAGGTGATGCCGCAGTCGACGGTGATGATGAGCCCGGCGCCGTCGTTGCGGCAGCGATCGAGCCCGTCGGTCGAGATGCCGTAGCCTTCCGTGATGCGGTTCGGCAGGTAGTAGCCGTGGCTGGCGCGCATCGCCGTGAACAGGCACGAGAGCAGTGCGACGCTCGTGATGCCGTCGACGTCATAGTCGCCGTAGACCATGATGTGCTCGCGCCGGGCGATGGCGTCGAGCACGCGCTCGACGGCGCGGTCCATGTCGTCGAGCAAGAACGGATCGTACAGGTCGCTCAGGCGGCCGTGGAGGAACTTGTCGATGTCGGCGTGCTCGCGGAAGCCGCGGTTGGCGATGATGCGAGCGATGATCGGGTGGACGTCGAACGCGCCGCGGATCTCATCGACGAGCGACTCGTCAACCTGGACGAACTGCCAGCTCTTGTTCGTCAGCGACTCTGACCGCCGTTGCGGGGCGGCGTCGCCGTGCTCCGGGGCGCCGCCCGGCTGCGGGCTGCCGGCCTCGTGCTGTTCTGGACCGCGCGTCATGGGCGCCTT
>CAYUZG010000339.1:0-2589 GCA_964449605.1 uncultured Verrucomicrobiota bacterium | reverse complement strand
GATGCGGCGCGTGATGTTCTCGATCATGACGATCGAGTTGTCGACGAGCATCCCGACGCCGAGCGCGAGGCCGCCGAGGCTCAGCAGGTTGATCGTCAGGTTCGCCGCCTTGATCAGGGTGAACGTGGTGATGATGGCGGTCGGAATGGCGATGCCGGCAATGATGACCGAGCGCAGATCGCGCAAGAACAGCAGCAGGACGAGCAATGCGATGGCGCCGCCGATCATTGCATTGCTCTTGACCATGGCGATCGACTCGCGCAGGAAGTCGGTGAAGTCGAGCGCGATGGTGAACTCGTAATCGGGGAACTTCGCCCTGAGCTCGTCGAGTCGCGGATACACCTCGTTGGCGATCGCGGCCGAGTTCGCCCCCGATTCCTTGTTGACCTGGACGAGGACGGCGTCCGCGCCTTTGAACCGGGCGTACCCGCGTACTTCCTTGTAAGTATCCTCAACGGTCGCAACCTCGTGCAGGTAGACGGGCTTGCCGTTGATACGCTTGACCTCGATCTCGTTGATCTCGTCAACGCTGTCGAACTTGCCGAGGAAGCGGGTCGAGAGCTCCGTGCGTTCCTCGTCGAGCCGGCCGCCGGGTTTCTCGACGTTGGCCAGGTCGAGGGCGAACTCAACGTCGTTGAGTGTCACGCCCTTCGCCTTAAGCTTGTACATGTCGACACTGACGAGGATCTCGCGTTCGCGCCCGCCGGTGACGGTCGCGGAGGCGACACCGCCGATGCGCTCGATCTCGGCGGTCACTTCGTCCTCAACGAAGGTCCGTGTCAGGTAGGCGACGTCTTCGGCGTGCGCGGGATCGGTCTCGGCGGCGCCTGTCTTCTCTTGGTCGGTCACCTTCCTGGTGACCGCGAAGATGAGCACGCTTTCCGACGCCATCATGTCGAACTTGGCCACCATGGGGTCCTCGGCCTCGTCGGGGAACGCGCCCTTGACGCGGTCCACCTTCTCGCGCACGTCGATGGCCTTCGTGTCGAGATCGGTGCCGTACTTGAACTCGGCCAGGACAAAGCTGGCGCCCTCGCGCGAATAGGACGTGATCTTCTCGACGTCGGTGAGCGATGCGAGTGCCTCCTCGAGCTTCTTGGTGATCTCGTTCTCGACCTCGCCGGGCGCGGCGCCGGGGTAGGCGACCTGCACGGTCACGAGCGGGAAATCGATCTCCGGGAACAGGTCGATCGGCAAGCCGCGGAGCGAGACGAACCCGATGAAGATCATCCCGACGATCATCATCATCGTTGCCAGCGGGCGACGAATTGAGAAGTGCGACACTTTCATCTGGCTACTCGTCCAAGACGCTCAGGCCGGATGCCGACTCGTCGTCTTGCAGGACGGCAATCACATCGCCGTCGGCGAGGTTCTCGACGCCCGCGGTGACGATCTCCTGGCCCGGCTCGACGCCTTCGAGCACTTCGATGAAGTCGCCAGTCTCGAAGCCGAGCGTGACGAGGCGCTTGACGGTCTTGCCCCTCTTTTCCTGAACAAGCCTGAACAGCTTGTCGGAGCCCGCGGCCAGCTCAAGCCGGTACGACATCGTCTTCTCCGGTTCGACAAGGAAGACGTACCGGAATTTGCCTTCCTGCTTGACGGCTGATTTGGCAACGACGGTGACGTCGTGCCGGGTGTTCACGGGGATGCGGACGACGGCGAACATGCCGGCCTTGAGCCGGTGGTCGGGGTTGTCGGCGGCGAGCCGCACAAGAAAACTGCGGCTTGCGGGATCGCCCGCCGGGCTGATCGTCTCGATGCGGCCCGTGAACTCGTCGTCCGGGTAGGCGGGGACACGGAACGTCGCGTCGTGGCCGCGCCGGATCTCCCCGATGCGGCTCTCGCCGATCTCGACGTCGACCCACATCTCGTCAAGATTCACCACGCGCGCCAGGCGCTGGCCGACGGCGACGAACTGGCCCTTGTCGAACGCGACCTCGGCCACGAGCGCATCGTCGAGCGGTGAGCGCACCGTCGCCTTGGCCAGGTCGCTTGCGGCGATCGCGACCGTTTGCGCTGCCTCCTCGATACGCGCTTCGTAGAGGGCCACCTGGGCGTCGGTCTCCTCCTTGCGCGTGATGAGATCGTCCCATGTATTGTCCGTGATGATCTTCTGCTCGTGCAGGGGGCGCTTGCGCTCGATCTCGTTGGCCAGGCGCTTCTGGGTCGCCTGGTTCTGAGTCAAGCCGGCCTGGGCGACCTTGAGCGAGGCTTGCGCCTGGTTCAGCCGCCGCTCGTAGTCGGCTGGGTCGATCGAGGCGATCCGGTTCGTCGTCTGCTCGTCGGCCGGTACGTCGGCCTCGATGTACAGCCGCTGGCCCTCCGTGGCGTGCTTGCCGACGACGCGGCCGCCTACCTCGGCGCTCACCCACACGTCGTGTACGGGCACGACCGAGCCCGGCGCCGTAAGGTGCCGTTCGATGGTGCCCGTCTCGACATGGCCGACGCGGACGGGCTTCGGCGGCTTCTCGTCGGCTTTCGCCTTCTTATCTGGTTTTCCGCACGCGGCGCCGGCGACGGCCAGCGACACGACGGCTGCTATCACAAGGAACTGCTTCACGGGTGTTTCTCCGGGCGCGGGGTGCTGTC
>CAYUZG010000338.1:0-2590 GCA_964449605.1 uncultured Verrucomicrobiota bacterium | reverse complement strand
TCCAGCGCCTTCTTGTCGTGCCGCGCACGCCGCGCCTTCGTGTAGTAGCACTCGCTGACCCGGAACAGCGCGTCGTCGCGCCGTTCGCCGCGCTCGAAGTTCTCCACCACGAAGAGGTAGGTGTTGATCGCGCCAGGCCGCATCGGCTTGCCCGACTGCGAGAAGTCGTCATAGCGCTTCTTCCGCTCGAGCAGCTCGCCCGCCCGGTACTTCGATTCCTCCGCCACCGGGCCGAACGGGGCGTTCACCGCGATCTGCTCATAGAGCCGGATCGCCTCGCTGCGCCCCGACCCGATCCGCAGCCCCAGCATCCGCTTCCTGCGCCCGTCGTAAAACGCCGTCGCAATCTCGAACTGCCGCTCGATCACCTCGTCGGGCTCGGGGAACGACGGGTACTTGTCCAGAACAACCTGGTAGGCGTCGAACGCCTTGCTCAGCTTGCCGAGCTCCTGGTAGCAGCGCCCAACGCTGAACTGCGCCCTCCCGACGAGAATCGAATCCGGGAAGTAGCGGACCACCTTACGGTACTCAACCAGCGCCCGGCTCCACTCACCCCGCTCCTCGAACTGCGCCGCATACTTGAACTGCTCGCGCGCGTTCTCCTTCGCCATCGACTCGAGCCGGGAGAACCGCCCCGTATCGCGCGAGTAGACCCACGTCGCCGGCGCCGGCCGCACGAGACACACCACCACGACCGCCACCGCCAACGCGAACGCTCTCGACGCACCCATCCTCGACCCCTGATCTCTCGTCTGCGCGATACTAGGAACCCCCCCTCGCCCAAGTCAATCAAAATACCCCGCCACCACGACACACCACCTCTTGAAGAACCTGGCGACGTGAGCCGCTCGGTGGTAGTGTTCGTATGGGCGCGGTGACGAGTGACACGCCCGCGTCAAAGCAGCCGACGAGGTGGTAGCGTGAAGCCGGTCGACACACATCGGAAATGGCCGCGGCGGCTCAAATGGGCCGTGCTCGTTCTCGCCGCGATCGTCGCCGCGATCGTGGCAACGCTTTTCTTGTTCCCGGCTAGCGGCACGCTTCGCGTGGCTCAGCGCGGTGCCCGGGTGCTGCGTGAGCCTGGCACGGAACACTGGAGGGAGCGCCAGGTAGGAATCCTGTCAGGCTTCATGAGGTACTGGGACTGGCGGCGTGCCTGGACGACGGCCAACGAGCCCGACAAGCCACCACCGCCCAGGGAGTTCGGAGAGCGAAAGGGCGTCTTCGGACTCGCTCGCAGACAGCTGACTCCGCGGGATATCTTCTGGTTTCACCCGGCTCTCGACCACGCACTCGCTGAGTTGCAGGAGATAGCGCCCGAGGAAGGGGAGCTGCAGGCACAACGCGACATCAAGGCCATCTGCCCCGACTGGAAGTGGGAGCTCTCAGATGTCGAGTCGGCAATAGACGCCTATTGGCGCAACCCGTGCAGGTGGCCGGCCAGACCGTGGAGTCCGGGCCCATACGAGTATTCCTCCGTCAGGGCCTCGTTCTCTGTATGGGAAACACTTCGCTTGCTCGCCGTGCCGGCGATCGTTCTTGCCGCCGCCGTCGTCCTGTCGGTATGGGCCCTCATAAGACGCCGCCGCCGCTTGCGATACTCAGCGGCGGCCGACAACAAGGCGCCGTGACCAGCAGAACCTGACAGCAGCGAGTGGACCTCTCGCGAGCTGCCACGGACACCGGCGGACCCGCCGAAGTCACCGGAGTCGCAGAAGCCATAGCCGCCTTGTACCCCCGCGCCTTGACAGCCCTGCCGCCCAAACCCCATAGTCGGCCTGCTCCCGAAAGGTGAATATTCTGCCCAACCTCACGTCGAATCTGATGAACGCGGAGAAGATCGAGGACGCCGGCCGCGGGGCCGAGGACGCCGGTAAGGCCGGCCAAGCCGGGAAGGGCGGGAAGGCCCCCCAGGCTGTAACGGCCGCCGACGCCGAGCTCGTCCGGCGGACGCTCGACGGCGACCACGAGGCCTATCGGACCCTCGTGAACGCCTACCAGAACAAGGTGTACGGCGTCGCCTACGGCGTGATTCATAACCGCGAGGACGCGCTCGACATCGCCCAGGACGTCTTCATCAAGGCGTTCAAGAAGCTGCGAAGCTTCCGCGGCTCCTCGAGCTTCTACACGTGGCTGTACCGGATAACGGTCAACATGGCCATCGACCACGCGCGCAAGAAGAGGCAGACGGTCAGCGTCGAGTACGACGACCGCATCCTCGACGAGGCGCCGACCGAGGGCGCCATGCGCGGGGCGAGACAACCGAACCCGCTTGAGACGCTCAAGCGAGAAGAACTGAACGAGACGATTATGAAGGCGATCATGGAACTGCCGGAAGAACAGCGCGCAACCGTCATCTTGCGCGAGATCGAGGACCTCAGCTACGCTGAGATCGCCTCGGTCCTCGGCTGCTCGATCGGCACCGTGATGTCGCGCCTGCATTATGGACGGAAGAAGCTTCGAACGAAGCTCAGCGGTTATCTGGCCGCAGGCGATGCAACCTAGAGCACAAAGAGGCGGAACGCCTGCGGCTGCGGCCGCCGGACAAGGTGCATGATGGACGAGAGAACCCGGCTCGAAATCGAGATCG
>CAYUZG010000337.1:0-2604 GCA_964449605.1 uncultured Verrucomicrobiota bacterium | reverse complement strand
TGGTTAGAAAAGAGCGACGGAAGGGGTTCGAACCCTCGACAACCAGCTTGGGAAGCTGGAGCTCTACCAACTGAGCTACCGTCGCTTGTGCACCTTATCTAGCCGGTCGGAAGGCCCCTGTCAAGGGGCAATGCGCGCGCCTCTCTCTCTCAGCACTGGACGTCGCGGCGGAGGAAGACGAGCAGGCCGGGGATGAAGAGCGCGGCATTGTAGACGGCGAAGTAGCCGATGTTGCCCCAGATCTCGGCCACCGGCGGATCGGGCTGGAAGGCCGGGACCCAGTAGTTCATCTTGCTGAGGAACAGGTAGGGGTGCCAGCTCTTGAGCCACGGCGTAATCGACAGGATCAACACAATGAAGTAGGTCGAAATCGCGATCATCATCGCCGCGCCCGTGTGCTTGACGAGCGTCGAGAGGGTAAACGACAGCGTCGTCATCGTCATGACGGCGATCGCCACGAGCAGGTATGCGAGGAAGAAACGTACAATGGCGGTCTGTTCGGACAGCACGTGCAGCGCGGGAAACACGCCTGAGCGCGCCTGGCCCAGCATCGCCGCCGGGACGAGCAGCGGCCCCCGGCCCAGGAAGAGCACGCCGAGCCCGTAGGTCAGCAGCGCCGTGAACAGCACGAAGCCGAGAGTGATGAGCGCCGCGTAGGCGTACTTGGTCATGTAGAACCCGAGGCGCGTCACCGGGCGCGTCAGCGCGGTCCGCAGCGTGCCGAGCTGGATCTCGCTCGAGATGAGCTCACCGCCGAACCCGACCGCCAGCACAGGCATGAGGGCGTAGGTCAGCAACCCCATGAACAGCACGGCGAACAGCATCCCGTTGCCGTATCTCTCGACGGCCATGTTCGCCAGACCGCGCTCAGCGCGCGACGCGTGCCCGAGGTATTCCTTGACCGGATCGAACCCGGTCGCGATGTAGGCGATGAGCAGCGTGGCCACGAGCGCGGTGACCGCTACGAACGCCCAGAACGTCCGCTTCTTGCGCAGGTTCTTGATGAGCTCGCCTTTGAGGGCGCGCAAGAACGTCATCGGATCGACTTCTCCGTCAGTTGCAGGAACAGGTCCTCGAGCGACTGCCGCTCGGTCACGATCGCGTGGACGCGGTGGCCGGCGCCGACGAGCGCGGCGTTCACGTCGGCGATCCGCTCGTGCGGCAGCGTGAGCCGCAGCTCGGTCTCGTCGGTCGAGAGGACGGCCAGGCCGAGCTTTGTCTCGACGAGCTTCCGCGCGTCGGCGACGCGGTCGACGCCGAAGGTTACGACCGGCTCGGTGCTCCGGAGCTCGTCCATCGTGCCCTGGGTGACGAGGCGGCCGTGGTCGATGATGGCCAGCCGCGAGCACGTTTGCTCGACCTCGTTCAGGATGTGGCTCGAGATGAAGATCGTCACGCTCAGGTCGCGCGCGAGCGAAACAATCAGCTCGCGCACCTCCTTGATGCCGTGCGGGTCGAGGCCGTCCGACGGCTCGTCGAGCACGAGCAACTCGGGCCGCGGCACGAGCGCGCACGCGATCCCGAGCCGCTGCTTCATGCCGTGCGAGTAGGTCTTGACCTTATCGCGCGCGCGCGCGAGCAGGCCGACCGTGTCGAGCGCCTCGTCGAGCTCCTTGCCGCTCACGCGCCGGGTCAGTGACGCGAAGACGGCGAGGTTCGTGCGGGCGCTCAGGTGCGGGTGGAAGGCGGGCGTTTCGACGAGCGCGCCGACCTTGCGCAGCGCCTTGCGCCGGCTGCGCCGCAGCCGGACACCGCCGATGGCGATCTGCCCGGCGTTCGGCCGCATCAGGCCTGTGACCATGCGGATCGTCGTCGACTTGCCCGCGCCGTTCGGGCCGAGGAAGCCGAACACGTCGCCGCGCTCGACGCGCAGGCTCAGGCCATCGACGGCCACCCGCGCACCGAACCGCTTCGTCAACCCCTCGGTCTCGAGAATCCTCTCGCCCATGCTCTCCTCAGTTCCCAAGCATTATATGCTCTGACGAAGCAGAAATTCAGTCGTTCCCGGCAAGTCCTCTGCGGGCTCTGCGCCTCTGCGAGAAAGAAGAAAGAAGTCCTCTCGCAGAGGCGAAGAGCTCGCAGAGAAAGAAGATCTAGGCGTCTTCCTTGGGGAAGAGGGGGACGGGTTGCTCGACGCGGGTGCCGGGCGTGAGGCCGCCGAAGGTCTTGATGTCGTCGAGGCGGGCGGTGGCGTGGGCGTCGGCGAGGCCGAGCTGCTGCCAGATCTTCGGGCCGATGGCCGGCATGAAGGGGGTCACGAGCAGGCCGACGATGCGCAGGACTTCTGCGAGGTTGTACAGGACGGTGCCGAGGCGGTCGGCCTTGTCTGGGTCCTTGCGGAGCCTGAACGGGGCGGTTTGCTCGACGTACCGGTTGGCGCGCTGGACGAGGGTCCAGGTCTCGGCGAGCGCCTGGCTGAGCGCCGAGACCCGCACGTGCGACCACACCTTCGCGACCGTCTGCTCGGCGAGCGACTTGAGGTCGGCGTCGGGGCCGTCGTCGCCGGCCTGTTTGGGGACGGCGCCGTCGCAGTACCTGCCGATCATCGAGACGACGCGGTTGAGCAGGTTGCCGAGGTCGTTGGCGAGGTCGGCGTTGTAGCGC
>CAYUZG010000336.1:0-2605 GCA_964449605.1 uncultured Verrucomicrobiota bacterium | reverse complement strand
CTGGTTCGGGCTGGCACGCGTAAGTCACTATGCCGTTTCCCGTTCCTCGACACGTCCCGATCTGGTCATGATGTGCCCATCATCTACAGGGCGTTCTTGCCTCCCTGCTACTCGTGGTCTCGGCACCTGGCGATGTTTCTTGGGTTGGCGGGGTCCATGCGCGAGCATGACGGGGATTATGCCGAGTGCCTCGCGCTGTACGCGGATGCGGCGGCGATCGGCGTACACGTCGAACAGGACGGTTCACTCATAGGTTCCTTGAGCGCGTACGCGTGCACGGGCATCGGCCTGTGGCATATCCGCGGGTGCGTCCTCGGTGCCAAGATCGACGATGCCGATCTTCGCGAGGTGCAGAAACGCCTCGCGCGAGTTCGCGCCCGGCGGCCGGATTGCCTCGACACGATCCGCTGGGAGCGGGTCTTTTCTACGCACGTGATCGGCTACGCCTTCGAGGAGCAGCAGCGCCCCAGTCTACATGTGGATATCCGGTCCTGGCCGGACGCTTTCGTGGCGTTCCTGCTCAGCTCGCCGAGGCTCCAGGCGGCGATGCGCGCGGGTGACGAGCGCTTTTGGGATGCCTTGACGCGGCTGGCGCGGAAGCCTCTTCCCGACTACATCCGAGCGACCACGCGCTATCTCGAAAGCACGCCTGAGCAGTTGCGCGCTTTCCTTGTGGGCCTGCCGGGCGTGGACGCATTGTGGTGTCTCACGGAGCGCGGGTCCGTGATCAAATACCGGACGATGTACGATCGGGAGAGCCTGGAGTGGACGGTGACGGATGCGTTCCTCGCCTTGGCGCGCTTCAAGGCCCAGCACGGCGAGTACCCCGAGAAGCTGGAGGATGCCAAGGACCTGATGCTTTCGGACGGGGTCGACCCGTTCTCGGGGGAGCTGCTCAAGTATCGGCGCGAGGACGACGGATCGTTCACCCTTTGGAGCGTCGGCGACAATCTCGTCGACGACGGCGGCAAGGCCGACGAAGGCGGGAACCGCTGGGAAGGCCCCGACTACGTGTGGAGCTCGCGCGTGGAGTCCGATGCGGAGTAGGGAACGGGGACGCAACCGATCAGTAACGCCCGGTCGGAAGGAGTCACGATGAAGGCGCGTGCGATTCTGTTGCTGGTGGCCATGCTTGTGCCTGGGCTCGCGCGTGCGGGCGAACAGGCCGAGCCGGAGACGATCACGATCCGCGGCTCGACGTATAGCATCGTCCCGGACGAGGAGATGCGCGCGCTCGGCTTTGAGCTGCCGGAGGTCGCGCCAGATGACAATGCCGCGACCTACTACCTCAAGGCGATCGAGGCGTACTGGCTAGAGGAGCCCGGCCGACCGCTGCTCGAGCTCAGCCAGAAGGTGATCGAGGATGGCTGGACGGCCGAGTCGGCGCCGCTGGTCGAGTACCTTGAGCAGAATGAGAAGACACTCGAATGGCTCCGTGCGGCGGCGTCCAAGGACGTGTGCCACCTCCCGATCTTGGTTTCCGAAGGCTCGTCGCTCGACGAGACCAGCCCCGCGGGTGTCCTGCTGCCGCACTTGGTGCGCTTGAGGGAGCTTGCGCGGTTGGCCGTCACGGCGGGCAAGTTGCACGAGTTCGAGGGCCGCATGGCCGAGGCGCTGGATGCCTATTTGCTGGCCCTGCGTATCGGCGGGCATGTAGCGCAGGATCCCATCCTCATCAACGGCCTCGTCGGCACCGTGTGCGATCAGATCGCCATGCGGTCGATCGAGCAGTGCCTGATCCGGCACGAGATCGACGACGAAACACTTGCGAAGGCCCACAAGCGCTTCGCCGCGATCGCGCCCGGACGGCCAAAGGTCATCGTCTCGTTGCGCGGTGAGCGGGCATTCTCGACGAGCATGGTGGAGCACTTGATCGAGCACTCGGGGTGGCTCCGCGAGTATGCCGAGGCACTCGGTATGCCGGAGAACGTCGGGAGCGAGCTCTGGCAAGCAGCCGTTGCCATGATGCTTACGACGGAGGAGGGGCGCGAGCAGATCCGCGCGGACGTGCGCGCGTTCTGGGACGCGATGGACAAGGCGCTCGAGCTGCCGCTTCCCGAGTTCATCGAGACCGGGGCCGGGGACGAGCCGATGCGCAAGGCCAGAGCGCGTGTTGTGCCCCCGAACATCATGTCGATGCTGGGAGAGGGGTTCTCTTACACGCGCATTGCCTTTGCGCGCGACGAGCTGGCGTGGACTGTGCTCGATGTCGAGTTTGCCCTGGCCCGATACGCGGCCGAGCACGGCATGTACCCGCAAACGCTTGAGGAGCTCACGCCGCTCATGCTTGCCGACGGGATCGATCCGTTCTCGGGCGAGCCGCTCCACTACCGGCTCGAGCCCGACGGCGGCTTCACGCTCTGGAGCGTGGGCCAGGACCTCAAAGACGATGGCGGTGAGGCTGCCGCCGGCTGGCGCTGGGACCAGGCCGACTACGTGTGGACCTCGCGCGAGTAGCCGATAGCCCGTCCGAATCGCCCAACACAAAGGCGTTGCGGTGGTGTGAGGGCTCTGGTAGGAGAGGAGAGCATCCCGCGTGTTGGGAGGTCAGTATGGACGCGACGACGCACGAGCGCGAGACCGAGTCGCTGCTGCGCATCACGCG
>CAYUZG010000335.1:0-2616 GCA_964449605.1 uncultured Verrucomicrobiota bacterium | reverse complement strand
GGGCTTGAAGGGGCACGGCGGCCGGGTGTTTCGCCGCAAGTCGATATAGACACGGTCGGATCTTCGCGAAGGCGGGGATCAGGAGAGTTCATGACGAGGCGCACACCAGCGGCGCGTCGCAGCGGGCGCGCGGGCCGATGCGGGCTGTAATCCAGCGCGTGAGCCAGGCCGCCGTCGACATCGGCCCTCGCCGGACAGGCGAGATTGGCTCTCGCCGGACGGGCGAGATCGGACCTCGCCGGACGGGCGAGATCGGCCAGGGGCTGCTCGTGCTGCTCGGCGTCCATCGGGACGATACGGAGACCGAGGCCGACAAGCTGGCGGCGAAGCTCGTCGAGCTGCGCTGCTTCACCGACGAGGCGGGCAAGATGAACTTGTCGTGCCGCGACGTGGATGGCGAAATCCTCGTCGTCTCGCAATTCACGCTCTACGGCGACTGCCGCAAGGGGCGAAGGCCGAGCTACACGGACGCGGCGCCGCCGGAGAAGGCGAACGCGCTCTACGAGCGTTTTGTCAACGCGCTCGGGAGCCTCGGCGTGCGCAAGGTGGCCACGGGCGAGTTCGGTGCGATGATGTCCGTCTCGCTCGTCAATGACGGCCCGGTCACGCTTGTTGTCGATGTGTAGGAACAGCCACAGCGTAAGAGGCATCGCGCGGAGCGCTGTTGCCATCGTGACGTTCTGCGCCGTGTGCGGCGTCGCGTCGGCGGCGACGGTCCGGAGCTACAACATGCAGTTCGTGGTCGGTGCGCCCGACGTGCAGTACGCGAGCGAGCTGGCCCGGTTGTGCGAGCGGATCCACGAGTCGGCGCTGAGCCGGCTGGGCACGAGGGGGCTGTGGGACGGGCAGGCGTCGGTCTGGGTGGCGAAGCGCACCGTCGAAGGCGACGAAGGCCCGGAGTCGCTTTGGCAGGTCAGCGTCAGCCGCGGCGGCGTCACGAAATCGGCCGACGATCTGTGGTTCGGCCAGGTTGAACCGGCGCTTCGACAGGCCGTCTGCTACCACGTGCTGCGGGACATCGCGGAGAGCGAGGCGACGAAGCACGGCGCCACGCTGCGCGGCCGCTCGGTTCCGTTTTGGCTCTACGCGGGCCTGGCCGAGTCGCTCGAGCCGGGCGGGCGGCTCGACGTGTACGTGCACACCGCCGCCGTGATCGACGAGAAGCGGTCGTTTCTGCTCGAGGACCTGTTCGCCCACGACGGCACGTTCGAGAGCGACGAGCAGCGCGGCATCTTCCTGCAGCAGGCGGTGACGGTCGTGGAGTTCCTGCTCGACGCCAAACGCGGGCCGGAGCGCGTCCGGCACGCGCTCGAGCACCTGTGGCGGCGGAGCAGTTTTGCGTTCTCGTTGCGCTGCGAGTTCGGCGACTTGTTCCCGACAATCGAGGCGATGGCGGCTGCGTGGGAGAAGTACGTGCGCGATCGACCCGCGCACATGCTGACCGAGCAGCGGCTGACGCTGGCCGCAACGGATGCGGCGCTTGCCGAGATTCTCGCCGTGAAGATCCCGGTGATCGACAACGAGACGATCGAGCAATCGACGCTCGAGACCGACCTCGACGGCCTCTCGACGCACGAGAACCGCCAGGTCGTGCAGAGTATCTGCGCGGCGAAACGGGTCGAGCTTTTCGAGCTGACGCTCCGAAGCGCGCCGGAGTTCAGGCCGGCGCTTGAGGCGTACGCCCGTTCGCTCGACGAGATCGCCGCAGGTCGCCGGCGCCAGTTCCGGCGGTGGTACAGGCAGGCGCAGCGCGAGCATGCCACGGTGCGTGCGCTGCCCTATTTCGGCACGGGCGAGGAGGAGTGATGCGGCTGCTTGTGACGAACGACGATGGCGTGCACGCGCCGGGGCTCGACGCGCTCGTCGAGGCGCTCTCGCCGCTCGGCGAGGTGATGACCATTGCGCCCGACCGCGAGCGGAGCGCGACCGCGCACGCGATTACGCTGCACAAGCCGCTGCGCGTCGAGAAAGTGAGCCGCAACGGCGCATTCTACGCCTACGCGGTCAGCGGCACACCGGTCGACTGCATCAAGCTTGCGCTCGTCTCGCTGCTCGATGAGCGGCCCGATTTCGTCGTCGCCGGTATCAACCCGGGGACGAACGTCGGTACGAACGCGATCTACTCGGGCACGGTGGCGGCCGCGATCGAGGGCGCGATGAACGGCGTCACGTCGCTCGCTATCAGCATTGATAGCGCGGACGCGGCGCCCGACGATGACCCGGACTACACGGCCGCGGCCAACTTCGCCGCTCGGTTCATCCGGACGCTGGTGGCGAACGAGTGCCCGCCGGGGATGCTGTTCAGCATCAACCTGCCCGACTTGCCGGGCGACGAGATCCGCGGCGTGCGCATCACACGCCAGGGCCGGCTCATGTTTCGTGAGGAGTTCCACGAGCGCACCGATCCGCAGCGGCGCCGCTACTACTGGCTCGGCGGCGAGCTGCCCGAGTTCGACGAGGCGTCCGCCGACCATATGTCCGGCGCGGAGACCGACAGCACGGCCGTGCGCGAAGGCTACATCTCGGTCACGCCCATCCACTACGACTTGACCGACTACGCGGCCATCGAGCGCGTGCGGTCCTGGTCGTTCGAGTAGCGGTCGGCCGGGCCGCGAG
>CAYUZG010000334.1:0-2650 GCA_964449605.1 uncultured Verrucomicrobiota bacterium | reverse complement strand
GGCGCCCTGTGGTATAGTCAACGCGCACCAACCGGGTTGCGGCTCCCACTGTTTCGGCATCGCGCGAGGAGGATGAACGGATGATCAAGCTCGGCGTCAACATCGACCACGTCGCCACGGTGCGCCAGGCGCGCCGCACGACCGAGCCCGACCCCGTCGCCGCCGCCGCGATCGCCGAGCTCGCCGGCGCGCACGGCATCACCGTCCACCTGCGCGAGGACCGCCGCCACATCCAGGACCGCGACGTGCGCCTGCTGCGCGAGACCGTGCAGACGAAGCTCAACCTTGAGATGGCCGTCGCCGAGGAGATCGTCGATATCGCCTGCGAGATCAAGCCCGACGACGCCTGCCTCGTGCCGGAACGCCGCGAGGAGGTCACCACCGAGGGCGGCCTCGACGTGGCGGGCAACACGCCGAAGATCGCCGATGCCGTCAAGCGGCTGAGCGACGCCGGCATCATCGTCAGCCTGTTCATCGACCCCGACGAGGCGCAGGTGGCCGCCGCGGCCCAGACCGGCGCCCAGTTCGTCGAGCTGCATACCGGCGCCTACGCGAACGCGCGCACCGAAGCCTCGCAGCGTGACGAGCTGGAACAGCTCGTCCAAGCCGCGGCCGCCGCGGCCGCCGCCGGGATCCGTGTCAACGCCGGCCACGGCCTGAACTACGTCAACGTCGTCGGCATGCACACGCTGCCGCACCTCGAGGCGGTCAACATCGGCCACAGCATCATCTCGCGCGCCGTGTTCGTCGGCCTCGAGCGCGCCGTCAAGGAGATGCTCGCGCTCCTGGCCCGTCCAGGCTGAACGAACCGTACGCAACGAGGTCGCCATGAAGATCGTGACTGCCAGACAGATGGCCGCCGGGCGGCCGCAGCATCAAGCAGATATGAGGGCGCCTTCAGTCTGTGGTGGATCGAGGGGCACGGACGAGCTGGATTCCCGAAGCGCAGTCGTCGAATCCGAGTCCCCGCAGGGGACGACATCTTGTAGCCACGGGCGTCAGCCCGTGGAATGCCAGCGCTGGGAAGCAGAGCCCCCGCAGGGGGCGACATCTAACGACGAGGCAACGCAGATGCCGCCCCCTGCGGGGGCTTGGGCGTTGGCGTCTTCTATCCCACGGGCTGGCGCCCGTGGCTACACGATGCCGCCCGCTGCGCGGGCTTCGCACGTCGTGTTGCCTTCGCTTGTCTGCACGCTCTCGTCGTCACGGAGACTGAGGGTGAGATAATGAGAATCGTTACCGCTCGTCAGATGGCGGCGCTCGATCGCGAGACGATCGATGAACACGGCATCCCAGGCCTCGACCTGATGGAACGCGCCGGCACCGGCATCTTCCAGGAGATCATCGCCACGCTCGACCGTCGCGCGCTGCGAAGGGACGTCGTTGTGTTCGCCGGTAAGGGCAACAACGGCGGCGACGCGTTCGTCGTCGCGCGGCTGCTTCACGACGAGGGCGTCGAGACGCTCACCGTCCTCGTCGGCGCCACGCCCGACGAGCTCAAGGGCGACGCGCTGACCAACTACCAGCGCCTGTCGGAGCTCGACGCCGAGATCACCGAAGCCGGTTCGGCTAATGAGCTCGAAGCGCTTGGCGACCGGTGCGGAGACGCCGGCCTCGTCGTCGACGGCCTGCTCGGCACCGGCCTGAGCGGCCCCGCACAGGGCGTGATGGCCGACGCCATCGGGTTCATCAACTCGCTCGGCGTGCCCGTCGTCGCCGTCGATGTCCCGTCGGGCATCAGCGGCGATACCGGCGTGCCACACAGCCCCGACGACGTGGCCGGCTGCTTCGTCCGCGCCGATCTCACCGTGACGATGGCACTCCCGAAGTACGGCTGCTTCCTCGGCGAGGCGATCAACGGCCTCGGCCGGCTCAGCGTCGTCGACATCGGCATCCCCCAAGAGCTCGTGGCCGGCGCGCGCAGCCGCGGCGAGCTGATGACGCCCGACGAGATCGCGCCGCTCGTGCCCGAGCGCGATCGCCTCTCGCACAAAGGCACCTACGGCCGGCTCTTCGTCCTGGCCGGATCGAGGGGCTACACGGGCGCCGCCGCCATGGTCTGCAACAGCGCCATGCGCGCCGGCGCCGGCCTCGTCTTCCTCGGCATCCCCGAGAGCCTCAACCCGATCCTCGAGGTCAAATGCACCGAGACGATGACCGTCCCGCTGCCTGAGACCGCGCGCGGCACAACGTCCGACGACGCGTACTTCACGATCCGCGAGCGGCTCGGCGAGTGCGACGCCCTCGTGATCGGCCCAGGCCTCTCGACGCATGATCGCACGGCGACCCTCGTCCGGCGCCTCCTTAGCGAGGTGACGCTCCCCACGGTGATCGACGCCGACGGCCTGAACTGCCTCGTCGGCCGCCTCGATAGCCTCCAGGCGTCCCGGGCGCCGCTCATCATCACGCCGCACCCGGGCGAGCTCGCGCGGCTCACGGGCCAAAGCCTCTCGCGCATCACGGCCGACCCCTGGGATGCCGCGCGCCGCGCCGCGCACAATCTCGGCATGCCCGTCGTCCTCAAGGGCGCGCACACCTGCATCGCCCTCCCGCCGGAACCGGGCCTGGGCGTCGGCGGCGCGGACATCGGCCTGTACGTCAACATCATGGGCAACGCCGGCATGGCCTCGGGCGGCGTTGGCGACGTGCT
>CAYUZG010000333.1:0-2655 GCA_964449605.1 uncultured Verrucomicrobiota bacterium | reverse complement strand
CGAGGACTTGCCCGGTGAGTCCGACCACGTCTCGTGGGCGCCGGACCGTTCGTCCGCGCTCACATCGCGCGAAGGCGAGCTACTTCGCGCCTTTGGCGGTCAGCACGACGGAGATGGTGCTGAGCAGGATTCGCAGGTCGAGCGAGAGCGACCAGTTGTCGATGTACTCGAGGTCGAGCTGCATCCATTCCTCGAACCGCAGGTTGCTTCGGCCGCTGATCTGCCACAGGCAGGTCAGGCCCGGCTTGACGCTCAGCTTGCGCCGCTGCCAGTACCGGAACTCGTCGATCTCGGTGTGCAGCATGGGCCGCGGGCCGACGAGGCTCATCTCGCCCTTGAGCACGTTGAAGAGCTGCGGCAGCTCGTCGATCGACCACTTGCGCAGCACCCGGCCGAGCCGCGTGATGCGCGGGTCGTTCTCGATCTTGAACACGACCTCGTCCATCTCGTTGAGCACCTCGAGCTCGGCCTTGAGCTGCTCGGCGTTCGACACCATCGTGCGGAACTTGTAGAGCGAGAACGGCCGGCCGCGGAAGCCCTGGCGCACCTGCTTGAACAGCACCGGCCCCTTCGAGGTCACCTTGATCAGGAACGCGACCATCACGATGATGGGCGAGATCGCCGCCAGCAGGATGGCGGCGGCCACGCGGTCGAAGACGTTCTTGAACATCACCTGCCACGAGTACTCGGGCACCGTGCGGAACGTCATGACCGGCAGGTGCTCGAACTCGTCGAAGCTGAACTTCGCCACCGAGGTGTCGAAGAAATCGGGCACCATCCACACGTCGATGCCCTGCTCCTCGCACGCATAGATGGCCGGCTCGGCCTCGGCGATGTAACGCTTGTCGACGGCAAACACGACCAGGTCGGGGTGGTGGGCCTTGAGCGCCTGCGGCGTCTCGTCGTAGACGCCCAAGTTGGTCAACCCGTTCACGAGCGTCTCGTCGCGCATGTGCGGCGGCACCATGCAGCCGATCACCTTGAACCCCCACTGCGGATGGCTCTGGAGCCGGTCGATCATCTTGCGCGCGATCTCGCCCACGCCGACCATCAGCACTTCGCGGAAATTGTAGCCGCGCTCGCGCGAGAGCTGCGCGTACTCGACGATGATCAGCTCCTTGAGGAAGATCAGCCCCGTGTTGATGACCGCAATGCCGACGAGCAGCACGCGCAGCGGGTTGTGCTTGAGCAGCACGGCGATCACGGCCACGGCCATGATCCCGATCACGTGGCTTTTCACCAGGATGCGGAACGTCTCGCCCAGCGATCGGAAGCCGATCCGGTCGTGCAGCCCGTACAGCTCCAGCGGCACGAGCACCGCCGGGATCGACAGGAGGTAGTAGGTCAGCACACGGGGCGGGATGTGGAACTCGCGATACAGCGGCAAGACGCGGTAGTTCATGAACGGCAGGTCGATCACCGGCCCGTTGTACTGATAGAGCAGGAAGTAGGCATAGTACGCCAGCCACACCGACAGGCCCGTGATCGCCGCATCGGCCACCAGGCTGATCGTCCCCGCTATGTACGCGCGTTCCTTCAGCACTCGTCAGCTCTCCACCGCCGACTGCACCACCAGCAGCGCGTGCGACGCCCCGGCAGGGCCAGGATACACTCCCGCCTGCTCCTCACTATCGGCAGGATGCCACACGCCCTGACGCTCTTTCGACGAACTCACCCCAGCGCCGGCTCCCTCCCCCGGAGCTGCGCAAGCACTGTAGCGCGGACCGGAGACCGACACAAGCGCCTCAGCGCTGCGCCAAGAGACGCGTGTGGCGCGCTCAGGGATAAGGCATAGAGTGCGGAGACGGCGGGGCCACGGCCCGCGTGTTGTACGTCACTGCAAGTGCCAACAGCCCGGCCAACGCCATCGGCACCCCGAAGCAGGCCGTCGCCCGCCAGGCGAGCGGAAGCAAGCCCGCCACGACCAGCACTAGGGCGTTCATCAACCGCTGCCCCTTGCGCGCCATCACCCTGACCGAAACCACAAGCCCGACCGCGCCGCACACCAGTAGGAGATACGTTGCGACGCGTATGGCGCCAAGTTCCCTCGCCTGCGAGCTGCCCTCAACCACCTTCGGTATCACCTCCTGGGCAACCTCCGAGTGAAGGTCAGACAGCCACTTGATGCCGAGGGCGAGCCCAGCCAACGCGCCGACGATACCTATGAAGCCGGCCACAAACCTCACGTCACGCCTCCTGAAACGTCCACGATACCCGTGTCCCGCAACGCAACCACGATACCAGAACCGCCCCGCGCAGTCACCGGCCAACCGAGCGGGTGCCGCCGCCCGAGCGTCACGCTCGGACCGGCTACAGTGTTCAGCAGAGCACGAAGGAGAGCGCCATCCGCCCAACAGGCCGGTCCCTGCGCTTCCCCGGACACCACTGCCTGGGTCCCGGCATCTGCGATGAAGCGATGGGGCTTCTGACAGGATCAACCGAATCTGCTCTCCATCCAGCCGACAGCAAACTGGTGCAGTTCGGCGGCATTGAAGAGGTATGAGTCGGCGTTCCCGATCGTGCCCGTCTTGCCGGCACCGGAGTCGAGGAACTCCTTCTCGATGTCCCTGAAGTAGTCCTCCCGGGCCGTCGGAACCACCGGATCTCTCGTGTCGAATTCCTCGATGTCGACCCACACCTTCCGCCCATCGACCA
>CAYUZG010000332.1:0-2660 GCA_964449605.1 uncultured Verrucomicrobiota bacterium | reverse complement strand
CTACAGCATCACGCTCAGGAGGGCAAGCGTACCGTGTCCAGTTATCGTGTCGTGGCTGGGACTCGGGGCCGGTCGGCCTGGCGCCGAACTCCGGTCAGGGTCGTCGATCTGCACCACGACCAGGCCCTCGATGCCAGCGAAATCACCCGGATTACAGGTGAAGAGCGGCGACTCGTTGGCCAGCGCGACCGCGGCGATCATCGCGTCGTAGGCGCGTGCGGTGACCTTCCGGAGCCCACCCCCCGGCGAGGGGAACGCTAGACCCCCACTTCCGGGTCGGCCTAGCTGTCTGTGTCGGCGTTGAACTCGTCGGGCGTGGTCGCCTTCACCTCGGTCGCGCCAACACTCCCCAGTGGAGATGCCTTGCTCAGCACGATCCAGTCGTTCCCGTAGCGCAGGAGCTGGAAGCCCGCTTTGTAGTAGCTGCCATTCCACTGGAATAGCACCACCCGTTCGGTCGCCTCGTCCGCGCCGTACCATTCGGCCTGGTCGGCGAACGATGCGAGGACCTTGGCGTCGCTGGCCTTGCTGGCGACCGGGAACTTGATCGAAGAGACTTTCAGACTGGCGAGCTGCGACGGGTCCACGTCCTTCGCGTATTGCTGTGCTTGCTCCAGGGTGACCGGCGAGATGGTCTGGCCGTAAGGCTCAGACGTAAGGAGGTTGTACGCGATGATCTGGACACCTACGAGGCATCTGTTGGCTTGCGCATACTCGTTGAGGGTGCCGTAGAGGGAGTATTCGCTGGGCGCCATCATGTTGGGCGCGATCACCCTGAGGCGCTCGACAAGGAGGTCGAAACGGTAGCCCTTGGCAACGAGGTCAACCCCGCAAGCCCCGAGGATCAGGTCTGTGTCGTTCGCCGCGACTCCATCCATGTACTGCTGGACAGCGTCTTCGGGCGTGGTCCGGACCCCGTTGCCAGCGGGGATGGACGGCGCTCCCGACGAGGAGTCGCTACCGGTGAGCGAGCTGCCTACGAGGACGCCGACGCCCACGCCGACCAAGGCGGTCACGGCCACTAGGGCGACGACCAGACCCAGACCAACTCGTCTCGTGGAGCCAGGCGTCGGCGGGCTCGAACCCGGATCATCGGGCACCGGGATGGCAGTTTTCCGGCCGGATTTCATCGGTTGGCCTCCTTCCCAATCTGCGCACCGTCGGCGCACATTCGGCAGTGTGGCATACCTCCGGATCGAAGACGAACTCGTGCGGGAGACGGGTCTCGAACCCGCGACATTCAGCTTGGAAGGCCGGGAGGCCTGAGCACCACAGCATCAAGCTCAGAGGGGCGAGCATTTCGTGTCCAGTTATCGTGTCGTGACTGAGGTTGCTACGCCCGCCCCGCCTCAGATCAGGTCAAGCCGGAGGACTGCCTCGCCTACTCGCGGGCAATCGCCCCAGATGAAGATCGTTGACCCGGCAACCAACGCCCCGGCAGTCGCCAGGAGCAGACCGATTATCCTCGGGCGAACGATCCGCCGCCCGGACGGGCTCAGGTCCCCTTAGGGGCCGATGAGAGCCAGACTCACGTCGCGGCCCGCGGACACTGCAATGACCCTGCCGAGCCCCGCTGGGACGTCGGCCTGCCCATATGAGTTGCTACCCCATGCAACGACCGTGCCGTCCTTCCTGAGGGCAAGGCTGTGCGCCTCGCCGGCCGAGATAGCGATGACGTCTCGGAGGCCGCTTGGGATGTCGATCTGGTGCATGTCGTTCACGCCCCAGCCAACGACGGTGCCATCGTTCTTGAGGGCGATCGTGAAGTCGCCTCCCGCAGATACTGCGACCACGTCGGTCAAGCCTGGCGGGATCTGCCGAATGCCCAACATGTCGCTCCCGTCGCCAGACGATCCACCCCAGACCACAACGTGTCCGTCCTTCGTCAGAGCCACCGCATGATTGGCGCCGGCGGACACAGCCACCACGTTCCGGAGACCACTCGGCACATCCGTCTCCGACAGCGAGTTGTCTCCCCATGCCACTACGGTTCCGTCCTGGCGCAGGGCAACGTTGAAGAAGTCTCCGCTCAAGACTGCCACGACTCCATTCAGATCCTGAGGCACCTCCAGCTGATTGCTGACGTCCTCACCCCAGGCAACGACCGTTCCATCCCGCCCTAGGGCCAAGCTGCAGTCAAACCCGGCTGAGATCGCGGTCATGTCAGAGATGGTCGATGGTGGGGCGTTTCGCCCGAGGGGACCGGCGCTCCAGGCGAAGACAGTGCCGTCCGACCTCAGGGCTAGGTTGTGTAACGCCCGGCTGACAGCGCGACGACTCCAGACTCACCGGGCGACGGGGGAGGTTCAGGGGCACCCCAGCCCAAGTCGCCGCCCCATTGGACAATGGGTTCCGAGGGATCGCCTCCCCCGGTCCTCGACGCCTCACATGCCGCCAGGGCGGACACCACTATCAGAGAAGCTGCCACCAGGGCAGGAATGGCGAAGGATCTGCTCAACCGAGTAGGCCTCCTTGGGGGCGGCACCGTGACCCGGCCCGCGGGAAGGCGATCACGGGTCTCTCGTCCACAGCCATAGTTGGGCTAGGTCGCCTTGAGACCGCTGCATGAGTCGGCGGGATGGAAGTAGATCGTGAAGTGGGGATCTGGAGCGGGAGACGGGTCTCGAACCCGCGACATTCAGCTTGGAAGGCCGATGAGC
>CAYUZG010000331.1:0-2662 GCA_964449605.1 uncultured Verrucomicrobiota bacterium | reverse complement strand
CATCGCCCTCGACCCGGCGAGCAGCGAGTTCTTCGAGAACGGCACCTACATGCTGCGCGCCGAGGAGCACGTCGAGCGCTCGGCCGACGAGATGATCGACTTCTACATGGGCCTGATGGACCGCTACCCGATCGTGAGCATCGAGGACGGCCTCGCCGAGGACGACTGGGACGGCTGGCGCGCGCTCACCGAGCGCTGCGGCGACCGCGTCCAGCTTGTCGGCGACGACCTGTTCGTGACGAATACCGAACGCCTCGCGCGCGGCATCGAGAGCGGGGTGGCAAATTCGATCTTGATCAAAGTCAACCAAGTTGGCACTCTAACCGAGACATTGAACGCGATCGAGATGGCGCACAAGGCCGGCTACACGGCCGTGATCAGCCACCGCTCGGGCGAGACCGAGGACACGACGATCGCCGACCTCGCGGTCGCCTGCAACACGGGCCAGATCAAGACCGGGTCGGCGTGCCGGACCGATCGCGTCTGCAAGTACAACCAGCTCCTGCGCATCGAGGAGGAGCTTGGAGACGAGGCGCTCTTCGGCGGAACGCTATGAACAAGAAGTCGCCGCCACGCGTAGCACGTATCGCTTACCCGTTCATTCTCGTCGGGGCGGTGGGCCTCAGCGTCGCCGTGCTCATACCCGGCATGCGACAGCTTCACGCGCGCCAGACGGAGATCGACGCCGCTCGCGCGGAGAAACAGGCGGCCCAGGAGGCCGTGCTGCGGCTCCAGCGCGAGATCAGCGAGTCGGACACCGACGCCTGGATCGAACGCGTCGCGCGCGACGAGCTGCACTGGGCCAAGCCCGGCGAGACCGTCTTCGTGTTCGACAAGGCGCCCGACACAGCGGGCCAAGGTGAAGGCCAGCCACCCGGCCAAAGGAGTCCCTAGCTCGTGCCGCAAGACGAAGGAGGGCCAAGCCCTCCTCCCCATTCCCAACCTGACCAGCCAACGCCCCGGTCGTCCGACGACAACACCGTGCCGCCGGACACTGCGACGCCGGAGTCCGCGGCGGTTGAGCCGACGCCTCAAGAGCCGTCAGTCTCTGACGAGGCGCCCGCTGAGCCTGCGCCCGCTCCAACACCGCCCGAAGCCAAACCGGCGCCGCCAAAGCCGGAGCAGGCCGCACCGCCCGCGGAACCGACAGAAGCACCGGCCGAAGCCCCGAAGCTGGCGGCCGTGGGCGAGGTCGTCGATGCGACCGTGAGGCGGATCGCGCCGTTCGGCGCGTTCGTTCGGATGGCCGACGGCCGCAAGGGCCTGATCCACATCTCGCAGGTTGCCGACGAGTTCGTCGAGGACGTCAACGAGCACCTCAAGATCGGCCAGGTCGTCCAGGCCCGGATCACGGCCGTGGCCGACGACGGCAAGGTTGACCTCTCGATCAAGAAAGCGAAGCCGCGCCCCAAGCCGAAACGGCCGCCCCGCCCGAAACGGCGGAAAGGCCCGGACCAGGGCCGGGCCGACACAAAGCCGCCGAAACGCAGCGAGCAGTTCCACGTCAACCCGCTCGCCGACGTTTTTGTGGAAGTCGAGAAGAAGCTCAAGTAGACTCCGCGGCGTTCGGTTCGCTTCCGGGCGGCAGCTTTCTCCCCTACTTCGCGTGCCTCCCCAGGACGACCGTTCGCAGCCATGCGTGAGCCGGGCACTGAAAGGACAAGATGATGACGTTCCAGCGCAAAGACGCCTACAACGTGGCCGTCGTCGGCGCCACGGGCGCCGTCGGCACCGAGATGATCCTCACCCTCGAGCAGCGCGACTTCCCGGTCGCCGAGCTCCGGCCGCTCGCCTCGTCGAGGAGCGTCGGCAAGACGATCTCGTTCCGGGGCAAGCAGGTCCCGGTCCAAGAGCTGACCAAGGAGGCGTTCGACGGCATCGACATCGCCCTGTTCAGCGCCGGCGGCTCGCGCAGCGTCGAGTTCGCGCCCGCCGCGGTCGAGGCCGGCGCCGTCGTCGTCGACAACACGAGCGCGTTCCGCATGGAGCCCGACGTGCCGCTCGTCGTGCCGGAGGTCAACCCGGAGGACATCGAGCAGCACCACGGCATCATCGCGAACCCGAACTGCTCGACGATCCAGATGGTCGTCGCGCTCAAGCCGATCTACGACGCCGTCGGCATCGTGCGTGTCGTTGCGGCCACGTACCAGAGCACCTCGGGCGCCGGCGCCAAAGCCGTCCACGAGATGTACGAGCAATCGAAAGCCCTCTTGGCGGGCAGCGACTACCCGCCCCAGGTGTTTCCGCACCAGATCGCGTTCGACTGCATCCCGCACATTCCGCAGTCGGGCGGCTTCGGGCCGAACGGCTACACGTCGGAAGAGATGAAGATGGTCAACGAAACGCGGAAAATGTTCCACGACGACACGATCCGGGTCTCGGCCACGTGCGTCCGCGTGCCCGTCGAGCGCGGCCACAGCGAGGCGGTCAACGTCCAGACCAAACGCAAGCTGACCGCGGACGCCGCGCGCGAGCTGCTCCGGGCCGCGCCGGGCATCGTCGTCCTGGACAACCCCAACGAGCACATCTACCCGCTCGCCACGATCGCTGCGGGTAAAGATCCGGTCTACGTCGGTCGGATCCGCGAGGACATCTCCCAAGAGAACGGGCTCGACATGTGGGTCGTCAGCGACAACCTGCGCAAGGGCGCCGCGCTCAACGC
>CAYUZG010000330.1:0-2669 GCA_964449605.1 uncultured Verrucomicrobiota bacterium | reverse complement strand
CGCTTCCCGCATGCGGGTATTCGCCCTTCTCCATTGTGTTCGTGGGAGCAACTTTTGTGCCGAAAGCGTCGCCTGTCGGACAACAGGATTTGCCCCGACACGGCGCCCGTGCACTGGCCGCGATGGCGACGCCTGGGCACTCGGCCCTGCTTCCTCTCAGCGCGAGACAGACACAGCTCGCCTGCGGTGCTCTGCGCGGCGAGTCACCACGGGGAGACGGACGAAAAACGTCGTTCCGAGGCCCGCTTTCCGTCTCGAAGGTCAGCGACCCGCCGTGTTTGGTCAGCAGGCTGCGGCCGACTTCGAGGTCTGCCTCGTTGTCAGCTTTGGCACGGGTCTCGATTGTGGTCTGGTTTGTCCGGGTGACCCGCTTTCTTGTTCGCGAGGCGAGCCCCAGATCGGCCCTCGTGGTCACGCCGTATCTGTTACCCTCCGGATCTCTTCGAGTGTTGTGACGCCTTCAGCGACCTTCGCGAGCCCGTTCTCAAGCAGAGACGTCATCCCCGCGGCTCGCGCGGCCTTCTCGATCGCCTCTTCGGACGCTTTCTCGCGTATCAGGGCCCGGATGGCCTTGTTCACAACCAGGACTTCGAAGATGCCGATTCGACCCGTGTACCCGGTGCCGCCGCAATGGCGGCAGCCCTTCCCCCTGTAGAACACCGTGTCCGGAGGCAGCCTGTAGTCGTCGAGTCTGGTCCCTCCCGGCACGTATTGCTCGCGGCATCTGGGGCAGATTTTCCGCACGAGACGCTGCGCGAACGCGCCGTTCAGGGCCGACTCGATGAAGCCGGGGCGCACGCCAATGTCGGAGAACCGCGTGACGGCGCCAACGGCATCGTTCGTATGGAGTGTGCTCAGCACGAGGTGCCCGGTCAGGGCGGCGCGGACGGCGATCTCGGCGGTTTCCAGGTCGCGGATCTCGCCGACGTAGATGATGTCGGGATCCTGGCGCAGTATCGCTCGAAGCGCCCGTGCGAAGGTGACGCCGGCTTTTGGGTTGATTTGGCTCTGCACAACACCGTCGATCTCGTACTCGATGGGGTCCTCGACCGTCATCACGTTCTTGTCCGAGCGTTCGATGGCGTTGAGGGCCGAGTAGATCGTCGTGGTTTTGCCGCTCCCGGTTGGGCCGGTGGCGAGGACGATTCCCCTACTGGCCGAGATCAAACGCTCAAGACGCTTCAAGTTCTCTGCCGACAGACCAAGATCGGGAAGCGGCAGCGTGCCCTTTGCCTCGTCAAGGAGCCTGAGCACCACGTTCTCGCCAAACATGCACGGGTACGTCGAAGCGCGGATGTCGATGCCGCGTTCACCGACAATGAGACCGATCCGGCCGTCCTGCGGGATCCTGCTATTGGCGATGTCGAGCTGGGCCATGATCTTGATTCTCGACGTGATCAGCGGGATCAAGCGCGCCGGAAGCCGATCCCGGTTGAACAGGAACCCGTCGAGGCGAAACCGCACCGAGAGATGGTCCCGCCTGGGTTCGAAGTGGATGTCGCTCACCCCCTCGAGCATCGCCTGCGCGATGTAGCTGTTGACCAGCCTGATAATGAGCGGCTCCGACGCCTCTTCTTTCAGGCGGATCTCATAAACTTCCTCAGCGTAGAGCGATTCCTCTGCTGGCTCCGGCTCCTTCACCTGCTCGGCAAGCTGCTCGACGAGTCGGCTTCTGTTGCCGTCCATCCTGTAGGACTCGTCGATGGCCGCGTCGATGCTCTCCTCCGACGCGATAACGGGCTCAACCTTGCATCCGGCCACAGCCGCCATGTCGTCGATCGAAACGACGTCGAGCGGATCCGATATGGCAATGGTCAGCACGTCCTCGATCTTGAAGAGCGGGAGGACCCGATAGCGACGAGCGATCATCTCGGGGATCAGCTCCAGCACCTGTGGGTCAATGTCGTAGTCGGCGATATTCACGTAAGGTACGTGGGTTTTCTCGCCGATGAAGCTCGCCAGTTGCTCCTGCGTCACGTAGCCGAGCTCGACGAGCATCCGGCCCAACGTTCCACCCTCGCGCTGGGCTTTCCCCTCCGCAGTCTTGAGCTGCTTCTTCGTGATCAGGCCGTCCGCGATCATGCCTTGCTTCAGACCTTCGACCGCCGGTCCAGCTGCCGTGCTCGTGTCTTCTGCCATCGGTGGTGCCGCCCTTCTGCCTGTTTCACCGAAACTGGTGACGGGATTCGTCTGCCCCTCACTCAACGCCAAGTCGTTCTTTGACGAGGTCGACGAAGGCCTCCCTGTCGAAGGGCTTCGTGACGTACGCGTCGGCCCCGGTCTGCTCACCGAGCTCGCGATCCTTCTCATCGGCCCTGCCGGTCAGCATGATGATCGGGATCGAGGCGTAGGACCGGTCGTACTTGAGCAGCCTCGCGATCTTGTAACCGCTGATGCCGGGCAGCATCACGTCGAGGACCATCAGGTCGGGCCTTTCCTTCTTCGCCTTGTTCAGGGCCTCTTCACCGTCGTGGGCCTCGATGCATGCGATTCCTTCCTGCTCGAGGCCGAAGCGTATGGCCATGATGATGTCCGGGTCGTCGTCAACGATAAGCACCTTTTTCTGCATGAACATCTCCGATCGCAGCCAAGGCGGTTCAGCGATACGTCGTGCTCTCGCTGCGCGTTGGGTGGAGCACCCGGCGCAGACCATTGAGAACGTTCGCTGC
>CAYUZG010000329.1:0-2690 GCA_964449605.1 uncultured Verrucomicrobiota bacterium | reverse complement strand
GCCGACGCCGTCCGCGCCAACCTGCTCGCGTGCGAGGCGGCGCCGGAAGCGGTCGGCCAGGTGTTCAATGTCGCCTGCCACCAGCAGATCACAATCCTCGACCTGTTCGAGACGATTCGCGACCTCGTCGGCGCCGGCGACGTCGAGCCGCACCACACCCCGCCTCGGCCGGGCGACGTGCGCCACTCGTTCGCCGACATCTCGCGTGCCGACGAGCTCCTGGGCTACCGGCCCACGTGGTCGCTGCGCGACGGGCTGGCCAAGACGGTCGACGCGTTCGGCCGTTCGCGTTGAGTTTTCGTTATCCAATGGCGCAAAGGGGTTGACACGACCGCGCCGGGCCGCTACGTTAGCTCCCACGAGGGTCGGATCCTTGCGCGGCTCGATGCACAGGCGGCAGTTATGACGGACCGGAGTCCGAGCGACACAAGCCCAAGCGACCACGCCGACGAGAAACGCGCGACCATCTTGATCGTTGACGATCAGGAGATGGTACGGACCCTCGTTGCCGACCTGCTGACCGATCTCGACTACGAGGTCATCACGGCGTGCGACGGCCATGACGCCCTCGACCTCTACGGCCGGATGATGGAGGAGGCCCAGGCGCGCGACCGGCCCGAGCACCCCGTCGACCTCGTCATCCTCGATATGATCCTGCCCAGGATCGACGGGATGGAAACCTTCGACCGTCTCCGTGAGCTCAACCCCGGCGTGCGCGTGATCCTCTCGAGCGGTTACGACGTGGACGACCGGGTCAAGGAGTTGCTCGGCCGCGGCGCGCTCGGCTTCATCCAGAAGCCCTACCACATCGAGGCGCTGCTCAACATGGTCCGCAAAGTCCTCGTCTGAAAACTAGGGACAGGCACTAGTTTCCCGAAATCAGTGCCTGTCCCTAGTTTTCCCCTAGTTTTCCGGCACCTCGATCGTCAGGCCGTCGTAGCCAAGGCGGATGGGCGGCGGCAGCTTCGCCTCGGTCTCGGCGTGGTCGAGCCGGTGCGTCATGTGCGTCAGGAACGCCTGTCGCGGCTCGAGCTCGCTAATGATGGCCACCGCCTCGCCGATACTCAGGTGGGTCGGGTGCGGCTCCTCGCGCAGCGCGTTCAGGATCAGCGTGTCGAGCCCCGCGAGCTTCGCCATCGTCTCGGGCGGGATCGCGCTCGCGTCCGTGATGTACGCGAACCGGCCCACGCGGTAACCGTAGATGAGAAGCTCGCCGTGCCTCACCGGGAGCGGGACAACCTCGCGGCCACACAGCTCGAACGGCGCCTCGACGCCGATGAACTCGACGTCGGGCTTGCCGCCGCCGGCCTGGGTCTCGGCGAAGAAGTAGTCGAACTTCTGCGCCAGGGTGCGCATCGTCTCCGGGCTGCCGTAGCAGGGAATGCGTGCGCCCTGGAGGGTGTTGAACTGCCGAACGTCGTCGAGCCCGTGAACGTGGTCGGCGTGCGCGTGCGTGAACAGCACGGCGTCGAGCCGCTCGATCCCGTTCGCCGTGCACTGGAGCCGGAACTCGGTCGCCGTGTCGATCACCACGCCGCACGGCCCAAGCTTGAGGTAGACGGACGCCCGCGTGCGCCGGTTGCGCGGATCGTCCGAGGTGCAGACCGGGCAATGACATCCGATGACGGGCACGCCCTGAGACGTGCCGGAACCGAGCATGATGACCTGCGTCACTACTACGTCCTCCTAGGACGCGTCCTCCCAGGCCGTGGGATGGCCTTGTGCTTGAGCGGGCCGAGATGCTGTACTCTAAGAAACGGTTTGCGACCAGGCAAGAGGCATACTACACTGCCGCCCGCGCGGGGGGAGCGCGCCGCCGAACGTACGGATTGAGACAACCTTCGAGGGAATACCTATGGCAACGGCACGAGCAGCCCGAACCGATACTGCGATCAGCTTCGCCGTCTTCGTCGGCGTCCTGATCGTCTACGTCTTCACCCTTTGCCCGACGATCTACCCCGGCGAGACCGATCCGGCCGGCGCTCCGTTGGGCGAGAGCCTGCGCGCGGTCACGTCCGCCACACATACCTCCTTCATCAAGTCCGTCGAGTACCCCGTCTGGCAGTTCGTGGCCCGCTTGTTCATGAGCGTGTCGCCGAACAAGGCGTGGGCGCTCAACCTGCTCTCGGCCATCTTCGGGGCTGCGGCCATCGGGCTGCTCTACAGGGTTTTCTCCCGCTTCGGCCATACGCGCACGCATGAAGAACTGGTCCGGTTCCGCGGCCAACCCTGGCTGCCGCAGTTCGTTGCCCTTGCCGCCGCGCTGCTTGTCGCCTTCTCCCAGACATTCTGGCGCGCCTCGATCACGGCCGGCACCCACACGCTCAATGCCCTGTTCATCGTGCTGGTGACCCACTGGCTGCTGTGCTACCGCGAGACGCGCAAGAAGCGCTACTTCATGCTGTACGGCATCATCTACGCGGTCGGAATCGTCAACTTCCCCACCATGCTGTTGCTGCTGCCCGTCTTCCTCGTGCTGAGCATCCTGTGGTGTCGCGACGCCTATGCCGACTGGATCATGCTCGGCATCACGATCTTCATCGCGGCGATTCTGTTCGCGATCTTCCTGTTCTCGGGTCCCGCTCGTTTCGCGTCCGGGCTGCCGGTCTACTTCCTCAAGCCAATGCCGATCACGCGCCCGATGTTCGACTACGTCAAGTGGTACTGGTCGCAGGTCCGCCCCGTGCTGC
>CAYUZG010000328.1:0-2690 GCA_964449605.1 uncultured Verrucomicrobiota bacterium | reverse complement strand
GGGACTGGCCGCCCGGAAAGGCGCGAATGTCGCCGGCGACGTGCTCTCCCTGTTCGGGATCCAGGCAAAACAGATGAACCTCGGGCCCGAGCTCGACGACTCGAGCCATCATCTCGTCCGCCAGGGCAGCTGACACCAGTACGACGGGTCGTGTCCTAGCGACCTTGGGAGCACTGACCTCTTTGGTGTGGAAGGCGGTCGTCACAAGGATGCGGATGTGGTCCGACAACAGGAGCGGGTTCTGCACAAGGTCCTCGACGACGAACGCCGCGCACGGCGCTCCGAGTCGCGCCGCGATCCGCGCCGCCATGTGTCTCGCGTCGTACTCCGCACACTCGATGAAGGCGCACTCGGGCGAACGAGCGGCCCGCTCCTCCGCCAGCATGGCGAGAAACCGGAACACCCCGAGCACCGAGAGCTTGCTCTCCGCCTCAATCCGGCCGGCGAACTCGTTGTAGAACCGCTCGATCATCGGGGCATGCACGGTCAGGCTGTCCACGGCCCGGTTCTGCGCTAAGTAATAGCCGGACTGCGGCTTGCAGCGCACCAACCCCATCTCCTGGAGGCGCTGATACGCACGCCGGACGGTGAGCTGATCGACGGACCAGGTTCGGGCGCCCTGGCGCAAAGACGGGAGCCTATCACCGGGCTCCCAGGCACCAGTCCCGATCTTGTAGACGCACGCCTTGATGACCCAGTCGACCTTGCTTTCAGCAGCCATCAGAAGAAACCTCGGAGAACTGCTTGACTTACCCCAGCAGTTTGTTGTATCCAGCCCTAGCCTCTAGCATGCCCATCGTCCGGCTGGCAAGTCCGAATGAGAGAAGGCAGGTTGGCCTCATCCCAGACCAGCCACGAAGCCATGAAGTGGGTTGTAGAACAGCCATGATCGCGTTAAGAATGAGGACAGGTTGAAGCGCGAAGACGTCCCTTTCATCCCGAGCAAAGCTCTTCTGGCCTGTGTGGCCGCATGGCTAACGCTCGCGGGTCTTGCTGCCGTCGGATGCCACAAGGCGCCCTCGGAGAGCGCAGGCCTTGGTGCTCAGGATCCCGGTTCGCCAGAGCAGACTCAGGAGACCGCCGCGATACCTTCCCTGACCAAGGAGCAGATGTACGAGGACTTCGATTACCTCATCGCGCTGGTCAGGGAGGCATATCCGCGGCGGGTATTCAAAGGCAAGCTGCTCGGGTTCGACATGCTCGACGAGCTGGGCAAGCTACGCGGGGAGATCGAGGGCCTCTCGACCACGGAGGACTTCGTGCTGCTCGTGGATAGAGGCTTGACTCTGACCCAAGACGCACACACGAGCATGCGCTGGGCTGCCTGGGCCTACGATCAGTGCGCCGGGTACTGGGATGTCTACAAGGCGCATGGGTCCGAGGAAGCCAAGCGGATGACTCGGTTGTACGCTGACCTTCTGGAGTCGATTGACGACGAGGTGCAGCTTTGGCTCCCCGTGCTGTACTACCAGGGAGACTACCTCGTCTACGCTGACTTCGAGCACAAGGGCACGCACTGCCCGCGCGGCGCTAGACTCGTCCGCGTGAACGGAGAGGATGTCGATACCGCTGTCTCCAAGCTCTTCGACCAGGTCCTCCTGCAATGGGACGCAGGCAGGAAGAAGGCATTCGCCACTCTGTTCTACCGGGCGCGCAAGTACCGGCTCGCCGGCTCGGTCGACCTCGAGTTTGTGGATGCGTCCGGCGCAGTCCTACGGGGCACCTTCAGCCCCACAGACACAGTGGATTTCGAGCGGCCGCCCCACAAGCCGGCGCAGGGCGAGAAGAGGGTGCTCTACTTCCCACAGCACAACCTCCTCTACATTCGCGTCCCGAGGATGGAGACCGACGACGCAACACTCGACCACTACAGAACGCAGATCACAAAGATCGGGCAGGCCTCCGTAGTCGACAAGGTGGCCATTGACATCCGAGGCAACCCGGGCGGCGGTGACGGTTGCTGGCAGACCCTCGTCGGCATGCTGATCGCGAAGCCCGTGCAGGCAGAATGCCGCGTCGCCCTCAAGGAATCCGAACTGAACGCTGACTACATCCAGGCCCGCATCTACTCCCGGATAGAGGAGAGCCGCCCGAAAACAGAAACCTTCCCGTACCTCGACGGAGAGACGCTCCTCATCGGCCTTGACAAGGCGATCGAGGTAGAGCCGGACGAGGATTCCATTCGCTACACGGGCATCGTCTATGTGCTCCAAGACGAGGGCATCTTCTCGTCCGCCGGAAGCTTCTCATGCTTCGCCAATGCGCTCGAGGGATTCGCCACCGTGGGCGCGAGGCCCAACGAATCGGGAGTGGGTATCGATCCATTCATCTTCAGTCTCCCCCATTCGAAGCTCATGTTCCTAATGGGCAGCAGCCTAGACATATCCAACGCGACGCAGGTGGAAGACCTTCTCCACAGTGACGTCGAAGTGCCGGTTGAGATCCCGTTCGATGAGCGGATCGAACGCATGTACACGGAACAAGACCTCTACTCCGAGGAGTACCTGCTGAACAACGACTCGGTTTTCAGAAAGGTCCTGGAACTGCCGGGGCAGTCTCAGACAGCCCCACGTGACACGTCGGACGTGCAGGAGCCTTCTGGATGACCGCCGGGCGACCGCCCAAACCTCAGGCTGGTCTGTCGGCGGGGGTGATGGTGACGTGGCCGGGGGCGCCTTTGGCGCCGACGA
>CAYUZG010000327.1:0-2701 GCA_964449605.1 uncultured Verrucomicrobiota bacterium | reverse complement strand
GACGCGGCCAAGGCGACGGCCAAGCTCGAGAACGGCCTGCTCACGGTGACGCTGCCGAAGAGCGAGGCACACAAGCCGAAACAGATCAGCATCGACGTGAAGTAACCGGCGCGCAGCCGCAACGACACACCCCGGCTGCCGCGACGGAGGAGATGGATATCATGGCCAACAACAAGCGCACCGCGAACGACACACGCTGCCGCACGCCGGCGACCAACTTCGTCGAGCGCGGCGACGACTACGGCCTCGAGATCGAAATGCCGGGCGTCGATCGGGCCAACATCGAGATCAACGTCCAGGGCCGCGAGCTCGAGATCGTCGCCGAGAAGACCGTCGTGCCGAACGAGTGGCGGCCCGTCGCGCGCGAGACCGTCCACTGCGTCTACCGGCGCGCGTTCACGCTCGGCGACGAGATCGACCGCGACGCGATCGCGGCCCGGTACGAAAACGGCGTGCTGTACTTGACACTGCCGAAGTCGAAGGCGATCCTCCCCAAGAAGATCGAGATCGCGTGACGCAGAAGGCCGCCGGCACCTGCCGGCGGCTTGACATACCGGCGGCACGACCGCCACATCCGCGTGAAGCGGCGTCGGCCCATCGGGCTCGTTTCGGCCCGAGAGGCCGAGGCCGCCTTTGCGCGTTCGTCGGAAAGAGAAGGAACGACAACTCGATAACGGAACGACGGAGGAGAAGCTCACATGGCAACAAAGAAGAAGGCGCCGGCAAGGCCGAAAGCCGCGCCCAAGCCCAAGCCAACGGCGAAGCCGAAGGCGGCTGGGAAGCCGGGGGCGCCGAACCTGCGGCCTCTGGGCGACCGCATCCTGGTCAAGCGGCTCGAGGCCGGGGACAGCATCAAGGGCGGCATCATCATCCCCGACAGCGCGAAGGAGAAACCGCAGGAGGGCATCGTCGTCGCGCTCGGCGAGGGCCGCAAGCTCAAGAGCGGCAAGGTGCTCCCGTTCGAGGTCAAGGTCGGCGACCGTGTCGTGATCGAGAAGTACACGGGCTCGGACGTCACGCTCGACGACGAGGAGTACACGATCATCAAGGAGGACGGCGTCCTGGCCGTTGTGGCCTAACCGCGGAAGCAACGAGAAAAAGGAACCAAGCGCATGCCTGCAAAGGAACTGCAATTCAGCGAGGAGGCGCGGCGGTCGCTGCTGCGCGGCGTCGAGCAGCTCGCCAAGGCGGTCAAGGTCACCCTCGGGCCGCGGGGCCGCAACGTGGTGCTCGACAAGAAGTTCGGCTCACCCAAGATCACCAAGGACGGCGTGACCGTCGCCAAAGAGGTCGAGCTCGAGGATCCGCTGGCGAACATGGGCGCGCAGCTCGCGCGCGAGGTCGCCTCGAAGACGAGCGACGACGCCGGCGACGGCACGACGACGGCCACCGTGCTCACCGAGGCGATTTTCCGCGAAGGGCTCAAAAACGTGGTCGCGGGCGCCGACGCGATGGCGCTCAAGCGCGGCATCGACAAGGCGGTCGGCGCCGTCGTCGAGCAACTCAAGAAGATCAGCAAGCCGGTCAAGGGCCGCAGCGAGATCGCCTCGGTCGCGGCGATCTCGGCCAACGGCGACCAGACGATCGGGCGCATCATCGCCGACGCGATGGAGAAGGTCGGCAAGGACGGCACAATCACCGTCGAGGAAGCGAAGGCGATGGAGACGACGCTCGACGTGGTCGAGGGGATGCAGTTCGACCGCGGCTACCTGTCGCCGTACTTCATCACGAACCCCGACACGCGCGAGGCCGTGCTCGAGGACGCCTACGTGCTGCTGCACGAGAAGAAGATCTCGAGCCTCCAGGACCTGCTGCCGCTGCTGCAGAAAGTGGCGCAGACGGGCAGTCCGTTCCTCATCATCGCCGAGGACATCGAGGGTGAAGCGCTCGCCACGCTCGTGGTGAACAAGATCCGCGGCGTGCTCAAAGCGGCGGCCGTCAAGGCACCCGGCTTCGGCGAGCGGCGCAAGGCGATGCTCGAGGACATCGCCATCCTCACCGCCGGCCGGCTCATCAGCGAGGACCTCGGCATCAAGCTCGAAAACGTCAGCCTCACCGACCTCGGCCGGGCACGCCGCATCGTCGTCGACAAGGACACCACCACGATCGTCGAGGGCGCCGGCACCCCGAACGACATCAAGTGCCGCATCAGCCAGGTCAAGCTCCAGATCGAGCAGACCACGAGCGACTACGACCGTGAGAAGCTCGAGGAGCGGCTCGCCAAGCTCGCCGGCGGCGTCGCCGTGGTCAACGTCGGCGCCGCGACCGAGACCGAGATGAAGGAACGCAAGGCGCGCGTCGAGGATGCGCTGCACGCCACGCGCGCGGCCGTCGAGGAAGGCATCATCCCCGGTGGCGGCGTCGCGTATCTGCGGTCGCTCGAGGCGGCCAAGAAAGCTCGCGAGAAACTCGCGGGCGACGAGGCGGTCGGCGCCGCGATCGTCGAGAAAGCGCTCCGGGCGCCGCTGTGGCAGATCGCCGAGAACGCCGGCGTCGATGGCTCGATCGTCCTGCAGAGGGTGCTCGACGGCAAGGGCGCCCACGGCTATAACGCCGAGACCGAGAAGTACGAGGACCTCGTCAAGGCGGGTGTCATCGACCCGACCAAGGTCGCCCGCACCGCGCTCCAGAACGCCGCCTCGATCGCCGGCCTCCTCATCACCACCGAAGCGCTGGTCACCGAAGCCAAAGAGGAGGAAGA
>CAYUZG010000326.1:0-2705 GCA_964449605.1 uncultured Verrucomicrobiota bacterium | reverse complement strand
GTTCCTGGGCAAGGTGCCCCTTCCTGCCATCGGCAGCATCGACAGCGGCTGGGGTTCGGCCGACGGCCGGGACTTCTTCTTCAGGTTCACCTCCTACCTCCAGCCCCGGACGCCCTACCACTATGACACGGCGCGCGGCACGCTGAAGCGGCTCGAGCGCACGGGCCCCGACTTCGACTTCGGGCGGTACGTGACCAGGAAGGTCTGGTACACGTCGAGCGACGGCACGCCGGTGCCCATGCTCCTGGTCCACAGGAAAGGCTTGAAACGCAACGGGCGAAACCCCGTGCTGCTCTACGGCTACGGCGGCTTCAACATCGTGATGGAACCAGCCTTCGACGCCTCCCTGCTTGTGTGGCTCGAGGCCGGCGGCGTCTACGCGGCCCCCAACCTCCGGGGCGGCGGCGAGCTGGGGACGATGTGGCACGAGGCCGGCAAGGGCGCGCAGAAGCAGAACACGTTCGACGACTTCATCGCCGCGGCCGAGTACCTGATCGCCGAGGGGTACACGAACCCTGGCCGGCTTGCCATCGGCGGCGGCAGCAACGGCGGTCTGCTCGTCGCCGCAGCGATGACCCAGCGACCGGACCTGTTCCGGGCGGTCGTGTGTGAGGTGCCGATCCTCGACATGGTCCGCTACCACAAGATGAGGGGCTCGAACGCGGGCGACCTCGAATACGGGACCGCCGAGAACCCCGACGAGTTTCGCGACCTCCTTGCCTACTCGCCCTACCACTGCGTGAAGGCGGGCGTCACCTACCCGGCCGTGCTCATCAGAGCGGGCGCGCAGGACCCGGTGGTCGGCGCAGCGCACGCGCGCAAGATGGCCGCCTTGCTCCAGTCGGTGGCTGCCGACGACCGCCCCGCGCTGCTGTGGGTCGAGCCGAGCGGCGGGCACTGGTGGGACGACATGACACGCGCGCAGCAACTTGAAACCAACGCCGACAAGCTGACCTGGCTCATGTGGCAGCTCGGCATGATCGAGGGGCCCGAGAAGTAGCGCGTGCCGAGGCCTGCGCTGATGGTCGCTCCTCTTCGCCGTTGCTTCCGATCTGCTCAGGCGTATAATGGCCGCTCATGCCCGACCACCACGGACTGAAAGACCACGAGGAGGACCACTGAAAATGCCTCGCCCTCGCCTCGCATTACTCGCCGCAGCCGTCGCGCTGCTGCTGACCGTCCTGGGATGCGGACCCCGGGGGATCGTCTACCCAAAGGCCGCGGTCAAACCGGTCACCGAAGTGCTGCACGGCGTCGAGATCACCGACAACTACCGCTGGCTCGAGGACGTCGACTCGCCCGAGACGAGGCGCTGGATCGCCGCGGAGAACGAGTTGACGCTCTCGCTCATCCGCCGCTTCCCCGAGCGGCAGCAGATGCTCGATCGATTGCGCGAACTCTACGACAAGCGCTCGCTGGTCCACCCGAGCCCGTACGGGGACCGCTACTTCTACTGGCAGCGCCAGCCGGGCTGGAACCATCGGGCGCTGTACATGACCAAGGGGAGCTGGGACGCCGAGCCGCGGGTCATGCTCGACCCCAACACGTGGAGCGAGGACGGCTCGATCTCGTGCGACTACACGCACATCTCACGCGACGGGACGCGGATCGCCTACGGCAAGGTCTCCTGCGGCAACGAGATGGCCACGCTCTACGTGCTCGACACCGACACGGGCGAACACCTGCCCGACGTGATCCCGTTCGCGCGCGGCTCGAGCGTCGCGTGGCTGCCGGATGACAGCGGCTTCTACTACACGCGCTTCCCCGACCCGGCCGACGTAGCGCCGGGCGACGAGCATTACTACAAATGGATGTACTTCCACACGCTCGGCACCGACTGGCACGACGACCCGCTGATCTGGGGCAGCGACCAGCCGAAGGAGTACCTCTGCTGGATGGTCATCGCGGATGACGAGCGCCACGCGTTCGTGTACGGCACGATCGACTGGATCAAGACGGACGTACACGTGCTCGACCTCGAAGATCCAGCGCGCGAGATCAAGCCGCTCGCCGTGGGCTACGACGGCAACTTCTACTTCCGAGTTGTCGACGGGATGCTGTACTTCGACACAACGTGGCAGGCGCCGCACCGCGTCATCTACAAGTGCCCAGCCGACGACCCGCGCCAGGAGAACTGGCAGGTCGTCATCCCCGAACCCGAGGGCGTGCTCCGCGACTGGGCGATCATCAACCGGCAGCTCGTCGTGCACGTCATGGAGAACGTCTACTCGCGCCTGCTCATCTACACACTCGATGGCGAGCTCGTTCGTGAGATCGAGCTGCCCACGCTCGGCAGCGCCGGCGGGTTCCGGGGCAAATGGGACGGCACGGAGATGTTCTTCTCGTTCAGCTCGTTCGCCTACCCACCCACGGTGTTCCGCTGCGACATGGTGGCCGGCACGCTCGAGCCGATCGACCGCCTCGACGTGGACATCGATGTCGACGAGTACGAGACGAAGCAGGTCTGGTACACGTCGAAGGACGGCACACGCGTGCCGATGTTCATCATCAACAGGAAAGGCCTCGTCCTCAACGGCGATAACCCCGTCAAGCTCGGCGGCTACGGCGGGTTCAACATCAGCATCCGGCCGGGCTTCGGCCTGTCGCGGCTGCTGTGGTTCGACGCGGGCGGCGTGCTCGCGCTGCCGTGCCTGCGCGGCGGCGGCGAGTTCGGCCGCGAATGGCACGAGGCCGGCCGGCGCGAG
>CAYUZG010000325.1:0-2714 GCA_964449605.1 uncultured Verrucomicrobiota bacterium | reverse complement strand
TCTTCCGCAGGATCACGGCCGGCCGCATCATCCGCTCGGCCAGGTTGTTGTCGATGGCATACCGTCCGTCCTCGGTGTATCGGATCATGGCCGGCCAACGATTCAGCACGTAGTGGATCGCCTCGGCCAGCTTCGACGACGGACGGAGCGTCGGCGAGACCTCGCGAAGCCGCTCCTCCAGACGGTTCAGGATCGGGACCGATTCCTCCTGGCGGACACGAAACCGCTGCTCCGGCGTTTGCGCGACCAACCGATCCTCGATGTCGTAGAGCTGCCCGATCCAGGCGAGCGCTTCGTGCGCCGCGATATGGGAACTGACCGCGCAGGCCTCGTCGAACCCGCGTCGCCCATGCGCCCAGCAGCCGAGATCCAGCAACCGGCCCTCCGATTCCTTCACCAACGATTCGTACGCGCTGTGGCCGTCGGTCAACAGGCCCCCCCGATACTCCCCCAAGATGTCCCGGGGACCGGCCCGAGATCGGCTCAAGTGAAAATCGAACAGCACGTAGGGATGCTCCGCGTCCCCCGCGTACGCCCAAAGGTACGCCAGCAACGCCTTGCCTCGTCCGGGACAAAGGAGCCGCGCCGTCGTCTCGTCCGCGTGGAGATAGAAGCTCAGCAGAATCTCTGCGTGAATCAGATCGCGCAAGGGCTTCAGCCGTCTCGCCGCCCGGCAAAGCGAGCCGGACAGCACGCCGCGACCGAACCACATCTTGCTGGCATGGTGCAATTGCTCCTGCAAACGATACAGCGGCAGGTGCCGGACGAATTTCGCGTCCGCCAGGTAGGCCAGCGCGGTGGGGCCGAAAATCCCCTTCTCAATCGCCGTCTCCGGCTTCTGGGTCGTCACCATTCGCTCGCCCCCGCGACATTGGGGGCACGCATACGTGTAACGCACATGTTCGGCCACGTACGCGTTGGAAGGCTCCAGTTCCAGCTGCCTGGTCACGTGCTCGCGGATCACCACCCGGTCGCCGCAGCCACACGGGCAGGCCAACTCCTCGGGCGGAAGAGGATGTTCGATCCGCTTGACGGGCAGGCATTGGGGAAACTCGAACCGCTTGCGGCTGCGTCGATGTTTCCGACGTCCAGCGGCCTGCTCCGATTCCTCTTCGTCCTCGTCCGATTCCGAGGAACGCTTCTCTTCTTCGTCATCCTCGCCCAACGACTCGGGCGTGAACAGCAGCTTCTGGTCGGGCGAAGGAAGAAAACGTTCTCGGCGGCGCCCAAACAGGGCCTTCTTCAACAACGTGACCTGCTCGGACAGGATCTCCAACTGGGATTGCAGCTGGCTCATCGTCGCCTGCTGCTCGCCGCACACCCGCTCCAGGTGAGCCACCTGTCGCCGCAGTGCCGCATTCTCTCGTTCCAACGCGGCGGTCGAACGTGCGGGTTGGTCGGATGGGTTCGGCAAGAGAAACGTCCTTGATGATGCCGTCGGAAACGAGATGGTTTTTACCTCGTTGATGGGATGGCGTCATTGTGGACATCGAATCGTGAAAGTCAACCCCGGCTTTTGCATTTTTCTACAGCAAGTTCTTGTCGCTACTCCTGTCGCCACCACCGGCGCCGTTTCACGCTCGAAAGTTCGATCCCTTCGAGCAACAACGCCAACTCCCGGCCACGCAGGCTCAAGCACGGCGCCGAGGTTGGTTCACCTCCGATTCGGGAAGAACATGCCGCGCGTGTCGCGTCCGCATCACGCAGGCTTTCAAACGTGCCGACTTCCAGTTTCTTGTAAAGAATCAGCAGCCCGTCTCCCGTGAAACACAATACCTTCAGGCGATCGCGCCGTCGATTGAAGAACAGAAACAGATCGCCGCCCTCGACCTGACGCCCCAACTCCTTCTCCACGATCCCAACCAGACCGTGGAAGCTTTTTCGCATGTCCGTCGGGGCCAAGGCCGCGAAGACCTTCGCGCGAGGAGGCAGACTCAACATGACTCGCTCCTCAATCAATCTTGCGCATCAGCCCATCGACCAACCGCAGCACATTTTCGACTTCCGTCGGATCGGTCGCGGTGGGAATCCGGACCGACGGCCCGTTGGGCCACGTGACCCGGATCGCCGCCCGGCCGCGATGCGCCTCGGTGATCCGCACCGGAACGAAACTCGGCGAGTTCTCGGAATGTCGCACGCGACGGGAAAGCGGGTTCCGCACCGTGTTTTCTGGATGCGCTTCGGACCGCTGGGGTTTCGGGAACCGACCCGGCTTTCGAGCCTTCGTCCGGCTCGTGCCCAAAACTCGTTTCCACGAGTAGAAACTCGCCTCCGACACTCCTTCCGAGCGGCAGAACTTCGCGATGCTCAACCCGCTGCAGGCGTGCCGCGCCAACACGGCCCGCCAGTACTTCCGCTTCTCCTCGTTTTTCCTCTTGGCCATGGCGATTCCTCCGGGACATCGTGCTCAAAACACCACGCCCGTCAGTCTACCAACCGCCGCAAGGATGTCGTTCAGAGGACGGTAACGTTGCAAGCGTGTCCGGCGGGGAATCGCCGCAGAGGCGGCTGAAGATCCCAACGGGAGAAAGACATCTCGTTGAAAAGTATTGGGTGAGAAGGGTCCCGGTATTCTCCTCACACCCACCTTACTCTTCTCAAATCTCGCAGTCTTCCTATTTTATCAGACTGAACGCAGACACTGCGACATGTTGTCCAATTCATTCACTCCGTTTAGCCCCCCCATAATATGTGACACTCATTGACGTCCCATC
>CAYUZG010000324.1:0-2716 GCA_964449605.1 uncultured Verrucomicrobiota bacterium | reverse complement strand
GCGGCGATGTCATCGCGCGACCGCCAGAACGGGCACTGCGCAAATCCCGGGTTGCAGCAGTAGCCGACAACGTGGTCCTCACTGACGGTCAGCGAAGAGTCGAACCGGCACCGGTTCACCAGCCGTGGCCGACGATCGCCGAGGATGTTGCGGCGAATCGTCAGGTATTCCTGGCGATCCGGCGGTACGGATGGATCTGGCCGGCAAACAAAGCGCGCAGCCAAAAGCTGTTGCCGCTCCGTGAGGTTGAGCCCGGCGAGCTCCCCGCGTAAGCAGGTCTTGGCCGTGAGCCGCTCGGCCTCGCCGACCAAGCCTGACTCAACTTCGCCTGCAACGCTTTTGTGGCCATTGGACACAGATTCCAATCCCTACTCCAGGTTGCCACAAGGCTCTTACACAACATCTGTGCCAGGAGCTGCCCGTATTCGTAACTCATGCTACGGCAATGTGATGGAGTTTCGCCCCCCTGCGCGAAAACCGCGCCAGGACACCCATTATGCGTGAACTTCACGCAAAACCAAAGGCGAGTATGCCAGGCCGCGCCTGGTCAGTCCGAGCGCACGGGCAACACGCGCAGCACCTCGGCCAGGCTCGTCTTGCCTTCCGCTGCCTTGCGGACGCCGTCGGCCGCCATGGTCGTCATCCCCTGGCCGACGGCGATGGCGCGCATCTCGTCCACGGACGCGTTCCGCCGTAGCGCGGCACTGATCTCGGGCGTGACCTCGAGCACCTCGGCGATCATGCTGCGACCGAGGTAGCCGGTTTGGTTGCACTTGTCGCACCCGACGGGTCTGCGGAATCGCTTCGGCAGCGAGTTCCAGTCGACGCCACCGACACGGCATAGCTCGACGGCCCTGGCAAGGTGCTCCGAGTCGAGCTCGGCCTCCTCGCTGCACTCGGCGCAGAGCAGGCGCACGAGGCGCTGCGACGTCGCCAGCCGGGTGGCGTCGCCGACCACGAAGGGCGGGCAACCCATCTCGACCATACGGAGGAGGGCCCTGATCGCGTCGTCGGCATGGAGTTGGGTCAGCACCATGTGCCCGGTGAGAGCCGCTTGGATGGAGAGGTTGGCTGTCTCGCCGTCGCGCAGCTCACCGATCATGATTACGTCGGGATCGGACCGCAGCATGGCGCGCATGGCCCGCTGGTACGTCATCCCCTCGGGCGTGTTGAGTGGCGTCTGAACCATCCACGGAAACACGATCTCGACTGGATCCTCGACCGTCACTGTCTTGACCGTTGGCCCGGCCAAGTGCTTGAGGCACGCGTAGAGGTTCGTGGTCTTACCGCACCCCGTCGGACCTGTCACGAGGATGAGCCCGTGCGAGGCGTGCAGTGCGCGGAGTAGCTTCGCCCGGTCGGCGGCCGAGTAGTCAATCTGCTCCAGCGAAATCAGCGCGTTCGCCCGGACAAGCAGACGCGCTGTCAGGCTCTCGCCGCGCACGCATGGCACAAAGGAGACGAAGACGTCCACCGGCTCGCCCCCGTACTCGAACTTCATGCGCCCCATCTGGGGACGCTGGCTCTCACGCGGATCGCACCCCACGGACCGCTTCCACTGCTCGACGACGGCCGGCAAGACACGAATGTCGAATTCGAGGCCGGGCTGGAGCACGCCGTCAATGCGATACCGCATGATGGCCGTGCGTGCCGTGCCGTCGTCGCCGGGGTGCGGATGGACGTGGATGTCGCTCGCTCGCGACGCAAAGCCCAACCGGATAGCCTGCGCCACGGCTTGCTGGATGTCGGTCTCGTCGGGGAGCGAGACCGCCTTCGCACCGAGTCGATCGGCGCGCTTGGTGAGCTCGCGCACGAGCGGGCCGATGTCGGCCCGGAGCTCGATGCGCGGCTCCTCGCCCCTGAGGAAGCGGTCGATCTCGGCGCGCTCGAACCGCCACTGGCTGCCGACCTTGAGGCCCTTGATCTTGCCGGTGCGCAGCCACCGGTAGAACGTCGGGCGCGTGGTGCCCAGGCGCCCGATCGCCTCTTTCATCGTCAGCAACCGCTCCGGCGACTCGGCGGGTGCGCCCTCATTGGCCCGGGCCGTCTTCCGCTGCGCTTGCGTCGCCGGCCGCTTCCGCGTTTTCTTCGTGCTTTTCCGAGCAGTCCTGCGAGCCATTGTTCTTCTCCATCCTGCGTGTGTCCGTATCAGCATGTATCATATCGACTATAATACAGCCCGAGTCAATGGAAAAATGAGAAAAAAGGCCAGCGGCCGTCGTATAGGGGTACCTGCGCAACGGTAGTCGGAAGTCGCTGCAGGAGCAAGCCTTACGCGCCGGAAGGCGGGGATCAGGCCGACTTACGGAGAGGCTGTCGGCGGCGCTGGAGGACGATCCAGAGGGCCCCGCAGCCGGCGGCGAGCAGCAGGCCGGCGAGCTGCCAAGTGGTCATGATGCCGAAGACGGTGAGCTCGTTGTCGGCCCGGAGGAACTCGATCGCCGCACGGCTCAGGCCGTACCAGATGCCGAAGAGGCAGAAGAGCTGGCCGTCGAAGCGGCGCTTGCTGAACAGCAGGCTCAGCACGACGAACAGGACGAGGGCGTTAAGCGACGAGATGATCTGGGTGGGGTAGATGAGCACGGGCCACTCGGCTCCGGGCTGCTTGGCGAAGTGATCGGCGGGGATTGAGCCGTCCGGGAAGGCCAGGCCGAGCGGGAACCAGGCCGGGCTCGGCTTGCCGAAGCAGCAGCCGTTGAGGTAGCAGCCGATCCGG
>CAYUZG010000323.1:0-2716 GCA_964449605.1 uncultured Verrucomicrobiota bacterium | reverse complement strand
GCCTTCACGGCCCGCCTTCACACAAGATTTTGGTGAAAAACCCCTTGACACCACTACATCTTGGGTTAGACTGCGCAATGCGCCCTGGGGGGTGCAACATAGGGTTTTCATTCTTCGATTCATACATTTATTCGACAGGGCTGGGGAGGGTAGCGTGCAGGAGTCTCTACCCGACAGTAGGGGTCTTCATCCCTCTGAAGAGGCGTCCGAGACGCTCCAACTGACCGACAACGCCCGACGTGTGCTCGAGCGCCGCTACCTGATTCGCGACAAGGACGGCCGACCGACCGAGGGGCCGGAAACGCTGTTCGCGCGCGTGGCGGCCAACGTGGCCGAAGCCGACCTCAAGTACGACGCCGAGGCCGACGTCGAGGCGGTCGCCGCCGAGTTCTACGGCATGATGGCCCGGCTCGAATTCATGCCCAACTCGCCGACGCTGATGAACGCCGGCCGCGCGCTCCAGCAACTAGCCGCCTGCTACGTCGTGCCGATCGACGACTCGATGGAGAGCATTTTCAAGGCGATCCGCGACGCGGCCATCATTCACAAGAGCGGCGGCGGGACCGGATTCAGCTTCTCGCGGCTGCGCCCGAAAGACGACGTCGTCTCGACCACCTACGGGCTCTCGAGCGGGCCGATCTCGTTTATGCACGTGTTCGACGCCGCCACCGACGCGGTCAACCAGGGCGGGTTCCGCCGCGGCGCCAACATGGCGATCATGGACTACACCCACCCCGACATCCCCGAATTCATCGAGTGCAAGCGCTCCGGCCACCGGATCACGAACTTCAATATCTCGGTCGGCATCGACGAGCAGTTCATGCGCATGGTCGCCGACGACGACTCGTACAGCACGATCAACCCGCGCGACGGCCAACCGGTCAAGACCGTCCGGGCGCGCGAGGTGTTCGAGGCCATCGTCGACAACGCCTGGCATAACGGCGACCCCGGCATTGTGTTCCTCGACCGGATCAACCGCGACAATCCGACGCCCGAGCTCGGCCGCATCGAGAGCACCAACCCGTGCGGCGAGCAGCCGTTGCTGCCCTACGAGGCGTGCAATCTCGGCTCGATCAACCTGGCTGAATTCGTCGACGAAACCGGCATCATCTGGGAAGGGCTGCGCGACGCCGTCCACCGCGCCGTGCATTTCCTCGACAACGTGGTCGACCAGAGCCGCTTCCCGCTGCCGGAAATCACCGAGATGGTGCGCGGCAACCGCAAGATCGGCCTCGGCATCATGGGGTGGGCCGACCTGCTCATCACCCTCGGGGTGCCGTACAACAGCCAGGAAGCCATCGACCTGGCCGGCCAGCTCATGCGCTTCTTCCGCGACGAGGCCCACCGCGCGAGCCAAGACCTGGCCGAGACGCGCGGCGCGTTCCCCAACTTCCGCGGCAGCATCCACGACCAGCCCGACGCCCGCCCGATGCGCAACGCGACGGTCACCACCATCGCGCCGACCGGCACGATCAGCATTATCGCCGGCTGCTCGAGCGGCATCGAGCCGCTGTTCGCCGTCTCGTTCGTCCGCAACGTGATGGACAACACCGAGCTCGTCGAGGTCAACCCCGCCTTCGAGCGCGTCGCCCGCGACCGCGGGTTCTACAGCCGCGAGCTCATGCAGCGCATCGCCCACGAAGGAAGCGTCGCCCACATCGACGAGGTCCCCGACGACGTCAAGCACGCGTTCGTCACCGCGCACGACATCACGCCCGAATGGCACCTGCGGATGCAGGCCGCCTTCCAGCGCTACACCGATAACGCGGTGTCGAAAACGGTCAACTTCCCGCGCGAGGCCACCCGCGACGACGTACGCCGCGTCTTCACCCTGGCCCACGAGCTCGGGTGCAAAGGCGTGACCATTTACCGCGACGGCAGTCGCGACCAGCAGGTCCTTTCGACCGGAAAGACGGCCCAAGGAACATCCGCGAAGGCCGGCGACAGCGCCCGACACGACGTGTCGGCAAGCGGCGGCACCGGCGCCGGTGCTCAAGCTCGCCCCCCGAGGCCCGTGCACAAGCGGCGCCCGCTCATTCTGAGCGGCAAGACGATCCGCATGGAGACCGGCTGCGGACCGCTCTACGTGACGATCAACCAGGACGAAGAAGGCGCGTTTGAGGTCTTCAACACGATGGGCAAAGCCGGCGGCTGCGCCGCAAGCCAGTGCGAGGCGATCGGCCGACTCATCTCGCTCGCCTGGCGCAGCGGCGTCGACGTCGACCGCGTCGTCAAGCAACTGCGCGGCATCCACTGCCAGAAGCCGTTCGGCTTCGGCAAGCACCGCGTCAACTCGTGCGCCGACGCGATCGGCCGCGCGATCCAGATCTTTCTGAAGCACAACGGCTCACGCGTCGCCGAGGTGCGCAACGTGCGCAACGGCGAGGCGTGCCCGGCGTGCGGCGGCGCCGTCGAGCACGAAGGCGGCTGTTCGGTCTGCCGCGACTGCGGCTTTTCGGACTGCGCGTAGCGCCTCGTCAAGCTGGACTGCACGAGGAATTGCGGCGAGGAATAGCAAAGGAATGCAGAAGGACCTCAGAGGAACAACACGCTTCGACGCCGTGACGCGCCCGCGTCGCGGATAACTTACCCTCGTCCGGGTAGGGCTTCGGGCCCTCCCCCGAAGGAGCTGAGAGTGAAGCTCGACCCGGACTGCCTCCCCGATTGTTGTGCACCGGGGGACGGTGGCTGCACACACCGTCCCCCACCTTTTTGC
>CAYUZG010000322.1:0-2718 GCA_964449605.1 uncultured Verrucomicrobiota bacterium | reverse complement strand
GCGCGACGCCGTACTTGCTCAACCGGCTCAGGCTCAGCCGCAGCCGCCAGATGCGCACCAACATCATCGCCGTCCTGGGCCGGGCACGAGACCCGGCGGCCGTGCTGCCGCTCATCGACCACCTTGCCGACTCGTACTTCCGCGTGCGCCGGGCTGCCGCCGACGCGCTCGTCAACCACGGCGAAGCCGCCATCCTGGCGGTTGCCGAGCTGCTCTCGTTGCCGAGGGTGCCCGTCGACCCGGTGCTCCGGTGCGCCCGCGACGAGCAGAACAAGCGGATGCGCCTGCGGGCCGTGCGCAGCCTGGGCGAGCTGAAGAACCCGAAGAGCCTCGAACTGCTCGGGCAGCTCGCGGGTGATCCCGACGAGGCCGTCGCCCGCACCGCCGAGCGCGCGCTCCTCAAGGTCCAGGGCGCCACATGGGCCCGCTACTACGCCGCGAACGTGCTGGGTCGCGTGCGCAGCCCGCGCGGCGTCCGGCCGCTGCTGGCGGTGCTGGGCGACCCGAGCCCGATCGTCCGCTACGGGGCCGTGCGCGCGCTTGGCCGGATCTCGGGCAAGAAGGTCGGCGGCCCGCTGTCGCTCGTGCTGATGTCCGATGCCGACGAAGGCGTGCGAGCCGAGGCCGCCAAGGCGCTCGCCCAGCTCGAGATCGAGGACCCGGTCTACGTCAGCATGCTGCTCACTGGGCTCAAGGATCCGTCGCCCTTCGTGCGCGGGCCCGTGGCACGCCTGCTCGGGCGGCTCGAGGATGCGCGCGTGGTCAGGCCGCTTCTCGACGCGCTCCACGATCGTCACTGGAAGGTGCGGCGCAACGCCGAGAACGCCCTTGTGTCGATGGGCGACCCCGCGGTCCCGAGCCTGATCGAGCAGCTTGCCGAGGCCAAGGAGACAACACTGCTGCTGCTCATCGGCATTCTTGGCGAGATCGGCGATCCGCGCGCCGTCGAGCCGCTCGAGAAGCTCCGCGCCAGCAGAGAAGTGCCGCCCGAAGTCCGCGCGACGGCCTCGCTCGCGCTCGGAACGATTGCCGCGGCGCGCAAGGCGGCCGGCTGAGACAGGGGACATTGCGCGACATCTCGACTCGGGTGGCGTGCTGATACGCAGGCCCCGTGACGAAGGTAAACGGAATGGTCGAGCCATCGAGCAGGATCGCACGTGCTGCGCTGGCGCCTGTCGCGGGGACGGTGGCTCAGGGCGGGTGGACGCTCGGCGTGCTCGCGGCGCTTGCGGCCGTTTATCTCGTCCTGCGCTGGCTTGTCCGGAGGCGCATCCCCGATGCCGAGGGCCGGTCGGCCGTCATGCGGCGTCTGGTTTTCTTGCTTGGTCTGATCGGTCTCGCTGCGATCGCCGGCATCTGGCTCGGCGAGTCGGGCAACTGGACCGCAGTCGAGACGTTCATCGAGTCCTCGCTCGGCATCGGGCCACGCACGTTCCACGCGCTGCTGGCGAGCGTCGTCGTGGTCGTCGGCTATCTGGCGGTGCGCGGCCTGCTGGCCAGCCTGGCCGGCCACCGGATCCAGGACGTTACAAAGCGCTATGTGGCGACCAAGACGATCAACTACCTGCTCGGGCTCGTGGTGCTCATCGCGCTCATCCGCATTTGGCTTGGGGGCGTCACCGGCATCGTCACGTACCTCGGTCTCGTCTCCGCCGGCCTTGCTATTGCGCTCCAGGACCCGCTGGGCAACCTCGCCGGATGGCTCTACCTGACGGTGCGCAAGCCGTTCGTCGTTGGCGACCGCATCCAGATCGGCGAGCACGCGGGCGACGTGATCGACGTGAGCCTGTTCCAGTTCACGCTCGTCGAGATCGGCAAGTGGGTCGATGCCGACCAGAGCACGGGCCGCCTGCTGCACGTGCCGAACGGCTGGCTGTTCAAGTATGCCACGTGCAACTACACCAAGGGCTTCAACTTCATCTGGAACGAGCTGCCCGTGACGGTCACGTTCGAGAGCAACTGGGAAAAGGGCAAGGAGATCCTCACCCGCGTCGCGAACGAGTTCTCCGCCGTCAAGAGCGAGCACGCCGCGCAGCAGATCCGCCGGGCGAGCCAGAAGTACATGATCTTCTTCCGGCACCTGACACCGATCGTGTGGACCTCGGTGGCCGAGAACGGCGTCACCCTGACCGTCCGCTACCTCTGCTTGCCCAGGAACCGGCGCAGCTCGGCGGACAAGATGTGGGAAGCCATCCTGCGCGAGTTCGCGGCACAGGACGACATCGACTTTGCCTACCCGACCTGGCGCGTGTTCAACAACCCCCTCGAAGGCAAGCCGGGCACCAAACCCCCCGAACCCGCCGGCCGGTAACCCCGGTCGTGGGTGGGCGCTGACAAAGCGGCGCATCGGGCTCTTCGCGCATGCCCCGCAGGGGCTTCATAGGATAGCCCAGCGCAGCGCCGGTGGGCGACGTTCCGCGGATGCCCCGAAGGGGCTTCATAGGATAGCCCAGGGCAACGCCCTGGGTTACCGGGCCAGAACGAATAGAGCAATAGCCCGAAGGGCTTCCATAGAGCTTCTTCGGCATCGGCGTGAGGCCATGGACGTTGGGCACGACGAGAAACGCACAAGGCCCCGCAGGGGACGACATGCGGCAAGACGGCGCTGCATATGCCGCCCCCTGCGGGGGCTCTGTTTTGTTCTTCCCTTCGCTCCCCACGGGCTGACGCCCGTGGCTACAACATGTCGCCCGCTGCGCGGGCTTGGCGCACGGGCGC
>CAYUZG010000321.1:0-2720 GCA_964449605.1 uncultured Verrucomicrobiota bacterium | reverse complement strand
GCTTTGTGGCGAGGCCGAGCAGTTCGTGGATGGCGAGGTCGACGGCCTTGCGGTTTTCCTTCGTGATCTCGATGCCGGCGGCGTCGAAGACGTCCTTGAGGATGCGGAAGTAGCACGACATAGGTGAGATCCTAGAGGTCGGGCGGCCTGTCAAGGTCGTCGACGATCGTCTCGATGCCCACCTCGCCGCGCTCCATGCGTTTCCATTGCTTCTTGAAGCGCTTGAGCTGCTTGGCGATCGCCGCGCGCTGCTCGTCGGTGAGCCGGTCGATGAACAGGATGCCGTCGGTGTGGTCGTTCTCGTGCTGGAGGGCGCGGGCCGTCAGGTCGGTCGCCTCGCCCGTGATCGGCTCGCCGTCGAGGCCGGTCGCCTCGAAGCCGACCCGGTAGGCGCGTGTCACCTCGCCGACGAGGCCGGGGACGCTCAGGCAGCCTTCCTCGCCGACCTGCACGCCCTCGCGGAACGTGATCTTCGGGTTGATCAGCACGAGGCGGCCGCCGCCGTGCTGCGAGGTGTCGACGAGGAACAGCCGCAGCGGCACGCCGATCTGCACGGCGGCCAGGCCGACGCCGCGGTCGTGGTACATCGTGTCGAACATGTCGTCGACGAGGTTGCGGACGGAGCCGTCAACCTTTTCGACCGGGTCGCTCTTACGCCGCAGGACCGGGTCGCCGCATATCTTGATCGTCTTGATCATGCCAAAGGAGAAGTCGTTGTCTATTTTCGGCCGTAGGGCGAGATCGCGCGCAGCTCGGTGATGATGTCGGGCACGTGGTCGGCGACGAAGCTGATTTCCTCCTCGGTGTTGTAGACGCTCAAGCTGAACCGGATCGAGCCGTGCGCGGCCGTGAACGGCACGCCCATCGCACGCATCACGTGGCTCGGCTCGAGCGAGCCCGACGTGCACGCCGAACCGGACGAGGCGCAGACGCCGAGCTGGTCGAGCTTGAGCAGGATGGCCTCGCCCTCGACGTACTCGAAGCTGATGTTCGACGTGTTCGGCAAGCGCTCGTCACGAGCGCCGTTGACGAAGCAGTCGGGCGCACTCGCGAGGATGCGCTCTTCGAGCGTGTCGCGCAGCGTTTTGACCCGCGTGTTCTCGTCGACGATGCGCTCGGCCGCGAGCTCGGCCGCCTTGCCGAGGCCGACGATCGAGGCGGTGTTCTCTGTCCCGCCGCGCCGGTTGCGTTCCTGGTGGCCGCCGATGATGAACGGGGCAAACTTGGTGCCGCGCCGCACGTAGAGCACGCCGATGCCCTTGGGCGCATGTATCTTGTGGCCCGACAGGCTCAGCAGGTCGACGGGCGTCTCGGCCAGGTTGATGGGGATCCTGCCGACGGCCTGCACGGCGTCGGTGTGGAAGACGACGCCGTTGGCGTGCGCGATCTCGGCGACTTCCCCGACGGGGAAGATGACGCCGGTCTCGTTGTTGGCCCACATGACGCTGACGAGCGCCGTGTCGGGCCGGATCGAGTCGGCGAGGAAATCGAGGTCGAGCTCGCCCTGGCGGTTCACGGGCACCTCGGTGACCTCGTAGCGCTCCCGCGTCAGGTACTGGCACAGGCCGCGGATCGCCGGGTGCTCGACCTTGCTCGTGACGATGTGGCGCTTGTCGGGGTTGGCGCGCAGCGTGCCGACGACGGCGGTGTTGTCGCTCTCGGTGCCGCAGCTTGTGAAGACGATCTCCTCGGGCGTCGCGCCGATCAGGTGGGCCACGTTCGCTCGCGCCTCGTCGATGTCGTGCCGCACGTCGCCGCCGAAGCGGTGCATGCTCGAGGCGTTGCCGTACCGCTCGCAGAAGAACGGCTGCATCGCCCCAAGCACTTCAGGCGCGACCATCGTCGTGGCGTTATTGTCGAGGTAGATGATCCTGTCTTGGTCCACGGCTTGCTCTCCACGCACCATCGAGGTGCTCGGACTGTCTCTCGCAGAGGCGCAGAGCCCGCAGAGACGGGAGCTTCTGCACTCTGCGAGCTCTGCGCCTCTGCGAGAGATGAACTCCCGACCACCGGCTCCTACAGCGTCGATTCGATATGCGTTTTCAGCTCGTTGAGGGCGCCCTCGATGCCGCCCGTGTTCGAACGCACAACGTACTCGTCGCCCAGGTAGTTCCCGCGCGCCTCGAGCACGTGTGTGTTCAGTCCTGGCCGCGGGGGCGACACCTCGTGTCCTTCGATCACGACGGCGTGGCAGACGCCCGCGTCGCGGCCCTGATACTCGATCTGGATCGTTGTGCGGATCAGCTCGCGGCCCACCGTGAGCTCCTCTCGCTACGGTCCCTAGGCGAAGTTGCGTCTCAGCTCGGTCAGCAGCTTCAAATGCCGTTCCTCTTCGGCCCGGAGACGCGTGAGCGTCTCGATCGCGTCCGCGCTCTCGGCCTCGGCCGCCGTCTTGGCGTAGAAGTCCATCGAGCGCTTCTCGGCGCCGATGCCGACGTCGATCGCGTTGGCGACACCTTTGGTGCCGGCGACGATCTTCGGCACCTCCGACAGCGGCGGGAAGACCTTCGTGTCGACGAGCCCCTGCACGTACTGCGCCACGAGCGAGTCGTGTTCTGACGGGAAATACTCGTCGGCGTGCTCTTCGAGCCGTTCGATGTCGCGCACGTGCCGGACCTCGTCGGAGGCGAGCTTCAGGAACATCGCCTTCACGTCGGGGTCGGTGACCGCCTTGGCGACCGCCTTGTAGAAGGCGAGCCCTTCCTGCTCCATCTCCCTGG
>CAYUZG010000320.1:0-2722 GCA_964449605.1 uncultured Verrucomicrobiota bacterium | reverse complement strand
CGGCCTGGTGGCTTCGGATGTGATGGAGAAGTTGGCGTCGCTGTGTAAGCGGCGGGGGTTCATCTACCCATCGAGCGAGATCTATGGCGGGTTCCAGGGCTTCTGGGACTACGGGCCGATGGGCGTCGAGCTCAAGAACAACATCAAGGCCGCCTGGTGGAAGAACATGGTCCAGGAGCGCGAGGACGTGGTCGGCATGGACGCGGCCATCATCGCGCACCCGCGCGTGTGGGAGGCGAGCGGCCACGTCGAGGGCTTCCACGACCCGATGGTCGACTGCCGCGAGTCGAAGGCCCGCTACCGGCTCGACCAGATCATGGTCTACGTGCCCAAGGACGACGACGGGAAGAAGTTCCTGTTCGCCTTCCCCGAGGGCGACCCCGAGTCGATCGCCAAGAAAACGAGCAAGATGACCAAGGGCGCGTTCAACCCGGACGACTGCACCGTCGAGCCGCTGACACACATCTCATTGGACCTCTACCCGCGCATCGTCGGGCCCGACACGAAGACGCCGGGCACGCTGACCGAGCCGCGCCAGTTCAACCTGATGCTCGCCACGCGCATCGGGGCGGTCGAGAGCAGCCAGACGGTCGCGTATCTGCGGCCCGAGACGTGCCAGGCGCTCTTCTACCAGTTCCTTAATGTGTTGAATGACTCCCGGCAGCGTATCCCATTCGGAATTGCGCAGATCGGGACAGCCTTCCGCAACGAAGTCACGCCCCGTAACTTCACGTTCCGCAGCCGCGAGTTCGAGCAGATGGAGATGGAGTTCTACGTCTCGCCCGACCCGGCCAAGAAGCGCGAGTGGCTCGAGTACTGGCGCGACGAGCGCTTCAAGTGGTACGTGTCGATCGGCGTCCGGCACGAGAAGCTCCGGTTCCGCCAGCACGAGCCGGATGAGCTGGCCCACTATGCCGCCTGGGCGTGCGACATTGAATATGAATACCCGTTCGGCTGGAAGGAGCTCGAGGGCATCCACGACCGCGGCAACTACGACCTGTCGCGCCACGCCCAGTTCAGCGGCAAGAAGATGGAGTACTTCGACGATCTGACCAAGGAGCGCTACATCCCGCACGTCGTCGAGACCTCCGCCGGCTGCACGCGTACGCTCCTCGTCCTGCTCTGCGACGCCTACGCCGAGGAGGACGACCCCAAGCGGACCGTCCTGCGCCTGAGCCCCGTCGTCGCGCCGATCAAGGTCGGCATCTTCCCCCTCATGCGCAAGGACGGCCTGCCCGAGAAGGCGCGCGAGGTGCAGCAGTCGCTCAAGTCGCACTTCACCGTCTTCTACGATGACATCGGCAACATCGGCCGCCGCTACCGGCGCCAGGACGAGATCGGCACGCCGTGCTGCGTCACCATCGACCACCAGACGCTCGACGACAACACCGTCACGCTCCGCAACCGCGACACGCTCCAGCAGATCCGCGCCCCCGTCGGCGGCGAGCTCGTGACCCACATCCAGCGCTTCCTGGACGAGATGGCGGCTGAGAAATAGCGCTAGAGAAAGCGCCGTCGGGAGGGGCCAGGAAAAATGGGGACAGGCACCTGTCTTGAGCGGCAGTCACTCTGAAAAACCTCTGCAGCCAGTTGCCTGTCCCCATTTTTCCAGCGGCTGAGAAGTGGCGCCAGCGTCGGGAGGAGCCAAGTGGGACAGACGAAAGCCGCCGAGCTCGTCGCACCGCGCACAATCCGCCTGCGCAGTTGGCCTGAGACGCCGCTGCGGCCGCACGAGGTGCTCGTGCAGGTGCGCGCAGCCGGCGTGTGCGGGACGGACGTCGCGATCTACACGGGCGACTACCAGGTCCCGCTGCCGATTGTGCTCGGTCACGAGTTCTGCGGCGACGTGACCGAGGTAGGCGAGGGCGCGCCTGCGGATCTCATCGGCAAGCGTGTCGTGTGCGAGATCAACAACACGTGCCTCGCGTGGCGCAGCGCCGATCCGTGCGCGGCATGCCGGGCCGGTCGGCCGAACCACTGCACGAGGCGGTCGGTTCTCGGCATTGACCGTGCGCAGGGCGCGTTCGCCACGCACGTCCCCGTGCCGGAAGGCTCGGTTCATCCGCTTCCCGAGGAGGTGAGCGATGAGACGGCGATCTTCATCGAGCCGCTCGCGGCCGCCGTCCGCACGTTCGAGCTCTCACCGTTCGCCGAAGGGAGCTGCGTCGTCGTCCTCGGCGTCGGCCGTCTTGGCACGCTCGCGACATGGGTGGCAAGCCAGCTCGGCGCGAACGTGATCGCCGTCGCCCGCTCCGAGAAAAGCCGGAAGCGGGCGCTCGACTTCGGCGCGGCCGCGGCCTTCGCGCCCGACGACCAGGGCCTCGACGCCGCCGTCTCGGACGCGACCACCGGCCTTGGCGCCGATCTCGTCGTCGAGGCGACCGGTGCGCCTGAAGGCTTTGATCGGGCCATGCGCCTCGTGCGGCCGCGCGGCACCATCGCCCTGAAGACGACGTGCGGCATCCCGTCCGGCGGTGTCGACACCACGAAGCTCGTTGTTGACGAGATCACCGTCCAGGGCTCGCGCTGTGGCCCGTTCGACAAGGCGATTCTGTTCCTCACCAAGTACACGCCGGATTTCGCCCCGCTCATCGAGCGGACGTTCCCGCTCGACGAGACGGCCGCTGCCATTGAGGCGGCCCAGGACGCCGCCAAGGTGCTCATCAGGCCCACCGACTAGGCCGCATCTCTCAGGGCGAGACGTTGCGCCCTGGTGGGTCTC
>CAYUZG010000319.1:0-2743 GCA_964449605.1 uncultured Verrucomicrobiota bacterium | reverse complement strand
ACGGCGAAGTGGATCGACGTGGGCGATACGGTGTCGAAGACGCCGGCGTCGATTACGCAAGTGGCGGCGTCGTTCGGCCGGATCGTGGCCGACGCGGAGGTGGACGCGCTCGAAGAGCTGACGATGAGCGAGCGCACGGACCAGATGCGGGCGCAGGTCGAGGAGAAGTCGCGCGCGATCGGCCGGCTCTGGAAGCAAGGGCTGATCACGGGCGACGGTACGGGCGGCCAGATCACGGGGATCAACTCGCTGGTCGAGGCGGGCCAGGTGCTCGATATCGCGACGACGACGGCGTCGTCGATCACGTTCGACGGGCTCGAGCAGCTCATGGCGAAGGTGACGGCCAAGGACGGGCAGGTCGACTTCATGATGATGAACTCGGCCATGCTGCGCGCGTACCGGTCGCTGGTGCGCAGCACGGCGGGCGAGGTGGACAATATCACGCTCGGCTTCCTCGACCCGATCACGGGCAAGCAAGGGTCGCTGACGGTGAACGGGTTCAACGGCGTGCCGATCTTCGTGAACGACTACATCGGCACGGAAACGACGGGCGGCCTGAGCGGGGTGACGCGGATCACGGCCGGCTGCTTCGGCGAGGCGGTCGGCCTCACCGGCTTCATTCCGGCGAAGGTCGGGCGCCTGCTCGAGGTGTCGCCGTCGATGTACGACCAGGACCGGGACGCGATGTTCCGCCGGCTGCGGCTGATCGCGGGCGCGGCGCTGTATTCGTCGACGGCGCTGGCGCAGTGGATCAAAGTGGAAGCGACGTAACGTTGACGGATACGTCGCTGACAGGCAAGGGCGATGCACGGCGGGGCCTCCGGCCCCGCCGCTCTTTCACCCCAGCCAAGTGTGACGTCGTCCAGGCGTGGCGGCGGCGGGCGCAGGGGCGCCCGCCCTACAACGCGCGGCGTCGCGTGGGACAGGAGAGGTACGTGAAGAAGACCAAAGAGAAAGCGGAGCGGGCAGCAAGTGGCGGCCAGGCTTCAGTTGCCCTGTGCATGATCGTGAAGGACGAGGCGGCGACGCTCGAACGCGCAATCCGCAGCGCGCTGCCGGTCGTCGACGAGGTGGTCGTCGGCATCGACGACCGCACTGCCGATGAATCGGAAGCCATCGTGACCGAACTCGAGAATGAGTTCAGCGGGCAGAAACGGTTCGAGGTGTTCCGGTTCACATGGACGGATGATTTCTCGGCGGCGCGCAACGAGGCGCTCGAGCGCTGCACGGCCGACTGGGTGCTCCAGCTCGACGGGCACGAGCTGCTCTCGGGCGAGAGCATCGAGCGTTTTCGCACCATGATGGGGATCCTTCCCAAGGAGACCGAAGCGGTCGGCTTCCGGCTCCGGCTCCAGCCCGAGGACCACAGCCACGTCGGCATCCAGCTCCGGTTGTTCCGCAACGACGGGCGGATTCGGTACGACGGCGCGGTGCACAACGAGCTCGTCGTCGACAAGGAGAAGACGATCGGGCTGGCCGACATCGTTATCGAGCACGTTCGCACGCACAGCAATCGCGACGCGCGCACGCGGGCACGCAACGAGATGGTGCCGCGCCGGATGCGCGAGCGGCTCGACGCGGACCCCACCGACACGAAGGCGCTCTACTACCTGGGGCTGCACGCACACGAGGCCGGCGAGTACGCCGAGGCGATCGGCTACTACGAGCGCTACCTCGACGTGAGCGTGCATCCCGAGGAGCGCTACAAGGTGCTCTGGCATCTCGGGCGGTGCCGCTACCTGCTCGGCGAGCACGACGCGGCGCGCGAGGCGTTTCTGCGCGGCACGCGCGAACGCTGGGACCTGGCCGAGTGCTACGTTTCGCTCGGCGAGATGGCGCTTGCCGACGAGGACTCGTCAACGACGAGTTACGCCGAGGCCGAGCACTGGTTCAAGCTCGCCTGCGACCGCCAACTGCCGCTTTCGGGCATCTTCTTCAGCGAGGATTTCTACACGTGGCTCCCGTACCACAAGCTGTGCGAGCTCTACGAGCGCGCAGGCGAGCCGTACAAGGCGATCCTCGCCGGCGAGCAACTCCTGCGGTTCGACAACGTCCCGCAGCGATTCCGTGAGCAGGTCGAGTCCTTCATGCCGCGCTGGGCCGACAGGATTATCGAGGCGCGCGCGGTCCCGACGACGAACACGGGGCGGCGCAACTTCCTCATCGTCGACGCGACGGGCCAGTTCACGCGCGAGCTCGAAAGCCATATGAGCGAACGTTACAACGTCGAGCGGATCGACGCGTTCCTGCCGCAATACCTCAAGTGGGCCGACGTGGTCTGGTTCGACTGGTGCGACGATAACGCGGTGCTCGCGAGCCAGGTGCGCTGGGACGCGCGCCTCGTCGTGTGCTTCCGCAGCTACGAGTTCTTCACCAATGCGCCGGCACAGGTAAACTGGGCCAACGTCGATCATCTCGTCTTCGTCGCGCCGCACGTGCGCCGGCTGGCCGAGGAGAAGTTCGGGCCGTTCGACGGGCCTACTGTGTCGACGATTCTCGACGGCGTGGACCTCGAACGATTCGCGTACCGGGACCGTGAGCCCGGCCGCCGCATCGCGTGGGTCGGTTTCCTGAACCACAAGAAGAACGTGCCGCTGCTCATCGCTGCGGCCGCCCGACTGCGCGATTACGAGTTTCACGTCGCCGGCAGCTTCCAGGACGAGCGGCTCCGGCTCTACGTCGAGCATGCGATCGACGCGCTCGGCCTCGAGAACCTGACGCTGCACGGCTGGGTCGACGACGT
>CAYUZG010000318.1:0-2744 GCA_964449605.1 uncultured Verrucomicrobiota bacterium | reverse complement strand
CACACGTCGAGTCCGGCTGCACGCTTGACATCGACGGGAGTGACATCAACGCCGACCCGCTGTTTGTCGCCGGCCTCTTGCACGGCTACTACTTGAGCCAGACGGCCGCGGGGCAGGGGAGCGACAGCCCGTGTGTTGACACGGGCAGTGACACGGCGGCCAACCTCGGCCTCGGCGATCGCACGACGCGCACGGACGGGGTTGACGACGCCGGCACCGTCGACATGGGCTATCATGCCGAGTACCCGCTGTGGATCACCGACGTCTACTACAACCATGCCACCACGTCGGTGGTGGTCACGTTCACCTCCGAGGCGGGCACCAGCTACGTGCTCCAGGTGGCCGATGCGGCCGAGTACAGCGACTCGCTGACGTGGTCGGACCGGCCGTCGGTGGGCGCGACCGGTGGGCTCACGACGGTGACCGACGATCTGGTGACCAACCCGCTGTCGAGCGACTTCCGTTTCTACCGCGTCAAGCGGGCCGACGAGACCGAGACGAGTTGGCAGACGGCGGGCGTGTTCGAGCTCGACCTGGCGATCATCTTCGGGGTCAGCGACTTCCACATCGGCACGCCGCTGGTGCCCGACGCCGATCATGCCAGCGTGCAAGACGTCTTCTCGACGCAGATCAACCGGAACGGGCCGTACGTGACGCGCTTCATCCACGAGAGCGGACTGATGGAGCGGATGCAGTACAGCCAGAGCACGCAGACCTGGTCGGTGCTATTGGGCTCGGCGTTCGAGATCGAGGCGTGCCAGGGCTACATGGTGTATGTCGGCGGTGGGCTTCCCGGGACGCTGACGCTGCGGTTGACCGGCTACGTGCCGGAGACGGCGTTGTCGGCGTTCGTGGGCAAGGCGAACTTCGGTGCGTCCGACCACTGGCTGGCCTACTCGCTGCCGCGCGCCACGACGGTCGAGGAGTTGGGCCTGCGCGATGCGGTCACGCCGTGGAACGACGACAACCTGGTGCGCATCCTGCCGTTGGGCACGCCGGTTTGGAGGACCTACAAGTACGACGGCACAGGCGGGTACTGGTATGACATCTGGGATGCCGGTGTGCCGGTCAATCCTTCGGTGGCGTGCGGCCAGGCGTACTGCCTTATTCGCCGGGGCCTGCCGGACACCGGGGACTACTTGACGATGCCGACCTGGTACGCCAACCCGCCCAACGATTGGTAGGCGGGTCAACGGATAGACAGATACGGCGGCGGGCGCGGCCTGACGGGTCACGCCCGCCGTTTCGTTATGCGGAGAACCTGACGAAGACGTCCCAGAAAGCGGTGACCGTCACAGACTCATCTGGGCCGGCACCGCCTACGCCTTCCATTCGTGCCCACAGCTCCTGCAGCGCCAGCGCCTCGTCATAAACAGCAGCGGGATGCCAAGGAGAAGCCACGACACGACCGCAACGAGGCGCGGCAGCGCGCTCCGGGTCAGCTCGTACGAGGCGCAGTTGGGGCATTGGGGGAATCGTTCGAGGCCGCCGCTCACGCCGGTGTGCTCCTCGGAGCCCGCGCGCAGAATCTCGAGCGCCCTCGGGGCATCAACCTGCCGCACCTGGAGCCTTACCTCGGGCAGCGGGATCATCGCGCGCGAGTGAACGTCGGCAAGCACGGCGTCGACGCCTTCCATTGCCAGGATCGCCTTCGCGAGGTCGGCATCGGCCACGTCCCAGTACCTGGCGATGGTCACGAGGCTGTCCGGTCTTGCCTTGCGCATGGCGGATGCGTCCAGCCGTGTGCAGATCGGGCGCGCGGCACCGTATGCCGTCATTATAGCGCACTTCCGCCGTCTCGGCGGCCCGGCGCGAATGCCTGGACACGATCTGACGGCCAGACACAACATTGAAAAGGCGCGCCGCTGTGTGCTACCCTAGCAGGACGCGACCGCAACGGACGCCGACGTTGGGTTCTGCAGAGGAGCACATGATCAAGAGCCGGAGGTGGGCGATGAGACCGGCAAGGCTGTCGTTCCTGTTTCTGGGTCTGGTTGTTCTGGGCGGGGTTCTCGCCGATTGCGGCTGTGGGCGATCGCAGCCGGTGCAACGCGACGACGCTTCAGCGCCGAGGCCTATCGAATGGGCCCGCCTTTCCGAGTACTCGACCGAGGAGCTGCTCGCGTATCTCACGCTCGAGTACGTGAACTGGCACTACGAGCATACGGGTGAGGCCGAGGCGCGCTGGGAGATCCAGGACGAGCTCAGCACGCGCGCCGACGATCTTCCGCTTCTGCTGGAAGCGTTCGCCCATCCGGTTGACGCATTCCAGCAGAAGTCTGTGGCGGAAGTCGTGCGCCGGTTCGACGATCCGGCCGTTCTGGCAGCGTTCGAGAAGCATCCCACGGATGGCGAGGACCGAGTCGCCTGGTACTGCCTGCAGTACCGGGCCGAGCGCGACGACACGGAAGCCCTGCGCATCTTGAACGAGCACTACGGCGATTACCCTGTCTCTTCGGCGGAATGGGCGGAAACCGCGGCCTTGTTCGGCGAGTTCGGATACCGCCCCGCGATTCCCAACCTGATCGAGTCACTCGACGCCGCTTCGCTCAACCTGGCCGGCGCCGCGTGTGTCAGCCTCGAGAAGCTTTTCCCGGGCCCACACCCCGACCTGGAAGGCCCCAGTGCCGCGAAGCGCTACTTCGAGACGCTGTACGAAGCGGCTGGCGAGTAGGCCCGCAAAGAGGTGGTGGGTCAGGGAAGACTCGAACCTCCGGCCAACCGAGTATGAGCCTACGGCTCTC
>CAYUZG010000317.1:0-2745 GCA_964449605.1 uncultured Verrucomicrobiota bacterium | reverse complement strand
CGATCGGCACGCTCGACGCGAGCCTCGTGCACCCGCGCGAGGTGTTCCGGAGCGCCATCCGCGCCAGTTGCGCCGCCGTGATTGTCTGTCATAATCATCCGACGGGCGACTGCCGGCCCTCGAGCGTGGATCGCGAGACGACGCGCCGCATCAAGGAAGCCGGCGAACTGGTCGGCATCCGGCTGCTCGACCACGTCATCGTCGGCGACGCCGAATACTATAGCTTCAAGGACAACGACGAACTGTAGCGGACCACGGCTCTATGGCGACCGCCTTTTTCCGTCGACGACGCACGCTTGCAGCGCTTGCCGTGCTTGTGGCGCTGTTCGTGTTGCTGAGCCTCGACCTGCCCATCTCGCGCCGCGTGCGCCAGCCGGTGATGACCGTCGTGCAGCCCGTCCTGCGCGGGCTCGCCGCGGTCGGCCGATGGTTCGGCCGCGTCGGGGACGCCATCATCGGGCGCGGCGTCGCAACCGAACGCGATGAACTGAAGCGCGAGGTTGAACAGCTCGAGGCCGAACGCGCCGCGCTCCAGGCCGAGCTCGAATCGCTCCGCGCCACGTCGGCTCAGCTCGAGGCGCTCGCGGCCCTCGAGCTCACGCTGCTGCCGGCGCGCGTGATCGGCCGCGACCCGACGAGCTGGTACGACACGGCTGTGATCGACGCTGGCAGCGGCCGCGGCGTGCGCCCGGGGATGCCCGTGGTGCGCGGCCGCTGGTACGTCGGGCGCGTCGAGGAGGTCGGCCCGGGCTGGAGCCGGGTGATGCTCGTGCTCGACGCCCGAAGCACCATCCCGGCCACTGTCGTCGGGCGTGCCACGCGCGGCCTCGTTGAGACGACGGGCAAGCGGACGCTGCTGTTCAAGTACCTGGCCGACGAGCCCGCGGTGCAGGTCGGCGACCGCATCGTGACGTGGCGCGCGACAACCGACAACGAGGTGACCGAGCTCCGCTTCGTCGAGGGGTTCGAGCTCGGCACGGTGGCCACCGTGCGCGGCGAGCAGGAAGGGTGGCAGACGGTCGTACTCGAGCGGCCCGCCGAGGCGGACCGCCTGAGCGAAGTCCTTGTGGTGATCGACCAATGAGACTGTGGCAGGCGTTCCTCGTCTTCGTCTTGTGCGCGCTGGCGCAGGCGGCGCTCGCGCACCTCGTTCCGGCGTTCCGCACGGTGCGCGTTGATCTATGCCTCATCGTGCTGATCGGCATCGCGCTGCGCGTCGACGAGCAACGCGGCTTCCTGCTCGGCGTGATCGCCGGCCTGGCCACCGATCTGCTCGGCGGCGGATCGCTCGGCGTGTGCGCGCTCGGCTACGGGGCGGTCGGGTTCGTCGTCGGCGGCTTGCACGAGGCGTTGTTCCGAGGCGCTCTCGTCATGCGCGTGCTCGTCGTGCTCGCGGGAGCGGCGATCTGCGCCGTCGTGATCTACTACGTGCTGCGCCTCCACGGCAACGCGTACAGCCCCATCATGATGCTGCCGCGCGCGCTCTTGCCGAGCGCGGTCGCCACGGCCGCAGTCGGGCTGTTCGTGCTGGGCCGGATGGAGCGTCACCCGAGGTTGTACACGCGCCATGATTGAGCCGCGTCCACGACCAGGGCTCACCGGACGGCCGCGCATTCTTCTCGTCGTGCTGACGGTCTGCTTCGTGCTCCTCGCGCTGCGGCTCTGGTCGCTGCAGGTCGTACACGCCGGGCGCTATCGCGCGCTCGCCCTGCGCAACCGCGAGCGGACGGTCAAGGTGCGGCCCGCGCGCGGCCGGATCTTCGACCGCACCGGGCGTCTGCTCGCCGACAACCGCGCACGCCTCGACGCGTGCGTCGACTACGGCAAGATCGAGCACGGTGCCGACAAAGACCGCGTCATCGCCGCACTCCGTGACGTGCTCGGCATGCCCGAGGAGTCGATCCGCGACCGGCTCGACCCAAGGAACGTGCTCCGCCACGTCCCCGTCGAGATCAAGCGCGACATTACGTTCGAGCAGTACGCCAAGCTCAAGGTGCTCGAACCGGTCACACCCGGCCTCATGCCCCTGACGAACTTCGCGCGCCGCTACCCACACGGCGAGCTCGCAGCCCAGGCGCTCGGCTACACAGGCCTCGTGCCGAGCCGGGAGGCGCTCGACGAGCTCAGGGCGAAGTGGCCCACGCTCGACTACGACGGCCGCGACGTGGTCGGCCTCGCCGGACTCGAGAGCACGTTCGAGCACGAGCTGCAGGGACGCAAAGGATGGATCACCGTCGAGGTGGACAACCTCGGCCGCCGGCGGCGCGTCCTCGATGTCGAACACGAGCCCGTGCCGGGCAGCGACGTCTACACCACGCTCGACGCCGAGCTCCAGCGCCGGGCCCACGAGATCCTTGGCGACCGGCGCGGCGCGCTTGTCGCGATGGACCCCCGCACCGGCGACATCCTCGTGCTCGCGAGCACGCCGAGTTTCGACCCGAACGTGTTCGCCATCCCGAGGTCACCCGAAGCCGCCGCCGAGATCAGACGCCTCAACACCGACGCCTCGCGCCCGCTGTGGAACCGCTGCATCAGCGACCAGCACCCGCTCGGCTCAGCCTTCAAGGTGATTGTCGCGCTCGCGGCACTCAACCTTCCCGACGAGAAACGGCGCATCAGCGGCGAGACGGTGTTCGACTGCCCCGGCGCGTTCACCCTCGGCAACGTCACGTGGGAGTGCTACCACCGCCACGCGCACGGCCAGATGACCGTCGTCACCGCGATCAAGAAGTCGTGCAACGTCTT
>CAYUZG010000316.1:0-2758 GCA_964449605.1 uncultured Verrucomicrobiota bacterium | reverse complement strand
GCGTCACCTTCGTGCCCGCGCTCGAGCTGCGCGCCAGCATCCCGCTCGGCATCTTCGCCTACAAGGATTCGTTGCACTGGACGGCCACGGTCGGCATCTGCGTCGCGGCCAACATCGCGCTCGCGTTTGTCTTCTACTGGTTGCTCGACACGGTCATCAAGTGGCTGCGGCACCGGTGGGCGTGGTTCCAGCGCGTCTACGAGCGCGTGGTGGCGCGTGCGCAGCGCAAGATCCACCGGAGCGTCGAGCGCTACGGCGAGTGGGGCCTCGCCGTCTTCATCGGCATCCCGCTTCCCGGCACGGGCGTCATCACGGGCGCGATCGCCAGCTACGCGCTCGGCCTGGACCGCAAGAAGTACTACGTCGCCAGCATCCTCGGCGTGCTGATCGCCGCGACCGCCGTCACCCTCGTCTGCCTCCTCGGCGACGCCGCCTGGCAGAAGTGGTTCATCAAGAAGGTCTAATCGCCAGACCTGTCGGGGTCCTGATCGCCTGGCGAGACGCTCTCAGTGAGCGGCTTCCCTGGCTGCTCCTTCGGTTTGTCGAGGATCCACACGCCGTTGCCCGTGGTCGCGACCCACAGCGCGCCATCGTGCGGTGAGATGACGAGCCAGCATATCGGAACGCCGGGCGGGCCGCCGTCGAGTTGGCTGAACGTCTCCGCGCCGTCGGTCGTCCGGAAGAGGCGGCCGTCCTCGCATCCGACGTAGAGCACGTCGGCGTCCTTCGGATCGCGCACCACCGCGGTCGGTGTGGGCAGGTGCCACTCGCGCTGCACGACGTCACCCGTGCCCGATGCCGGCGCGTGCGCTAGCGTCTCTCCCGCGACCCACATCGAACCGTCGGCGGCGACTGACCACGGCCCGACACCGAGCCCGTCCCGTGCCCACGTGTGGCCGTGGTCAGTGCTGGCGAGCCGATGCCCCTCGCCTTCACCACGCTTCAGCACGACGATCCACGTGTCTTGGCCGCCCGTGCGCACCTGGGTGGACCGCAAGGGAGCGAGGAACCCCGATTCAGGAAGGACGTTCTTGCCGCCCGGCTGCCACGTGCGCCCGTCGTCGCGCGACTCGAACAGCGACTCTCTCGTCACAAGCACGGCGACGGACTCATGCTTCTCTCCGTCACCCGTCTCGAAGAAGAACACGCCGGCTGTCAAGTTCGTGTAATCGCTGGTCTCCCAGACCTGCTCCCAGTCGGTGCCGTCGCACTTGCCGCGCCACAGCCGCTGCCAGCACGCGGCATATACATGCTCGCCGCTGGGCGAAAACACGACCTGGGTGACGTGTCTGATCTGGAAGGGCATCGCGTGCCACGTCGCGCCGCCGTCCGCCGTGTGCCACAGCCGCGTTGAATCAGCACAGAACGCCGACTTCGGATCGCGCGGGTCGAGCACGACTCGCTCGATCTCGGCGGCCGCCAAACCGGCCATGGCCGGCTCCCACGTCTTCCCATAGTCGTCGGACCGGCAGACGATCCCGTCAGCGACGCCGACCTGGCGGCCCGCCTCGTCCTCCGACCAGGCGAGCTGGTCGCGGTCTAGCTGGAAACCGATGTCCGGCCCCATCGGCATCGGCGACCCGAGCGCCTCGGGCAGCACGCGCCTGAGCTTGGCCCACGCCTCCGTCTGGGCCTCCTCGGCGATGGTGGCGTCGAACAGGGGCTCCCATGTCTCGCCGTTGTCGTACGTGAAGGAGAACTCCGCCTCGCTCCACGCCTGCTGCCGGGTGCACACGTAGAGCAGCTCCGAATCATCCGGATCGCTCGAGATCGACACCAGGATCCGGTCACCGTGAGGCAGCGGCAGTTCCTCGAGCGTTGCGCCGCCATCGCGTGAGGTGAGGAAGCGCCGGTCCTCGGGCCCGCTGAACACACCGAAGCAGATCGTCCCGGCGTCGAAACGGTCCGACACGAAACGGTCGAGCCGCTCCCTTTGCGCTCCCCTGGGCTGTTCGAACACCGTCTCACACGTCAGGCCGTTGTCGTCGCTACGGCGGATCCTGTTCATGTCGAAACCCCAGAAAACCTTCGAGCCAGCTGGACCGGCATAGACGGAGCCGTGCAGCAAGAGGGGCGACTCGCTGCGTTGCCATGTCCGGCCGCGATCGTTCGAGACCAGACGCGCAGTGCCCGACGCGAGGATCGGGCCGTCCTCGTCGCGCGAGATCGCGATCGACCAGATCTTCTCCCCGGGCCGCAGGGGCACGTTCTCGACGCACGTCCACGTCTTGCCCCCATCGGACGAATGCCACAACAGGCGGCCGCCGAGAAACACGCTGTCGGCATCGAGCGGGTCGATGGCAATCGGCACGCTCCCGCCGGAGCTGAAGAGCGCGCCGAAGGGACCCGACACCGGCCGCCACTGTGCGGAAGCGACCGGACAGACAAGGAGCACAACGAGTAAGCCAAGCAGACGCCGCATGCGTGTTCCTCCCGTCAAGAGACTCCTTCCCACGCAGGTATGACGTTCGACAGCCGCCGCTGTTCAGGCCTGTCGTCCGGACACCGCTGCTTGCGCCCCCAACCGCGGGGCGGGAGGAGGGCGGTTGACGGATCGTGCAGGCGGTGGTAGGGTGCGCGCCACCTGACGGCCCGGTGAAGGTGGCACTCATGACGACCGTCCGCGTCGAACTGGCCGAGCGCAGCTACGACATCGTGATCGCACCCGGCGCACGCGCCCGGGTGGGCGAGCTCTGCAAGGAACTCGGCCTCGGGTCGCGCTGCCTGGTGGTGACGGACACGACGGTCGGGCCGCTCT
>CAYUZG010000315.1:0-2762 GCA_964449605.1 uncultured Verrucomicrobiota bacterium | reverse complement strand
GAGCACGCAGGGTCCGCAGAGGCGGCCGCCCTACAAGCGCGGCCGCGTGTCCGCGCCGATCCGCGCTAATCTGTGCCAATCTGCGGTTAAGTGAAGACTCCCAGTTCCTGGCCTCGATCTGCGCTTCTCTCTGTGAATCTGTGGCCGGAGCACCCACGGTGGACGTGGCACTTGACACGCGGCCACCGAGATGGTAGAATACTCGCACTGTCGGTAACGTTGGGGTTTCTCTGAGACACGGCCGCGGAAACGGGCGGCTCGGCTGTTCCTGGCTCATCAAGGCAGACATACACAAGCTGCTCGAACTCCTCGGCCCCATCGACCTGCACAAGGGCGTCAAGCGAAGCCTCGTGGCAAAGCTCGAATCCGCCCTGCGATCCGTCGAGATGGGCCGAGCGAACGCCGCCGTCCACAAGCTCGGCGCCTTCGTCCGCGAGGTCAGAGCGCTGGAAGGCAAGAAGACCCCACCCGACGTCGCAAGCATGCTGATACGAGATGCGTTGCTCATCATGGAGTTTGATGGCCAGTGACCCGATCAGCACGAGCGCTGGCACAACCACACAGCTATGGAGGCCCACAACAGTGAGAACGCGCAGACATCCCACACGCCTTATACTTCTAGTGCTCACGCTCTTTCTCGCCGCCCATGTCGGCGTCGCGCTCGGGACAGAACCTGGGCACACGCTCTGGGGAACCCACCTCGCCTCCAACCCGGACTTCGGCCTGAAAGACATCGCACTCGCCGCAGACGGCACCGTGTACGTCTCCAGCCTCAGCGGGCAGCTCTACGCAGTCAATCCCGGTGGTGGCCTCAAGTGGGTATACGACGCAGGACCCATGATGGTCACATGCCCGGCCATCCGGCGGGCACCGTACGGCGAGGATAAGCAGTACGATGGGACGATCTACGTTGGGATGTCGAACGGGCGTGTTCTCGCGATCAGCCCCGCCGGCCAGCTTGTCTGGACGTTTCAAGCCGGCTGCACGGTCAGCGGCGCGCCCGCCATCGCCAGGGATGGGACAATATACGTGGGGTCACGCTCCTCGGCGCTGTACGCCATCAACCCGAACGGAACCCTCAAGTGGGTGTTCGAGACGATCGACATAGCCGGCGTCGAAGACCCCATCATCGGCCCGGACGGGACCATCTACTTCGGCACGTTCTGGGAGAACAGGTTCTACGCCGTCAACCCCGACGGATCCCAGAAGTGGACCTACAAGCTGACGGATCCCGCCTCCACCTCGCCGGCGATCGGGGGAGGCGGCGTGCTCTATCTCGGATCCGGCTGGGACCTCCGCGCTTTCTACCCGTGGGGCGGAGCCAGGTGGGTGGTGCCGATGTATGGACAGGTGGACTCCTCTCCGGCCATCGGAGACGACGGCACCATCTACGTTGCAGGCAGCGCCGCGCTTATTGCCCACGACCCTGATGCCACGGAGAAGTGGATCTTCCAGCACGACGGCGACTACCCGGGCGCGTACATCTCCTCAGCCGCCGTCGACTCGAACGGCACAATCTACTTCGGTTCGCTCGACGAGCACCTCTACGCCGTGCATCCCGACGGCTCGTTCCACTGGGACTTCGCCGCGCACAGCCAGGTCCACTCGTCCCCCATCATAGGTCCCGACGGCACCCTGTACATATGCACCGCCACCCATCTTGTTGCGTTCCACACGGGCTCCTCGGGTCCCGCGAGCAGCACATGGCCCATGTATCGCCACGATCCCGAACGCAGCGGGCGGCTCGACCACCTTTGGATCGTCAAGGCAAGCATCAACCAGCTCATCCAGCAGGTCAGCTTGCTCAGGCTGCCTGCGGGCATCACGCGAAGCCTCGTCGCGAAGCTCGAGTCCGCCTTGCAATCTGTCGAGATAGGCCGTGTGAACGCCGCCATGTTCAAGCTCGGCGCGTTCGTTCACCAAGTCAGAGCCCTCACCGGACGGAGGATCCCCACACGAGAGGCCGACGCCCTGATACGAGAAGCGCGGAGCATCATGAGCGAGCTGAACGACCTCACCGGCCGCCCTCATCTGCCGCGGCATTGGGGAATCGCGTGGAAGCGAATCATGCGCCACCGCCTGTGCCCCGTCCGCTGGGGTGTCATAATACGACGGCTGTCGGCCTGCAGGTAGGACTATGGCCGCCGCACACCAATGGAGGAACCCAGCGATGAAAACGCCCAAGCTCTCAATCGGCCTTCTGCCTGTCCTGATCGCGCTCGTCCTCGTCGGCCACGTCGGAGTGGCACTCGGCGGAACGCCGGGGCAAGCGAAGTACGATTTCCGTGTGAGCGACGAGCCGGCCGTTGGCCTGCGTCAGCCCGCGCTTGCGCGGAATAAAACGATGTACATCGGCGGCGATGATGGCCGCGTCTACGCCATTAGACCGAACGGGACCATGAGGTGGGTCTACGAGGCAGGCGCCCCGGTCACCACGAACGCAGCCGTCTACTACAGCCCGGACGGCCAGAATGCCGAATACGATGGAACGATCTACGTTGGGCTCGAGGACGGCCGCGTGCTGGCCCTTGAGCCGACGGGCACTCTGAAGTGGACGTTCGAGGCGGGCAGCCCGATCAACGCCTCGCCGGCCCTTGCCGCTGACGGCACGATCTACGTCGGCTGTGAGCCCACGATGCTGGTCGCCATCCGCCCGGACGGATCGCAGCGATGGCGGCGCGTACTGCCCGGCGGCGAAGGCATCCACGACCCCGTCGTCGGCCCCGACGGAACGATCTACTTCAGCAACCGGCAGACGCAGG
>CAYUZG010000314.1:0-2779 GCA_964449605.1 uncultured Verrucomicrobiota bacterium | reverse complement strand
GCCATCGAGCGCGTGCGGTCCTGGTCGTTCGAGTAGCGGTCGGCCGGGCCGCGAGCGCCGACGAGGAGACTGCCGACTGTGGATGCACGCTCGATTCGGCTCGAGATCGACAAGTGCACCAAGTGCGGCAAGTGCCTGTCCGTCTGCCCCTCGTATATCGAGACGCGCGACGAGGTGCGCGTGGCGCGGGGCCGGATCGCACTGTTCGAGGCGCTCACCGAGAAGCGGTTGTCGTACACGCCTCGAATGGCCGAGGCGGTGCAATCATGCCTCGGGTGCTTGCGCTGCGCGTCGGTGTGCCCGAACGACGTCGAGTACTTCCGCCTGCTCACGGAGCTCAAGCGCCGGATGCCGCGCGTAGCCCCGCTGACGTGGTGGAACAAGCTCGTGTTCCGCTGGGTGCTCACACGGCGGCGCGTGATGGATACGCTCGTGCGTGCGGCCGTCGTGTTTCAGCGCTTCTTGCCGAAGGGCAAGGGCCTGACGCGCCATCTGCCGCTGCTGTTCAGGGGCGGGCGGCGACTACCGGAGCTGTCGAAGCGGACAGCGCTCCAGACGCACGGCACGGACCGCAAGCCCGACGACGGGGCCAAGCAAGCCGTCTACTTCTTCCCCGGCTGCATGACGAATTACGCGTACGCGCACGTGGCCGACTCGATCGTCAACGTGCTCGGCCACTTCGGCTTTGACGTGATCGTGCCGCGCGGCCAGGTCTGCTGCGGCACGCCGGTGTTGTCGCTCGGGGACGTCGAGCAGGCGAGACGGTTGGCACGCATCAACATGCGCGCCATGCCGGGCTCCGCGCCGATCGTGACCGGCTGCGCCTCGTGCGGCGAGACGCTCAAGAACGCGTACCGCGAGCTGCTCGGCGAGGAGTCCGAGCCGTTTTCGTCGAGAGTGTACGACTTCGCCGAGTTCCTGGACCGGTTCGTCGATTTCCCGTCGGTCGGCATCCCGACGCGCGTCGTTTATCACGACCCGTGCCACCTGCGGTTCGGCCAGCAGATCGCCGAGGCGCCGCGGCGGCTCCTCAAGGCGGCGGCGCAGTACGAGGAGGTCGAGGGCGCCGACGCCTGCTGCGGGATGGCCGGGCTGTTCAGCGTGCACCACTACGCGCTCGCGACGCGGATCGCGCGGCGCAAGACCGAATCGCTGCGCGGCGTGCAGGCGGAGCTCGTCGTGACCGAGTGTCCTGGCTGCGTCTCGCAGTTGCGCGACCGGCTGGCGGCCGATGGCGTCGAGCTCGAGGTGAAGCATCTGGCCGAGCTGCTCGAAGAGGCGCTCGGGCTGACGCGTGCGGCAGAGCAATGACGGTTCGGATCGACGACGAGGCAAAGACGGTCTCGCTCGGCGTGCGCGACTTGGCGAGCGACGAGGCGCTGTGCGGCAGCATCTCGGCCGAGGGCATGCCGGCGGCCCGGGCCGCGCTCGGACGCGACGCGCACGAGGCGCATCAGAACGCGCGCCTCGAGACACACAGGACCTACCGGCGCGAGCAGACGGTTCGCCATACCTTTCCGTTCGACGGCTGGACGGTCACGGTGCACGGGCGGATCGACGGCCTGTACGAGCACCAAGGCCGAACCGTGATCGAGGAGGTCAAGAGCGTCGATTCACTCGAGCGCGCGGCGAACACGCTCGCGACCGGCGGCTACGGCGTGTGGCTGCGGCAGCTTCGGATCTACATGCTGCTGCTCGGGCGGGAGTCGGGCAAGCCGACGGACGGGTTCCTCGTGCTCGTCGAGCTCCGGACTGGCGAGACGCGGCGTGTGCCCGTTGAGCTCGACGAGGCCGCGCTCGAGCAGTCGCTCGCCGCGCGCCTCCGCGGTCTCATCGAGGAGCACGAGGCGCGCCGCGCGTGGCACGAGCGGCTGGCGACGCTCGCGGCCGGGGTGCCGTTTCCGTTCGAGTCAATGCGGCCGTATCAGGACGAGATGATCCGGCGCATCGAGGCCGCGCTCGCCTCGCGCACGCACCTGCTTGTTTCGGCGCCGACCGGCATCGGCAAGACGGCGGCGGCGCTTTGGCCCACGCTGCGGCTCGCCATGCAGGAGGGCCTCCGCGTCTTCTTCCTCACGTCGAAGACGACGCAGCAGCTCCTCGTCGTCGAGACGCTGCGCCGGATGCGGGCGGCCGGCGAGGGGTTCGTGGCGCTGCATTTGCGTGCGCGCGAGAAGATGTGCGCGAACGACGTCTACTTCTGTCATCCCGAGTTCTGCCGCTTCGCGCGCGGCTACTACGACCGGCTCGCCAAGTCGACGGCGCTCGACGACCTCGCCGCGCTCGGCATCATCACGCCGGAGGACTGCGTTGATCGGGCGGTCGAGGAGACCCTGTGCCCGTTCGAGGTTGCGCTCGACGCGTCGCTTGGCGCCGACGTGATCGTGTGCGACTACAACTACGTGTTCGATCCCGCCGTGTGCCTGCGGCGCTTCTTCCTCGAACGGCGCTACGACGACACGGTGCTGATCGTCGACGAGGCGCACAACCTCTACCAGCGTGGGCGCGACTACTACTCGCCCGAGCTGCACCGGGCGAGCCTGCGCGAGGCGATCGATTTGGCGGCGCGCTCGGAGGCGCCGGTAATGCGCCGGCTGGGAGCGTGGTGCGAGGCCGTCGACGACGTCCTCGCCGAGGTGTCGCGCCGCAAGCATGACGAGCACGGCCGCGGGCTGGAGTACCTCGTCGAGCCGGAGACGAGCTTCTTCGGCACGCAGCAGGCGCTGCTCGACGACATCATCGTCGAGTACGCCGCGCACTGCCGGGCGACGGCGAGCCT
>CAYUZG010000313.1:0-2791 GCA_964449605.1 uncultured Verrucomicrobiota bacterium | reverse complement strand
CGTCGCACACGGCGACCCACACGGCGCCGGGCATCTGGCCGTCGCACGTTTCGACGTCGGCGATGACTACCGCCTCGGGTCGCAGTTGGATGGTCAGGCCGGTGACGTCGCCTTCGGCCGGCATGACGATTTCGGCAACGTGCGGCGCGTGACCGTGCGCGCTCACGTGGAGGCGGTACCTCCCAGGCAGCACGCTCCGGATGGTGAACGTCCCGTCATCGTTCGTCATGCGTTGCCCGCGGATGGAGAACGCGTCCCGGAGTTCCCATACGTACTGGGAGATCCCGGATACTGGCTCGAGCTCAACGCAAGCCATGCCGGCCGGCCACCCGTTGTGGAGGAAGACGGTACCGGACACGACGCCTACGCCGATCTTGATGTCGAGCTGGACATCGCTGTCGGCGATCTCGACTTCGTGCACCACGTGGTCCTGGCCGTCCCCCAGGGCCGCGCACCGGGCGGTCAACACGTACCGGCCCGGGTCGAGACAACTGATGCGGTAGCTGCCGTTGCCATCCGTCAGTGTTGAACGGTTGACCACGGACCCGCGCTGTGACGAGCCGGTGATCCGCCGAGCGTGCACGAAGACGGGTCTCACCTCACGCCCGTCGTAAACGCCCCCACACGGCATGCCACCCAGGTTGACAACGCCGTAGATCGAGAACCCCTCCATCGAGATGTCCAGTTGTGTCGTCTCGCCGAGCTGAACGACTGCCGTCCGTACGGCCTCCGAGCCGGCGTGGGTCACCCACACGGTGTGTTCCCCCTCGGGAAGGCCGGGAACGGAGTAGCTGCCCTGCGCGTCTGCCTCGTGGTAAAGTCTCCGCGCCGCCCTGACGGAGACTTCCGCCGCGTCGGCTGGGGTTCCGTCACGGCAGGTGATGGAACCGGTGATTGTCCCGCCAGGGCGCACCTCGACAACCAGCTCCTCGGCAAATGGTTCATCAACAAGAATGGCTTGCCGCTGCGGCGGATAGGTGAAACGCGGACCATGAGGCCCGCGCCCGGAGCCGTCTGCCTCCCAAGGCATGGGCGGCCATGTCTCGGAAGGCTTGATCTCGAGAATGTACTCGCTGGGGAGAACGTTGTCGAATGTAAGGACGCCGTTCTCGTCGGACGTTTGGGAATCGACTTCAGCAAGAGAGGTATCCCGATCGGTCGGCAGATACGTCTGCGGCCACTGGGGAACAGACGGGTCCGGCGCAAGAAGCCGGACCGTGGCATGCGCAATCGGCGCGCCTATGCCCTGCGCAATGACGCGTCCGTGGACAATGACGCCCGGGCGAAGCGCCACGTCAATCGCCGTCTCGCTGTCATGCTCCGGAATCTCGACTAAGACACACTGTGGGGGGTAGCCCTCCGCCTCCACACGAAACTCGTAGCAGCCAGACGGGAAATGGTCAAACGAGCACACGCCGTCGCTCCCTGTCTCGGCAGTGCCGCGGAGCCTGTAGAGGCTGTACGAACGAGAGGCTTGGGGACGGACAGAGACAGCAGCCTGGGCGACCGGCTCGCCCGTCGTCTGCGAGGTCACCCGACACGTGAGCCTGGTGCCGCGTCGAAGCTCGACGAGAACCTCGTCAGGGTCGATCCCGGAAACGACATGGATGTCCTTGACGTAACCAAGAGCGTAGCCGGGCGCGCTGACGTAGAGCGAACGATCCCGAGGTGCCACGCTGATCTGAAAAACGCCGCCGGGGTGTTCCTGAATGCCATCCAAGTGTGACACGGCGAAGCGCTCGACGGGCCGGCCCGTCTCTCTGTCCACGACGCGGCCCCGCAGCATCTGGTAGGGTCGGGCACGGAGCAGAACACCGTCGGCGGGGGCTTGAACCTCCGCCGAAGCGATACTCGCGCTCGAGGCGTAGCAGCGAAGGCAGTACGATCCGTACGGCACAGCATGGAGGGCAAACGCGCCGTCGGGCGCGGAGGTGCCAGATCGGACAATGCCTCGTGTCCCGCTCGCTTCCTCGAGGATGATCCGGGCATCCGGAATGGGGTTTCCATCCCAGTCGAGAACCCGGCCGGTGACGGCGCACTCGCCTCTGATTGTGAAATCGACTTCACCCACGGTCCGGCCGATCTCGACACGGCCCGTCCATGGGTCGAATTCCAGCGGCTCGCCAATCAAAGGCCAGACGGTGTAGGTACCTGCCACCAAGGCCGGCGACCTGTATGTGCCGTCATCCCGGGTTGAACCCTCGCTGATGATGTCCGACGTCCTCGTGCGGTCGTACAGGGTGTGGCGGGAAAGCGCCAGCGGTGTTTGGGGCTCGCGGCCGTTGATGTGCCGCTCGAAGACAATGCAGAGATGGTCAACCGGATGGCCGGCAGCATCGGTGACCGTGCCGGCGACGAAGCCGCCCTCGCCCAGGGTGATCACGACGCCAGTGAGCGCGTGGTCGGGCTTGAACTCGATCGGGCTGAACGCGGCCGAGAGGTAGTCCTCGTGGTGGACGTCGATCTCTGACCCCTCATCGTACGAACAGCGCAAGACGAAGCGCCCGTCATCGCCAGTTTCCTCGCCACGGAAGTACCCACACCCGCAGACGCGAGCGCCGCTGACGGGGCGGCCGTCGGGCGCCAGAACGCGACCCGAGATCTCCATGTCCCCATCGAGGTCCTTGGCTACGAGCGTTGGGGTTGCCTCACGCGAAGAATGTGCATCGCGCCCGGTTGTGCTTGACGTAGCCGGGCCATGTTCCGACCGCTCAGGTGATCGATCGGGCTGGGCTCCCGGCACAGGGAGCCGACGAGAATCCGCTGCCTTCGGCTGCTCGGGCGCGCGGGT